>JAVEWN010000023.1:0-30926 GCA_034004515.1 Anaerolineales bacterium | reverse complement strand
AGCCCGTCGGCGGCGGCCAGGCTGAAGATCAGGTTGGATTTGCCAAAAATGGGGTCCGCGGCAAACGAGCCGCCTTCAGGGCGCAGGCGCACCGGCCACCAATCTTCGCGCCCAGATTGCGAAGCCAGGTTAACCGCCAGCGTGGCGCGCAGTGTGGCGCGCGGGCGCGGCAGTTGACCAAGCAGCTTTTCAATCAACGGCACAACCAGCATGTAGCCATTGACCAGCGCGCTGACCGGGTTGCCCGGCAAGCCGATCACGGCTTTGCCGTCACACAAGCCCAAAATCGTCGGTTTGCCGGGGCGGGTGTTGATGCCATGCACCAGCACGCCCGGCGGGCCGAGGGTATTGATCACATCGGCGGTCATATCGCGGGTCGAGGCCGAAGAACCGGCCGTAATCAGCAAAACATCGCACTCGCTCAGGGCCTGGGCCGCCGCAGCTTGCAACGCTCCAAAATCATCGCGCAGGATGCCGAACGGGAGCGGCTGCCCGCCCGACTGCGCCACCAGCGCCGCGAGCGTGTGGGTATTGACATCGCGCACCTGACCAGGCCGGGGCTTGCCACCAGCCGGGATAACTTCGTCTCCGCTGGAGATTATCCCGACGCGCACCTTGTTGGCTACGCGCAAACTGGTAATTCCGAGGGCCATCAGGCCGCCGATCTCTGCCGGGCGCAGGCGTGTGCCGCGCCGAATGACCCGCTGGTCCTCGCCGACATCCTCGCCCGCCCGGAGGATATTCTCCCCGTCGGCGACGGCTTTCAGGATTTCAATCTCATCTCCCAGCGATTGGGCATATTCGAGCATCAGGGCCGCATCGGCGCCTTTGGGCAGCATCCCGCCGGTGTGGATGATGGCGGATTGGCCGGGGCCGATCTCAAAATCGGGCGCGCTGCCCATCGGGACTTCGCCGATCAGCTTGAGATAGCCCGGCAGCGACTCAGATACGCCGTAGGTGTCCTGGGCACGGACGGCGAACCCGTCGACGGTCGTGCGGGCAAAGGCCGGGAGCGGATGCGGCGCGAAAATATCTTCGGCGCTGACGCGGCCAAGGGCCGACTCGCTTTCGATAACGGTGGACCGGCTGAGGGCAGTCAGTTGCGAGAGCAATTTCTCGCGAGCAGAATCGGGCGGGAGCAGGGTCAAAAATTCAGTCATGAAAAATTCTTTTCATTTAAACAGGCAGGGTCTGGCGTTTAGCGCAGCCAGAGCGTCAGCGTCAGCAAGTAGGTCGTCAGGCCAAACAAGGCCAGGGCCGTTGAAGTGAGCAAGGGCCAGAGCGGCTTTTGACCACCGGCGATCCGCCGGAACTGATACACCTGGAAAGCGGCCAGCGGGATGGTGAGCAGGGCCGGCCAAACCAGCCCAAAAGGCACGCCCACGAAAGGCATGGCGGCCAGCAGCAGGTAGGCTGCGGCCAAAAACCCGTTGTGGGCGGGCATGGCGGCCTGCCAGCCGAGCCGGATCAGCAGTGTGCGACGGGCGTATTTTTGGTCTGTGGCAAAGGCCGGGAAATCGAGGGCCAGGAAGCAGGCCAGCGCCAAAAAGGTCAGCGGAAAAATGTAGGCCGGCAGCAGGCGATGAAGTTGGGCAGTTTGCAGGCTGAAAGCCAGGGCCGGGGCCAGGCAGCCCACCAGGATGGCCAGGGCAAACTCTCCCAGGCCGCGATTGGCAAGCCGCACGGGCGGGATGGCGTAGGCCAGGGCCGTCAGAGCAGACAGGCTCAAGATCACCAGGACGAGCAGGTCGGCCAGGTGCAGGGCAATCAGCGGGACGGTCAGCGCGCCAACCACCGTCAGCAGCCCGGTGGCCAGCAGGAGAAGTTTGCGGCGATATTCTTCGCGCTGGGGCGCGCTTTGCTCAGGCAGGTAGGGTTGCGCCGGGTTGCGATAGGCCGCATCGAGCAGGTTGACGGCGCTCAGCAGAAAAGCCAGCCAGAGCAGGCCGAGCAAAAAGGGCAGAAGGGAAAACTCCAGGCCGAGGTAGCGCGCCAGGGATGCGCCCAGCAGGTAGCTGAGGGCGGCCAGGATCGTATGAGAGGGGCGAAGGAAGGAGAGAATCATGTTTTTTTAGGATTGAGGCCGGGCGGCCAGGTTTAGGAACTGCCTACCAGCGCCTTCTTCAAATCGCGCAGGTGGAGCGCGTTGTGCAGGTAGACCATTTTGAGCATTTCGCCCAAAGAAGTGATTCCGAGGGCCGGATGGCGGCCCGTCTTTTGCAAATCGGCTGCTTCCAGCCCGGCGGCAAAGGCGACCATTTCAGCGCGGACAAGCTGATAGTGGGCCAGAAGTTCCGGCCAGGCCACTTCGGCCAGGCGGGCTTGCTGACTGGCGTTGTAACGGTCGATCTCAAAGTCGGCGCTTGCGCCCGGGCCGTCCTCACGGATGGAAGCAAAGATTTTGAGAAATCCCTGCTCGGCGCTGACGAAATGGGCCAGAATGCTGCGGGCCGTCCAGATGCCTTCTGCAGCGTAAACAGTCTGCTGCCATTGGGCGGGGGTCAGGCGGCTCAAAAAAACAGTGGTTTTTTCGCCTTCGGTTTTTAGTTTTTCGGCGAGCAAGGCTGGGGTTTCAGGCATAAGGTTTCCTAACGTTAAAGAAAATGTTCTTGCATCCGCCGGGCTTGCGCCGGCGGGCCGGCTCAGGCAAGCGTAGGCCGGCAGGCGGCAGCGCCAGGGTTCAAACCAGGCTGTAGCCGCCGTCGATCGCGAGGGTCTGACCGGTAATATACTCGTTTTTGAGCAAAAATTCGAGGGCGGTGGTGAGTTCCGCGAGCAGGGCCGGGCGCTTAAGCGGCAGGCGGCTGACCAGGCGTTGCCATTCGGCATCGGGCATGTCTTGGGCCTGGAGGGCCAGCCCCGGCGCAATGGCGTTGACGCGCAGCTGGGGGGCCAGGGCGCGCGCCAGGATTTTGGTGAGCGATTCCAGCCCGGCCTTGCTGACGGTGTAAGCCGGGAACCTGCTCCAGGCTTTGGCCGCGCCAATATCGCTGATATTGACGATCAGCCCGCCCGGGTTCATGCGGCGGGCGGCCTGTTGTGCGCACAAAAAAGGAGCGCGCAGGTTGAGCGCAATCGCCGCGTCAAAGTCGGCGGCGCTCAGGGTCTGGACGTTGCCGCGCGGCATGATGGCCGCCGAGTTAACCAGGACGCTCAGGCTGGCAAGCGCGGGGCGCTCGTCCATTGGCGGGTGGCCGGCAGCGGGGCCGCACAGACGGTCAATTTTTTCAAAGAGCGCTTCGATTTCTTGCGGGCGAGTCAGGTCGGCCTGCAGGGGAAAAGCCGGGACACCCAGGGCGCGGATTTCGCTGGCGGTGGCTTCGGCCTCGTCTGCCGCACGGTGGTAATGGAGCGCAATCGCATATCCCTGGCGGGCCAGGCAGAGCGCAAAGGCTTTGCCCAGGCGGTGAGCAGCGCCCGTCACGAGCGCAAGGGGGAAGGTTTCCGGCATGGCTGGGCCTCAGTCTTTCAAGAGCAGGTTGACTTGCTCGAGTTCGGGCGCGCTCAGCTGCCATTCGACCGCGCGCACGTTGGCTTGAATCTGATCCAGCCGGGTTGCGCCAGAGATGACCGAGCAAACCGCAGGCTGGGCCAACAGCCAGGACTGGGCCAGGTCGCCCAGGCTGTGGCCGCGCTCGGCGGCCCAGGCTTGCAGCCGATCGAGGCGGTCGTAGTTGGCATCAGTCCGGTACGCTTTGACATATTCACTGCTCTCACCGCGCGAACCCGCCGGAGCAGGTTCGCCGCGCCGATACTTGCCCGTTAAAAATCCGCCCGCCAACGGGAAATAAGGCACAAAGCCTACCCCATGCTGGGCGCAATAAGGCAGCATTTCCCGTTCCACGCTCCGTTCGAGCATGTGATAGTGCGACTGCATCGCGGCGAAAGCTGTCCATCCGCGAAACTCGGCCAGCAGGTTGGCTTTGGCAAGCTGCCAGGCCGCAAAATCAGAGCCGCCAATGTAGCGAATTTTGCCCATCCGCAGCAAGTCGTCCAGCCCGCGCAGGGTTTCTTCGATGGGCGTAGACTCATCCCAGCGATGCAGGTAATACAGATCGATATGGTCGCTCTGCAAACGGCGCAGGCTGGCCTCGACGGCGTTCAGCATGTGATAGCGCGAACCGCCCCGCTCGTTGGGGCCGGCCCCGGTGGCCCAGAAGAACTTGGTCGCCACGACAAACTTATCCCAGCGGCCCTTGAGGGCATTCCCGAGGGTCACTTCAGATTGGCCGTCGGTGTAAACATCTGCCGAGTCGATAAAATTAATCCCCAGATCAAGCGCGGCATCGATCATGTCGTTAACCGCGGTCTGCGGGACATGCGGAGAGCCAAAGCGGTTGGTTCCCAACCCGATCGCCGAAACTTTTAAACCTGACCTGCCAAGGTTGCGATAATCCATAACAAACCTCCATGATTTTACCCAAGTGTACCGCAAAGCAAGTTCCCGGCACAAGAAACAGCTATAATTGAGAAAAACTCAGCCGAGGGAGCGCGTCATGTCCAACGTTTATGAATCCAAACATCCACTCGTCAAGCACAAACTAAGCCGTTTGCGCGACAAACAAACCGGCCCCAAAAAATTCAGAGAACTGGTGCAAGAAATTGCGGCGCTGATGGTCTACGAAGCCACTGCCGACCTGGCGCTTACCCCGCTCGAAATTGAAACCCCGCTGACCACGATGGTCACTTACCAACTGCAAGAGAAAATTGGCCTGGTGCCGATCCTGCGGGCCGGACTGGGGATGGTGGAAGGAGTTTGGGAATTAATGCCGCAAGCCGAAGTCTGGCATATTGGGCTTTACCGTGACGAGCAAACCCTGCGCCCGGTCGAATATTACAACAAGCTGCCGACAGAACCGACCGTTTCGGTTTGCCTGATTCTCGACCCGATGCTGGCAACCGGTGGGTCGGCCACGGCCACGGTCGAGGTGCTTAAGCGCTGGGGTGTCAAGAAAATCAAGTTTGTCGGGCTGATTGGCGCGCCTGAAGGGATTGCCCGGATGCAAGCGGAGCATCCGGATGTGCCGATTTACCTGGCAGAAATCGACGACCATCTTAACGAAAAAGGTTATATCGTGCCTGGCCTGGGAGACGCCGGCGACCGCCAATTTGGGACAGCCTGAAAAACGCGAACGCCACGGCGAAAATAACAATTATGGTAGATGGATTAGGCGAATGTTCATGCTTATAATAATGGTTAATGGTTGCTAATCTGCTGGCTTTTCATCTATTTCTGACCGCTTTTTTATTTCTCGTGGTAGGGGGATATGTTCTCGACCGCCGCCAGGCAAGCGCTGCTGCGATTCCATTTTGGATCGCCATGTTTTTGCTGGCGATTTTCAGCATGTTGGCCGGGCTGGATGTCTTAATCGCTCCCCTGGAGAGCAAGATTCTTCTGATGCGGCTGCGCCTCTCTATTTTGCCGTTTGCAGTGGTTGCAATCCTGGTTGCTACCATCGAAAATGCCCAGCGCGCCTCCTTGATCAACAAGTCCCGGATTGGGCTTTTATGCGTCATCCCTGGTCTTAACCTGCTCTTTGTCTGGCTGCCGGCCCTCTCAGATTCTGTGCGCAGCAACTATAAAATCATCAAGAGCGCAGACTTCCTCAGCACGCTCCGCTATGACAACGGGCCGTGGTTCTGGGTACTCCTGAGCTACTCGATCCTGCTGGCGCTTGCCCTGTTTGGGATTCAATTTGTGACCCTGCTCAACAGCAAAGGGATTTACTTTAAGCAAACGTTGCTGCTCAGCATCGGCCAAATCGTCCCGGCGGTCTTGATTGCGCTGTTGGCGACGGGACGTTTATTATTTAATGGTTACAACTATGGGCCGCATGTTTTAATGCTGACGGCCCTCCTCAACGGTTGGGCGCTCTATCGCTATCAGTGGAAACTGACCGCACCCATCGCCCGCGATATCGCGCTTGATTTGATGAACGAAATCATGCTGGTTGCCAATGAATCGGGCAATCTGAGCGATGCAAACGCCAGCGCCCGCCAAACGCTCGCAATCTCAGACCAGGATATGGGCAAGAGCCTTTCCCACTTTATCCCCGGCTGGGATGAAATCCGGGCTGAGGCCGGCAGCCGCGAATCGCTGCGTAGAGAAATCGGCCTGACCCGGCAAAACATAAAGAAAATGTACGAATTAACGGTCAACCCGGCCCGCAGCGCAGACCCGCAAAACATCACGGCCTACGTCCTGATTATGCGTGAAGTTACAGAACAAATCCGTCAAAAGGAACAAGTCCAGAACCTGACGCGGGCCGTCAGCCAAAGCCCGAACAGCGTTTTGATTACCGATCCGAACGGGATTATCGAATATGTCAACCCGTCCTTCACCCGTCTGACTGGTTACAGCCCCGAAGAAGCGATTGGGAAGAAAACAAGCCTGCTTAAATCGGGCCTGACCCCTGAGAAGGTTTATCAGGAAATGTGGCAAACCATCAAAGCGGGCCGGCTTTGGAAAGAAGATATGCTAAACCGCCGCAAAGATGGCGAGGTCTACTGGGAAGAAACCTTGATTGCGCCGCTCTTTGATCAATATGGGCAGATCGTAAATTATATTTCGATCAAAGAGGATGTCAGCGCGCGGAAAGAGATCGATGAAATTCTGCACCGCCGCCTGGACGAGTTGATGATGGTCAATACGATCAGCATGGCAGCCGCCTCCCAGTTGGACCTGGGCTCACTCGTCTCTCTGGTTGGGCAGCAGCTGGAGCAATCCTTCAATGTCCGCTCGGTGCTGATTGCCCTGCACAGCAACGGCGCGGAATATATTGAGGTTCCATACTGGACGATCGATCGAAAACGGGTTAGCCCGCCGCCCCTCCAATACGGCGAGGGGCTTGTTTCGCACATTCTGAAGACCCGCCAACCGCTCTTAATTTCCAGTGATTTCCGCGCGACCGCCCCCAAATTTGGACACAAAGCCATTTTTGCGGAGAAGTATGGCTACCCGAAAACCTGGCTGGGCGTGCCCGTCATCTCAGGCCAGCAAACGGTGGGAGTGATCAGCCTCCAAAATTACACGGATGAGTTTGCTTACTCAGATGACGACGTAAGATTGCTAAATACAATTGCCGCCAGCATCGGCGTAGCGATTGACAATGCCCGGCTTTTCCGCGCAACTCAAGAGGAAATTGAAGAACGAATCCGGGCAGAGCAGGAAAGCAGGGAACGCGCAGTCCAAATGTCCGTTTTGTACGAGATAGGACATTCTCTGACCAAAGAAATTGAGTTGGAAGCTGTCTTAAACTCACTCATGGAAAAGTGCAAGCAAATCGCCCCGATTGACGTCTTTGCGGTCGGCCTGCACGACCAGGAGGCAAAACAGGTTAAATTTATCAAGTTTAATGACAGAGGCGAAGAAAAAGAAAATTTGGTGTTGGATGAAACCAGCGAGGAGTATATTCTTAACGAGGCCATTCAGCGCGGCGTCACCATCCACTTATCCAATTGCGGCAAAGAGAGCAAGTATCAGGGACACCCTTTACACAATAATAGCCAACCGGTCCAGTCTTGCCTGGCGATCCCTTTGTTTCACGGAAATGAAGTAACCGGTATCCTGGCGGTCCAAAGTTATCAACCGAAAGCATTTAGCCCGGAACAAATCCAAACCCTCGAAATCGTCGCATCCCAGGCGGCAATCGCAATTGACAATGCCCGCCTGTACGACGTCGCCCGCCGCCGGGCCGATGAGATGACTCTCCTATACGAAGCGAGTCTGGAGCTATCGGCCAATCTGGATACAGACCAGGTTCTGCGCAACCTGCTCGAAAAATGCCGCCAGTTTTTGGCGATGGATTCATTCTATGTCTCCATCTATGATGAGGCGAATCATCTCATCTACTACCCGCTTTTTTACGACCGGGGCGATTTTACAACCCTGCCTGCCCGCGATCTACGCGTTTCGCCCGGCCTGACCGGCGAAGTCATCATGAGTGCCAAAACGCTTTATCTGCCCGATACGAACGACCCGCAAATTATCGCGCAATATCAGATTATTCACATCGGCGGAACCCCGACCCGCTCCTTTTTTGGGAGTGCCGATGATCGTGCGAACGAAAGTGGTGGGCGTCATTTCGATCCAATCTTACCTGCCCAATCACTACAATCAGGATCAGATCAGGCTGATCGAAACCATTGCCCGCCAGGCGGCGATTGCGGTTGAAAATAGCCGGCTCTACGAGGCCGCGCGCCATGAAATTTTGGAGCGGCGCGATGCGCAAGAAAACCTTCAACAGACAAACCAGGAACTTCAGGTGCAGCTGAAACGAGTCGAGTCTTTACAGGAAGAACTGCGCGAGCGGGCCATCCGCGATTCTCTGACGGGTTTATTCAATCGGCGCTACCTGGATGAAAGTTTCCCGAAAAAAATCAACCGGATGAAAAAGAAAGAATCGGCGCTGGCGGTCATCATGCTCGATATCGATCATTTCAAACTGTTCAACGATACCCACGGCCACACCGCCGGGGATGAATTGCTGGCCGTGTTGGGGCAATTGCTGCGCAACCAGACCCGTCAAAGTGATATTGCCTGCCGCTATGGCGGAGAGGAATTTGTGATTCTGCTGGCAGATACCAGCCTGGAAGTGGCGGCGAAACGCGCGGAAGGCATCAGGAAGGCTTTTGAAGAAACCCAGATCCGCTTTGAGGAGAAAAGCCTGCAGGCCACCATCTCGATTGGGATTTCAATTTATCCCGATCATGGCGATCAGCCCGAAGCCTTAATCATCCAGGCAGACCAGGCCCTTTACCAGGCCAAATCCAGCGGCAGAAATTGTGTGGTCGCCTGGAGGAAATAAAAAACACCCGCGCGGGTGTTTTTTGTTATCTCTTTTGGTTTTACTGGCCCAGGCGGGCGCGTTCTTCGGGAACAACGAGCTTTTCATCCAGTTTTTTGAAGAGCGGCTCGGGCTGAACAAGCACAGCGCCTGGCTGCAAGTCGCTGGGCTGCCAGGTTAGGGCCTGCGAGGCCGGGCGATAGCGCAAGACGCTATGTTGGCCGAGAGAATCGCTCACTGTTTCGGTGTATTGCTCGCCAAAGAGGGGTCTTGCAGCGCCGAAGAAAGAGTTCAATTTTTCTGAGCTAAAAGGCAAAACCGGCGCAAAAAGCACCTTGAGCGAATCAATCGCTTTCAGGGCGGTGTAAATCGTCAGGGCGGCTGAGTCGCGATCGGTTTTAATGGCGGTCCAGGGGGCGTGGATGTCGAGATAGCGGTTAACTTCTGTCGCCAGGCGCAGGCTTTCGCGCAGGGCATCGCGCAGTTTGACGCTCTCGTAGAAACCGCCGACCGTCTCAAATCCGGCTTCGATAACGGCCAGCAGGTTACGGTCTGCTGCGCGGAGCTGGTTCAAATCTACCAGCGGAACATGCCCCTCCCAATGTTTGAAGGAGAAGGACAAAACCCGGTTGGCCAGGTTGCCCCAGGTGGCGACCAGTTCGTTATTGTTCCGCGCCACAAACTCGTCCCAGGCCCAGTCGCTATCGCGGGCTTCGGGCATGTTGATGGTCAGGTAGTAGCGCAGCGCGTCCGGGTCGTAGCGGGTGAGGGCGTCGCGCCCCCAGACGGCCCAATTGCGTGAACCACTGATCTTCTGGCCTTCCAGGTTCATAAACTGGTTGGCGGGCACATCATAAGGCAAAACCAGCGGGGTTTCCTCGCCGGCAAAGAGGTTCATAAAGGTCGAACCGGCCCCCATCAATTGGGCCGGCCACCAGGCGGCATGGAAGAAGATATTATCTTTGCCGATGAAGTAGAAGGATTTGGCGGCAGGGTTTGTCCACCACTCGCGCCAGGCTTCGCCGCTGCCCGAAACCTTGCTCCACTCAATCGAGGCTGAAAGATAGCCGATCACGGCTTCAAACCAGACGTAGATGCGTTTGGTTTCCCAGCCATCTTCAGGGACGGGGATGCCCCAATCCAGATCGCGGGTAATTGGGCGCGGCTTGAGGCCGTCGCTTTCGATTTGGCCGAGGGATTGACCGCTGACCGTTTCGCGCCAGTAGGATTGGCGGGCGCGCAGAAAATTGGTCACGCTGCTTTCAAGTTTGGTCAGATCGAGGAAGTAATGTTCGGTGTCGCGCAGTTCGGGCGTGCTGTTGTCAATTTTCGAGCGCGGATTAATCAGTTTTTCGGGTTCGAGGACGTTACCGCAGCGGTCGCACTGGTCTGAGCGGGCGCCTTCGTACCCACAAAGATAGCAGCTGCCTTCCACATAACGATCGGGTAGAAATTTTTGCGCGGCAGGAGAATACCACTGCGGACGGATTTCGGTGTAAAGGCAGCCATTTTGTTTAAGGGCCAAAAAGATGGTTTGGGCCACCTTAAAATGATTTTCAGTATGGGTGCTGGTGAAAAGGTCGTAGGTGATGCCGTAGCCCTTGAAAACTTCCAGAAATGTATCGTGAAATTGTTTGTAAATTTCTTCAACCGGTTTGCCTTCGTCATCGGCCCGGATTGTGACGGGGGTCCCGTGTGAATCGGTTCCGCTGACCATCAGCACGTTGTTGCCCCGCAAGCGATGGTAACGGGCGACAATATCGCCGGGCAAGTGCGAGCCGGTGATATTGCCAACGTGAATTTCGGCATTGGCATACGGCCAGGCAATTGCAATCAGGATGTTTTCGGGCATTTCGAACCTCCGTACTTTTTGAAAATAAAAATGCTGGCGGCTGCCAGCATCAGATCAGACGGTATGAACCGTCTCGCAATTCACCTGGTAATGAATTGCAAGCCTTGCGGGCCAGACATGGGCATCGACGGTAGAAACATGGACATATTTTACTACAAGGTTTTGATTCTCTCTATAAATATTCGCGTAATTGGCTTAAGCGGCGCGGATGACGCATCTGGCGCAGGGCTTTGCCTTCAATCTGACGAATCCGTTCGCGCGTTAGGCCAAATTTTTGGCCGACTTCCTCGAGCGTGTATTCGACGCCATCGTCCAGGCCAAAACGCATCCGCAAGACATGCGCCTCACGCGGGGGCATATCTTGTAAAATTTCGTTTAGTTTGTCGCGCAGCATCGACTGGTAGGCAGCGTGGAGCGGGGTTGGGCTGAATTCATCTTCGATAAAATTACCAAGCTCCGAATCTTCATCATCTCCGACCGGGCTTTCGAGCGAGATCGGCGGGCTGCTGACTCGCATGATCCACTGTAATTTTTGGGGCGTAAGGCCGGTTACATTTGCAATTTCTTCTAGGTTGGGAGCGCGCCCCAGCTTCTGCTCCAGATCGCGCGTGGCGCGGTAAATCTGGCGGATGCGATCTCCCATGTGGACGGGCAGGCGGATGGTGCGGGCCTGGTCTGAAATAGCGCGCGAGATGGTCTGACGAATCCACCAGGTGGCATAGGTCGAAAAACGGAATCCGCGGCTAAGGTCATACTTTTCAACCGCCTTCATCAAGCCGAGGTTGCCTTCTTGAATCAAATCCAGAAAAGGGACGCCGCGCCCCATATAACGCTTGGCAACGCTGACCACCAGCCGCGTGTTGGCCTTTATTAAATGCTCGCGAGCGGCCAGCCCGCTGGCAATCTTCGATTCAAGTTCCTGGCGGAGGCTCTCTGCTAAAAAAGTGGATTTAAGCAGCGTTTTAGCGGCTTCGCGGCCCTCTTCGACTGCCCGGGTAATTACAATTTCTTCATCGTGCGTCAGGAGCGGTACGCGCGCCATTTCGCGCAAATACAAACCGGTGCTATCGCCCACCTCGAAGTTATCGACAGGATTGGCCCAGGATTCATAATCAAATTCAGGCGCGATTGTTTCATCTGTGATGAGGGCTGTTTCTTCAGCCATATCCAGGATGTCCACCCCGCGCCGCCGGAGCGAGGTCACCAAAACGGTCAACTTCTCCGCGTCCTGATTGACGTTGGGATAGGCTTGCTCGAGGTCTTCCAGCGTCAAATAGCCCTGCAAACCGGCTTTCTCAATCAGAATAGTTAACGTATGCGCCTGTTGTCCATGTCGTTCGGGGTGTGCCACGAAAGCCTCCATGCGAATTGGCCCGACTCTAAAAATCAGAGTGTCTGAGCAGGCAACTGGTTAATCTTATGCGTCGTCCGGATCAACTCCCAAAATCAATCATCCTGGCTGAAGACGTCTTTCAGCGCTGAAAAAGGGGAGTCAGGGGCTGGACGATGACCGCAATCTTTGACATTTAGATTCTGAGCGCATTCTACGCAAAGCCCACGGCAGCCTGGCTTGCAGAGCGGTTGAATGGGCAGTTCCACAAAAGCATAATCATATACCAATGGCTGCAAGTCGATATGGGCATCATCAGGAACAAGCAGTTCTGATTCGGTGATATTGTCCTGGGTAAACGCGAATAATTCGCTAAATTCCCAGTGCAAAGTTTGAGGGTAGTTACAAAGGCAGCGCACACATTCCAGCGAGATCACTCCGCTAAATTTGGCTTCTACAAACAAGCCTTGCGGCGTGCGGCTGATTTTTGCAACCCCCTCAATATTTACAATCTCAAGCTCGTCATCCGATTTGATGGACAGCGAATCAAAAAAGAATTCACGGCTGACGCCAATCGATGAGTTGATTAAGAAACCGACATTCAGCCGTAAGGGTTTACGTGGATTGGTCACAATGCTCACTTCAGAAACGGGATTTCAACCATTGTAGCATGTGCGATTCTCGAAGTCAACCGCGCCATTTTTTGGCCGCAGTGTTTTCTTATAGTCAGCGAGTCCTGATGAAATGCTGAGAATCGAACCGCGAAGCGCGCAAAGCGCGCGAAGTTTTATGCTTTTCTTGGCGTTCTTCGCGCTCTTCGCGGTAAAAACTACAAAATTGATCCGTCCGAGAAGTTGGCCGCCAGGGCCTTCTTAAACTCCGTTTGGGGGATTACTTCGTCGCGGGAGGGGGCTCCTCGTATCTCGTCCCGATGTTCCGACGGGAATGACAGTTATAGATGTTAAGAAAATAAATTTTACAGACCGGTCCTTCGACTACGCTGAAAAACGCCCCGCTCAGGGCCTGCAAGACGGGGTATAATATCAGAGTGGCTTTTTACCTTTGAAAAGTTGGCTGGGACAAACAATATGACACAAGAGCTTGAATTTTCTGCCATTTTTACAACCCATTCTCAGGTTGAATTTCTCGAACGCTGTCTCGAAGATTTCGAGAAAAAGACCCGGATTCACGTCAACGTGCAATGGCTGCAATGGGCAACTGCGCGGGCCGAATTGGTAAAAATGGCGATTTATCATCATGGGGCGGATGTCTCGGAAATTGGTTCCACCTGGATCAGCGATTTTATTGCAATGAACGCTCTGCGCGCCTACACCAACGCAGAAATCGAAGCGGTTGGGGGCGCACAGGCTTTTGTGCCCGCCGCCTGGATGTCTGGAAAAACCCTCCCGGAAGAGCAGGTCTGGGCCATCCCGTGGGTTATCAGCCCGGTCATCATTGCTTATCGACGGGATCTGTTGCAAAAAGCAGGGGTAAATGCAGAGACTGGCTTCAAAACTTTTCAGGCTTTTCATGAAACCCTGGCAAAAATCCAGGCGAGCGGCTGGGAAATGCCATTGGCGTTGCCGCTCCATCGCTCACAGTACAGCACCTTGCACAACATTAGCAGTTGGATTTGGGGCGCGGGCAGTGACTTTCTTGACCCGGTTGCGAAACAAGTGACTTTCCATCACCCGGCTGCGCTGGCCGCCATAAAAGACTACTATGCTTTGCGCCATTATTTCCACAAAGATTTTGCGAACCAGGAAGATAAAACTGTCAATCATTCCAAGGCGTTTTGGGAGGGCCAAGCCGCGATAGCGATCGGCGGCTCCTGGCTGCTGACATCCACCTCCGATTCAGCGATTGTGGAAGAGAATATGGCAGCGGCCCCCCTGCCCGGCCCATCTTTTGTGGGCGCACAAAGCCTGGTGGTTTGGGAACATACCCGCAACCCTGAAGCCGCCCTGGCATTGGTTAAATATCTGACCGACCCGGCCACCCTGGATGCCTATACCAGCAAATTCGACCTGATGCCGGCCCGGCTGGATTTGCTCTCCCAGGGCCGCTACACAACCCCGCCGCACAGTGTCCTGGCATTGGCAGCCAAAACGGGCCGCTCATTTCCCGCTATTCCCCTGCTCGGTCTCGTCGAAGATAAACTAAGCCTGATGGTGGAAAATCTATGGGATGATGTCTGCGCCTCGTCAGAGAGCGAGTTGGATGCCATCGTCCAGCGCGCGGTGATTGCCCAAGCCGAGCGCCTCAACATGATCCTTTCAGGCTAAACATCTCAAAAGACTCGAAGTCCGATCCGCCCATTGAAAAAGTCAAAGGAGAGCGGCGACCCCAGTTTTGGGGTCGCCGCTCTCCTTCTTGCTGGGGATGGGCAAAATAACGCATCGCGCCCCATTCCCAGATCAGTTTCTGGTTATGTAACGTCAGTTCGGGATAAGAATCCCATCCCGAATTCCCGCCATGTAATCAAGCTCCGCGCGAGCAGGACAGCCCTTTCAGCTGGTTGCGGGACTTCCAAAACGGCAGAGAAAGCCAGCCCAAGCCCATCGCAATTTTGCCGAAACAGGCCAGACAAATACCTGCTCCGCAAAATTGTGCTGCCCGTCAGGGTTAGCGCCACGGGCAGATCGCCCAGCTGGTGATAAACCGTCTGCGCCATGTGGGCGAGATCGCTTGCCGCCGTTTTCAGGATCGAAATAGCAACCGCGTCCCCATCGGTGGCAGCCAGCCCGGCCAAATCGGCCAGCTCGGCAATTTTGGTGCGCGGCGATTGGCTTCCGTAAATGGCTTGCACCAGAGCCGGTGGGTTTTCCAGCCCCAATCTTGCCAGCGCAAGGCCGGTTAAAAGGGTAGGCTGACCACGTCCGTCTGCGGCTTGCATCACCGCCCGCAAAATTGCGACGCCCAGCGCGTATCCGCTGCCTTCGTCCCCGAACAAATAGCCCCAACCACCTGCTCGCAACAACTCACCCGCCGCAGTCCGCCCATATACAATTGAACCGGTTCCGCAAATCAAGGCCATTGCCGGGCCAGAAGAAGCGCCTGAAGCCAGCAAAATCTCGGCGTCACTCAGCACCTTGAGCGGGATACCTGGATATTTGATTTGCGCCCAGGCCCTAAATTGCTCCCGCTCAGCCGGCCGTCCGGCTCCCGCCAGGCCCAGGCATAAGGCCGCCAAATCGGCCCCGGCCAGGGCCTCTAAAATTGCAGATTCAATCGCCAGGCAGGCGGCTTCAAACCCCACGGCATGGAGGTTGGAAGGCCCGGCCAGGCCCCGGCCTGGCGACTGACCCTCGACCTCCGTCGCCAGGGCGAGCGTTTTTGTGCCGCCGCCGTCCACCCCGACCACTGCCCGCCGTTTCATGAAAGCGGTTCAGCCTCAAGCGCCAGGGCCTGACGAACCAATCCACCGGCCAGCCTCAACCGCTGACGGGCGGTTTCTGGGGGCAGGTTGGCAAGCTCGGCCACGATGGCTGTTTTGACCTCACCCGCGCAGGCTTCTAAAATCTGTCCGGCGCGTTCTGAAGAAACTCCGCAGGCCTGGGCAACGATATTGCGCGCCCGGTCACGCAGTTTGACGTTGGTTGGCTGGACGTCGACCATCAAATTGCCAAAGGTTTTGCCCAGTTTAATCATTGCACCGGTCGAAAGCATATTCAGGACCAGCTTCTGGGCGGTTCCCGCTTTCAGGCGGGTGGACCCGGCTATGACTTCAGGCCCCACCAAGGGCGCAATTCCTATATCTACGGCGTCTTCCAGCTTGGACGGACGATTGCAAGCCACACTGACCGTCAGAGCGCCGCGTCGGCGCGCTTCGGCAATCCCACCCAAGACATACGGCGTGCCACCGCTGGCCGCCACGCCAACCACAGAATCCTTTTCTGAGACATCCAGGGCCGCTATTTCTTTTGCGCCGGTTTGCGAGTCATCTTCGGCCCCTTCCACCGCCTCGGTGATGGCCCGCTTGCCCCCAGCCAGGAGCGCAACTACCAGCTCAGGCGCAGTGCTAAACGTAGGCGGGCATTCTGAGGCGTCCAGTACACCCAAGCGGCCAGAGGTGCCTGCGCCGATGTAAATCAGCCGCCCGCCGCGCTTCATGCGCTCAGAAATGGCGTCAATCGCGCGCGCGATATGCTCCAGTTCAATCGCAACCGCCGCCGCAACGCGCGCATCTTCCTGGTTGATGAGGCGTACCATTTCAAGGGTAGGCGCAATATCGATATTGCGGGTAAACGGGTTTGCCTGTTCGGTAAGGGTTTGCATAGAGCAATTCTCTTAGAAAGTGATGGATCCCAAAATTACGGGGCGGCTGGCGCCGGTGGCAGCGGGTAAATTTGCGGGGCGCTGATGCCAGGTTTGATAGGCCAGGACAGCAAAAGCCAGCGCTTCTTTGGCGTCTGCGGGAATACCAATTTCGTCCGATGCCAGCAAACGAGCCGGCAGGAGCCTTTCGCTGAGCATGGCTTTCAAGGTTGGGTTGTAAGCGCCGCCGCCAGAGAGAATGACCTGGTCTGGGAAAACGGGCAAAAAGTTTCGGTAGGCGCGCGCAATGCTTTCGGCAGTGAAGGCCGTCAATGTGGCGAGAATGTCCGGCGCGGGAAGTCCGCGGGCAGTGGCATCCTGCCAGATTGTTTCGCCAAGCTGGGACCCAAATTGCTCACGCCCGGTCGTTTTTGGCGGCTTGAGAGAAAAATAGGGGTTGCGCAACAAGGTTTCGAGCAGAAGCGGGTCAATCTGCCCGCGGGCGGCCAAGAGCCCATCCTGGTCACAGGTCAGCGTGCCATCTGTCGCGCGCCGGGCAGCGTCATCAATCAGCATGTTGCCAGGGCCGGTATCGAAAGCAAAAACGGCGTCTGGGCCAGAATCGCTCTGCTGCGCTTGCGGCGGCAGGTAGGTTACATTCCCAATTCCGCCGATATTTTGGGCGGCGCGGGTCTGGGTGGGATGCGAAAGCAGCAGCCAATCCACAAACGGGACGAGTGGCGCGCCCTGCCCGCCGGCTGCCATATCACGCGCGCGAAAATTGTTGACGACGGGAATGCCTGTTCGTTCTGCAATCAGGGCGGCCTCCCCCACCTGCAAAGTCGAGGCGAGGTCTTCTCGACCCGGTGGAATATGCCAGAGTGTTTGCCCGTGGCTGCCGATCAGGTCGACCTCCGTCAGCTTTAACCCGGCCCGGGCCGTAACAGCCACAACCGCTTCGGCAAAGGCCTCGCCCAAAGCAAAGTTCAAGCGACAGATGCGCTCGCCAGAACTGCTCTCAGGCCGGAAACAGGCAAATATTTCAGTGCGCAGCCGGGCAGAATGCGGCAGATTGATATGCGCAATCAGCTCCCAGTCCAGGCGCGGCGGAACGCCCTCCAGGCGCAGCAAGGCTGCGTCAATCCCATCTGCCGAAGTGCCAGACATCAAGCCAACGACGATCATGCCGGCCCGATCCGTTCGACAATCGCCTGGTGAACCGTGACGCGCAGCGCGGCAATTCCACGCCCTGTCCGCCCGTGATAGACCTCATCCGTCAGCAGGGCAACCACCAACTCACGCTGCGGGTCAATCCACAGGCTGGTTCCAGTAAAGCCGGTATGCCCAAAAGTGCGTGGGCTAAAGGGGTTGCTGCTGGCTTCCGGGTCCGCGCTCCACAATGCAAAGCCGATTCCGCGCCGCACACCGTCAAATTGGGCCTGCGGACGAATCATTTCGGCAATTGTTGCGGGGCGCAGCAAACGCCCATCCAGAAAACTTTGCCCAAACAGGGCCACTTCACCGGCGTTGGAAAACATTCCGGCATGGCCCGCAACTCCCCCCAGACGCCAGGCGCTTTCATCGTGAACTTCAGCGCAGATGCGGCGGTTGCGCCACACGCAAAATTCGGTTGGGGCGATATTGCCGGTCTCGTAAGGCCCGTTCGCAACCGGCAAATAGCGGGTCGCTTCCAGCCCAAGCGGGGAAGTGACCCGCGCGCGAATGACCTCCTCCAGCGGGCTGCCCGTCAGCCTTTCCAGGGCCAAACCGAGCAAAATCAACCCGACATCGCTGTACACAATCCGCTCGCCGGGGAGGTACGAAAAAAACGTCTCGAAGGCCAACCGTACCGCAGATTGAGAATCGGGCTGGTCTTTGAAGGGACGCCAGGCCGGCAGCCCTGAATTGTGAATTAACAGGTTGCGGAAGGTGATTTTTCCGGCATCGACCTGGCCGGGCTGGTCGCTAACGCTGACCGTTTTTCCCCAGTCGAGCGGGTTTTCATAGGGCGCAATCGGACGCAGCCCGTCGAACTCTGGCAAAACCGTATGGACTGGCGTATCCAGCCCGACCTGACCGGCCTCAACCAGGCTCATGAAGGCAGTGGTTGTAAAGAGCTTGGTGAGCGAAGCCAGATCAAAGAGCGAATCGAGGCGGGTGGGGTTTTTGCAAGTTTCAGGGTCGAGATAACCAAAGGCAGCGGCGTGAACCAGCTCGCCTTTATGACGAATCGCAAGCTGCGCAGCCGGGCTAACCGTGGCGACCGCCCTCGCGAGGATCGAGTCTGCTTCGGAGAATTCCATCTTCAAAACCTTGCCTTCCAGAAACCCAGGAATGATTCTGATAAAAACGGCTAAGTGCCGGGCGTCTTGAACAAACTGAGATACTGGTTATATAAATTGAAGCCAAATTTGCGATACAAACCCGTCAGCGCAGTCCAGTCGATGACACAACCGTCCACGCCGAGCGATTGCATCTGAAGGGCGGCCGCATCGATCAAGTAGCCGCCCAGTCCCTGGCCGCGCAGCGCCTTCGATACCCCCAGCGGGCCAAACTGTCCCCAGGGACAAGATAAACGCTGTGGATAGAATCTCTCGACCGGGCGCTCCGAATCTTCAAGGGTGATCCGGCAAAAACCTTCGACCTGGTTGTTGACATATAACAAAAGGTAGTCTCGCGCTCTCCCGCCATTTTTCACAAACTCTTGGGCTTCCATCTGCCAACGGCCCGGGTATTCTCGACCGAGAAATTCCAGCAAGAGCGTTTCCTGGCCGGCCTGCATCGGGATCAGATCGGCATGGGCCGGTTTGGCGTAGAAAGGTTGATACTCTTTTAGGCTGCGCGCGAGATCGTATTCGCAGGGCTGGCTGGCTGGCGGCTGGTAGCCGCGCTTTTCAAAGAACGGCAGATTTCCACCCATCGCGTCCGGCAGGCCGGGCGCAAAAGGGCGAAAATTACCGCCAATCCGGATGCGCTGACAGCGGTGCTGCTTGAGCCACTCTTCAGCCCAGTTCAGAAGGGCCGCGCCTGCGCCCTGACGCTGGGCCGCCGGGCAGACAGCAAGTGCGCTTACCCAACCGAGCGGGCTGAGCGGCGCTTCGGGCCGGGCGCAGGCCAGCACAAAGCCAACCGCTTCACCGTCCAGGAGAGCAAGCCGGCCCGCGACCGTTTCGCCGGTGGAAGGAATTACGTTGTAAGCGAGCAAACGCTCGTTGATTAAATAATCGGAATGGGCGGCGGCATTCCAAATTAAAAGCATTTTATGGAGGGTATCGGCGTCCTGCAAGCTCAAAGAAATCAAACTCACAACAGGTTCCCTGCCTCTCATTTTATGGCAGATCAACCGGCAGGACGCCGATCGGCTGAAGCGTGCCCGCCAAAATTTCTTTGAGCGCTTCGCGGGCCGGGAAGTTGAATCCGTAAGAAACCAAGACCGTCACCTCTTGCGGCAGGCGCACAATATCGAATGGGTTGCGACACACAATCGCGATAACCGGGTTGCCCGCCTGGATCAGCTGCTGAATGAGTTCCTGCTGCTGCGGATTGAGGGCAAGGTCATAGACCGGAAAGATAACCAGGCGGCCGCCGCGTGCCGCGTGAATTACATCGGCAATTTGAGAGCGGGTCGGCTGAGAATCGACGGCCAGAATGGTACTGCCGAAGCCGGAAGCCTGTCCACGCAAGGCGGGGGCTTCAAGGACAAGGGCCGCCAAACTTTTATCGAGCGGGATCAAGGCTTGCGGATCGCGAATCAGGGTGATCGACCTGGCAGCAAGGTTGGCAGCAAGGTTAAGATGCTCGCTTGTTTTGACAAGGCTGCTGGCCGCTTCCGCATCCACAAGAACCGGAGTCAGGATTCCGTAGCGCTGTTTGGCCGCCAAAATCCGTCTGACCGAATCGTCCAGCTGCGCTTGAGCGATTTTGCCGCTTCTGACGGCCTCCACCAAATTGGCAAAAGCCTCGCGGTGCATGGCATGGTCACGATTAAAGAGCAGCAGATCAGCCCCGGCGGCCAGCGCGAGCGGCGCGCCAACCTGGGGAGGGTAGCCATTCGCGGCCAGAGCGCCCATTTCGAGAGAATCGGTGAAAATCAGGCCGTTGTAACCGAGTTCATTGCGCAACAAACCCGTCAAAACAGGGCGCGACAAAGTTGCAGCCAGGCCAGGCGTATCGTCGATGGCTGGAAACGTAACATGGGCCGACATAATGCCAGCAATATCGGCCTCAATGGCCGCTCTGAAAGGGACAAGTTCAATCTGGTCAAGGCGGGCGCGGTCATGCGGGACAAGCGGCAAGTCAATATGCGAATCGACGCTTGTATCGCCGTGACCGGGGAAGTGTTTGCCAACCGCCAGCACACCGTTTTCTTGCAGGCCTTTCGCAAACGCCAGGCCATATTCGACAACTTTTTGTGGGTCAGAACTGAAGGAACGAATCCCGATGACCGGGTTGGAGGGGTTGTTGTTGACATCGAGATCGGGCGCAAAATCGACATTGATCCCGACCGCGCGCATTTCCAGGGCCATGGCCGCCGCAACCTGGCGCGCATTTTGCGGGTCGCCGATGGCGGTCAGGGCCATTGCAGATGGAAATTCTGTGAACCCTGTTTCGCCTGTCAGACGCGCCACCCGCCCGGCTTCCTGGTCGACGGCGATAAAAAGGCCAGGATGTCCGCTTTCGCGGGCAATGGTTTGCAGTTGATTGGTCAGTTGGGCAACCTGGGCCGGAGACTGAACATTGCGCGCAAATAAGATGATACCGCCAACGTGATATTCAGCGATCATCTGGCGCAGTTCAGGATCAACCGTTGTGCCATCCAGGCCAATAATCATTACCTGTCCAATTTTCTGTTCGAGGGTCAGGGCGGAAAGGGTGTTTTCGATAAAAGGCGAAGTTGTCATAATAATCGGTGGGTGAACGGGTGTCGGGGTGAGTGGCAGGTTAGTTAAACTGGTGGCAGTCTTTGTCAGCGTAGAAAGCGGCGGGTTGGTCAACGAGGCAGCCTGCGGGGGGGATGAAGCGATTGGAACAGGCTCAGGCTGGCAAGCGGCAAAAATAATGGATAAGAGCAGCAGATAGAAAAAAGTTTGCTTGATCACAAAAAAGGGCCTTCCCCCTGCCTTCCCTCAGATGAGAGAAGGCAGGGAGTGATGAAAAACTTATTTCAGGTCGTACCCTTCAGCAGCGCCGGGCACATAGCTGGCATCTGCCCACATGTAATAGAACAAGGGCGGATACATGATATTGTAGGAGGGGTTGCCGGCGCCTTGCATCAGGCTGGAGGTGGTGAAGTAGTTCAGATCGTAGTTCGGCGGCTGCGGGTAAGGATAGACAGTGTGGAATGTGCCGTCGCCGGTGGGGGAGACCTTCAGTTCGCCATTAAGTAACTGGATGGCGATGTAGAGGTCGGCCTGGTTGTTCTGGTAGATCGGGTCGCTGAAATCGCGCCAGCCGGTGACACGCGCATCCAGGTTGATGATGTCGGTGGCGTAGCGCTCGAACATGCCCAGAACGGGCAGTTCTTCGTTGACCAGGAGCGCAAGGGTTTGGATGGCGGGTTTTTGGGCTTCAAAATCGAAGCCATCCGAGGCGGCCTTGAGCAGATCTGGGATGTAAACTTCCTGCCCATCGACGGTTTGCTTCCACGAGAAACCCATGCCGGGCATGTTGTCGGTGGCCTCAGGGGCATTGCGAGGAGCGCTGAGGTAGTAGTTGAAGGAAGTATGCGGGTGAGGCGGATTGTAGTAGATGCTTAAGTCTACCAGAATTTGGTACTTGCCTTCCTTCTGGTTGGTGGCGCGTTCAGAGGAGGGGTAGCCGCGCACAACGGCATCGATTCCGAAAGCCTGCAGCTGCTGGGCAGCATTTTCAGCGGAGGCCAGCCAGTCTAGGAAGTCGGAAGGAACAGAGAGCTCCACTTTGAAGGCTTCGCCGGTGTCAGTCTTCCACTTGCCATCAGCGCCTTTGGTGTAGCCCACGCTGGTCAGCAGTTCTTCAGCCTTGGCCAGGTCGACGGGGTAGAGGTTGAGTTTGGCTTTGGTGGCGTCGTTCAGCCAGGCATTGACCTGAAGATCGGTGAAGCCGACTTCGTATTCGATGCCTTTGCCAGCGTCACCCATGGCGACTTTGGCATTTTCAGCGCGATCGATGATATAGGCAAAGGCCTGCCGAACTTCCTTCTTGGCAAGAGGCGCATAAGCCTGATTGAACCACAGGCCAGGGCCGGTGCCGGTCGGGCCGCTCAGAACCCGCAGATTCGGGACGGCTTTGATGGATTCCACATCGGAGGGGGTGTAGGCGTGGGTGGAGTAGTCCACGTCATTGGAAAGGGCATAGGGCAGGGAGACGGAGGTTTCGCCATAATAAACCAGGATTTTCTCGAGGTCGATCTTATCGGCATTGAAACCGAGCGGATTTTTGACGAGTTCCATCTGAGCTTCGGTGACGGAATTCGGGTCAATGATGAAGGGGCCGTACGCAACGATGGTATCGGGCTTGAAGGCGTACAAATCATCCAGGAGGGCTTTGGCTTCATCGCCCTTCTGGTCTTTGCCATCGGCCCGCAGTTGGGCAGCTTCATCCATCCATTTGCCATATTGTGAGTAAGGCGCAGGCTGGTAAGCGCGCAGGATGTTACGCAGGGCGCGCGGGGCGGGCGTGCTGATGCAGAACTGGACGGTGTAGTTGTCACGGGCGACGACGTCCTTAAGATAGCTCCAGGTGGAGTTGTTCTGCGCCCAATAGATATCATAGGTGCCGATCAGGTCTTGGGCAGTGACGAGTGTCCCATCGCTCCAGGTCAGCCCCTTGCGCAGCGTAACCGTCAGGACATTGGCAACATCTGCCGGGCATTCCTTGGGTTCCACCACCAGCGGTTCTTCGGTGGGGATGGCGGTCGGTTCGGGAACCATGGTCGGTTCGGCAGGGGCCAGGGTGGGTTCAACAACCGGGGCGGGGACTTCAGTGGCCGGCGCTCCGCAAGCAGACAGGGCCAGGGCCAAAAGCACAAACAGTGAAACGAGCTTGTAAGTACGCATTTCTTCTCCTTAAGAATTAGAGGGTGAACTAAAAAAACTTGCAAGTTATGAACGTGTTGGCTAAGGCAACCACCTCCTTCGATAGATGTTAAGAAAATGAATTTTACAGATCGGCCCTTCGACTACGCTGAAGAACGCTCCGCTCACCTGTGCCGGCGGCACTGGCACAGGCAGGGCCTGCATCTCAAAATGATACCCTTAATATCCATAACTACCGATTCGATAACTTGACAATGAGGGCCACGATTGCGAGCATCACCAATCCGACGAACAGGGCCAGCAGGCTCACAAAAAACTCCGCACTGTCGCGCTGGACAATCAGCAAGCTGATCAGCGACATCAGCACCAGAAAGACGCCCAATCGAAACCAGGCCTGGCCGGCATCAGCGCTCATCCGCGCTCCGCGATGCAGCCAACCCACAATTCGCGCATTGCGCAAATCCAAAGCGGATTGCAGACAGTTGCCAGATTGGTTTTCAAATCAGCGCGCTCTTTCGTCAACGATTTCAGCCGCGCGCTGGGCGCGCACCGGATGGCAAGCCACTGCCGAGCCATCCACAAAGTGAGTCAGTTCGGGGATGACTTTTTCGCATTTTTCACCCGCAAAATACGGGCAGCGCGGATGAAAAGCGCAGCCAGAGGGCAGGCGCAGCAAACTGGGCACATCCATACTGCGCAGTTCGATGCGCGGCTTGTGGCGGGTGCGTTCCGGGTCGGCTTCGGGGATGGCCGAAAGCAAGACTTTTGTATACGGATGCTGGGGCGCTGCGACCAGCTGCTGGGCAGGGGCTACTTCGACCAATTTGCCGAGATACATGACCCCGATCCGGCCCTCCCACGCGAAATACTTGGCCAGGGCCAGATCGTGGGTGATGAACAAAACCGCCAGGCCGTTTTTGTCCTTCAGCTTGAGCAAGGTGTTCAGCAGGCTGATCCGGATCGAGACATCCACCATCGAAACGGCTTCGTCCGCAATGATAAATTTTGGGCTGACCGTCAGCGCGCGCGCAACCGAAACCCGCTGACGCTGCCCGCCGCTCAATTGGTGCGGAAATTTGTCGAGCAGGTCGGCAGCCGGGGTCAGGTCCACATTTTCGAGCAGTTCAATCGCCGCCGCGCGGGTTTCTTTCTCGCCGTTGGTAATGCGATGATGCCGCAACGGGGCAGAGACGATATCATAAATCGTATGAGAGGGGTTGAGCGAGGCGTACGGGTCCTGATGGATCATCTGAACCCCGAGCCGATAGCGCTTCCAAGCCTCGCCTTCAAGCTGGGCCAGGTCTTGTCCGTTGTACAAGATCTGTCCCTCGCTCGGCTTGAGCAAGCCGGCCATCATCTTGCCGGTGGTGGTCTTGCCGCAGCCCGATTCGCCCACCAGGCACACAATTTCGCCTGGGTTGAGGCTCAACGAGACATCGTTGACCGCAGTGATGAAGACATTGCGCTTAACCTGGAAACGGCGCGTCAGATGCTTGAGTTCAATCAGGGGTGTATTCATCAGCGCTCCTGTTTGGCATTTCGCAGCTCTGCTTCAGCGGCGGACGGCATCAAAATTTGCTTGGCTTCCTGCCAGCGCCAACAGGCTGCCAGGTGTTCCGGGCCACTGGTGGGCACCAGTTCCGGCTCTTCCAGCTTGCATTTTTCAATCGCCAACGGGCAGCGCGGATGGAATTTGCAGCCGCTCGGCAGGTCAATTAAATCGGGCGGCGAGCCAGGGATGGAGCTGACTTTGTCGCGGTGGGTGGTCAGGGTCGGGACGGCGTTAATCAGCCCAATCGTGTAGGGGTGCTGCGGATTCTGAAAAGTATCGTAGACATTGCCCAATTCCACGACCCGCCCGGCATAGACGGTGGCGATCCGGTCAGCCAGTTCCGCCGCCAGCGACAAATCATGCGAGATAAAGACCAGCGAAAAACGCAGTTTCTCGCGCAAATCTTTGAGGACATCCATGATATTGCGCTGGGTTAGAATGTCGAGCGCGGTGGTGGGTTCATCCAGAATCAGCATCGGCGGGTCGAGCAGCAGCCCAAGCGCAATCAGCACGCGTTGACGCATTCCGCCTGAAAGTTCGTGCGGGTACGCATTCCAGACCCGTTCCGGGTCCAGCCGCACCAAATCAAAGAGTTCGTAAGCCCGTTTGCGGAGCGCTTCGCCGTGCAGGTAGCGATGGGCGCGGGCCGTATCGCCAAACTGGGCGCTGATTCTGAGAACCGGGTTGAAAGCATTCAGCGCGGCCTGGAAAACCATCGCGCAATCCTTCCAACGAAAAGCGCGCAGTTCGCGCGGTGAAAGTTTCAAGACATCGAATTCTTTCTCGACCTGCCCGCCGATCCCGAATCGCCGGAATATCAGTTCTCCAGAGGTAATTTTGGCAGTCGAAACCAGCAGGCGCACAATTCCCAGCCCAATCGTGGTCTTGCCAGAGCCGCTTTCCCCAATCAGGGCCAGGGCTTCGCTGCGGCGCACATCCAAATCGATCCCGCGCACGGCCTGCACTGCGCCGCGTTTGGCCTGGTATTCAATCGTCAAGTTGCGAATGGTTAAGGTATCAGCGCTCATGGTTTAGACTCCCGTGCGCAGGCGCGGATTGAAGATTTCTTCAAGGGAACGCGAGAACATGATCAGCGAAAGTTGGAGCAGCACGATCCCACCCATTGGCACCAGCAAACTCGACATGGCGTTGGTATTATAGATGGCATTTTTGGCATACGCCAAACTGAACAAAACGCCCCAGTTGTTGCCGAACGGCACCAACCCCAGAAAGACAAGGTAGGTCTGCGAGTAAATCGCGCCGGTCATCGATTCGATCAGGGCAATCAGAATATAGCTCATCATATTGGGCAGCATCTCACGAAAAAGGATATGGGGCGTGCCCAGGTTAAGCAGCTGCGCCGCTTCGACATATTCCCGTTTCTTGAGCGAGAGGAACTGCGAGCGCACCTGGCGCGCCAACGACGGCCAGCCAAAGACCGACAAAAACAAGGCCAGCGCCCAAACATCTTGGAGCGAAACGAAGTAAGCCGTCACGATTAACAAAATCCCGCGCGGCAGGGCCAGCCAGACATCGGTCACGGTCATGATCAATTCGTCGGCTTTCCCGCCCAAAAAGGCGCTGAAAGCCCCGACAATAACCGCGATGATGGTCGTCATCACCCCGGCCAGGAAAGCGACTTCAATCACCTCCGCCCCGCCATGCACCAGCATAATCCAATTCTCGCGGCCCTGGAAATCGGTGCCCAGCGGATGGGCCCAGGAAGGTGGTTTGTAAATTTGAGTGATATCGGCCCGCACTTCGGGCTGAACGATCAGCGGCCCAACAAAGGACATCAAAATCAGCAGCAGCAAGAGAATAAAGCCTACGAAGCCCATCTTGTTACGCGCAATCAATTTTAAGGTTTTGATTGTTTCGCGCCAGAAGTCGGCCAGTTTATGCACCAAAGGGATCATCCGCCTACTCCTGTTCGCCACGAATACGAATGCGCGGATCGAGCCAGCCATACAGCAGGTCTGCAATCGCGGTGGAAATAATCACGGTGATGGTCGTCACCAGCAAAATGCCCTGCATAACCGGGTAATCGCGCTTGGCAATCGCCTGGCTCATCAGAAAGCCCACCCCCTGATAAACAAAGATCAGCTCGATCACCGTCGAACCGCCCAGCAGGAAACCAATCGAAATTGCCAGGGCCGTCACAAGCGGCAGGCTGGCATTGCGCCCAACGTAAGCGGTGATGATTCGAAAATCGGGCAGGCCGCGCGCCCGCGCCACAGTCACATAATCCTCACCCAGCACGCTGACCGTGCTGGAACGCATCGCCAGCATCCAGCCGCCGAGCGTCGTCAGAACATAGACAATCCCCGGCACAAACCAATGCTTAAGCACATCCCAAATAAAAGTAATGTTTAAACCGGGTTTGATGCCCGGCGAGACCGAACCGCGCATCAGGTTAAGCGGCACCACCTTCCAGACCACTCCCAGCAGCAACACCAGGATAATCGCCCAGAGCGTATTTGGGACCGCCCCAATCATCGCGCTCAGGTTGCTCAAAACCTGATCCAGGAGCGAATTGCGCCGGTAAGCCGCCACAATCCCCAAAAACATCCCAAGCGTGAAACTGATCAACAACGATGTGCCCACGCTGAACAAAGTCCACGGCAAACGCTGAAAAACGATCTCCGTCACCGGCTTGCCGCGCGCCATCACATACGAATCGCCCAAATCACCTTTCACCAGGTTGCCCAGAAAATCGAAATATTGAATATAAAGCGGCGCATCCAAATCCAGCCGCAGCAGGCTGGCGGCGCGCGTGCGGGCTTCGTCTTCTGAAATCCCCTGCGTATCCATCAGGTTAATGACCATGATGTCGACCGGGTTGCCCGGCAGGCCGCGCACAATCAGAAACGAGACCGTCACCACCACCCAGACGATAAAAAACTTCTTGATAAGCGTCTGCAAGGCGTAGCTTTTCAGGATGCGCGCTGAAAGCGACTTTTTCTTTTCGGGTTTGCTCAACGGGGCCTCCTGCCTCAATACAAAAGATACTTTTCTCTTTGATGGACAAACCTGAAACTGGACTCAGCCCAAGCGGCCGCAACCTGGCTCGCGCCGTTTTCCGTTTCCAGAGCAATCCGGACTCTGCCGCTGCCTGTCAGCCGTTCAAAATGCGGATTCCAGGCCCAGGCCGCGCCGGACAACGCCCGCGCCACGCTCAGCAAGTGCAGGGCCATCGTCACCGGGCGGAAAACCTCACGCTCGCGGACGTGCACCTGCACCCCGTAACACTCCAGCCCGGCCTGATTCGAGGCCGAAGGCGTAAAAACCGTCGCACGAAAACGGACGCCCGCCAGGCCGAGCGCGTTCATCTGCTCTGCCAGGGCGTAACCATCCAGCCAGGGCGCGCCGCACTGCTCAAACGGCAGGCTTGTCCCGCGCCCAAGCGAGAGATTGGTGCCCTCCAGCAGGCACATCCCAGGGTAGAGAATCGCCGTCGAAAGGTGCGGCATGGCCGGGGAAGTGGGCAGCCAGGGCAGGCCGGTCTGGTCAAACCAGGTTTGACGCTGCCAGTGGGCCATCGTCACCACCTGCAAATCCGCGCCCAGCTGATATTCCAGGTTGAGATAGCCCGCCAGTTCTCCCAGCGTCATCCCATGCCGGATGGGCAGGTTGACAACCCCGACAAACGACTCGAATCCCGCTTCGATTTCGCCGCCTTCAACGATATTTCCGCCAATCGGGTTGGGCCGGTCGAGCAGGTAAACCGGCTTCCCGGCTTTGCCGGCAGCCTTCAAAACATAAAAGAGCGTGCTCAGGTAGGTATAAAAACGCACGCCCACATCCTGCATATCGAACACGAATGCGTCAATTTGAGCCAGCATTTCGTCGGTTGACTCATAACGGCGGCCATACAGGCTGTAAACCGGCAGGCCAGTCCGCCGATCTGTCAGATCCACCACGCCCGCGCCATCGGGGGCCGCGCCGCCCAAGCCGTGTTCGGGGCCAAACAGGGCCGTCAGTTGGAAGCCTGCTTCGCGCAGCGCATCCACCGCCCAGGTCAGGTCGGGCAGGACGGCGGCAGGCATGGTGACCAGCCCCAGGCGCAGTTTTCGCAGCCGGGGGTCAGCCATTTTGATCCACTGTTCGAGACCGGTTTGTATCATCGGGTTTGTGTGTCCTGTTTCATTATGAGGGCGCTGCTTGCCAGTCGGTCTTGCCTGGCGCGCGCGCCCTACAATTATTGCAACGTCAAATGGAACTTATAGCGGTCGCCGCGGTAAGCCGAGACCACATATTCGAGCAAAATATCGTTCTGATTATAGGTCAGGCGTTCGATCCGCAAAACCGCAGCCGGGGCAGTCATTTGCAGAATTTCCAACTCACGGGCCGAGGCCAGGCCGGCCTCCATGGTCTGCTCCGCGCGAGACAAACGATGGCCGTAATCGCGCTGAAAGGCGGCATACAGAGATTGGTCTGTGAAATCAGTTTTCAGAAGGTTGGGGCACAAATAATGGGGAATGTGGGCAATTTCAATGCAAAGGGGAAGTTCATTGGATAGGCGCAAACGGGAGAGTTCGACCACTTCCGCGCCCTGCATCAGCTTGAGAACGGCAGCAATATGCTCGTTGGCCAAAACAAGCTGGGCCGAGATGACGATACTGGAAGGCCGCGCGCCGCGATTGCTGATCTCCTGGCTAAAACCGGTCAGGCTGAACAGCTGCTGGTCAATCTTGGGCTCGTTGACAAAGGTGCCCTTGCCGACCCGCGAAAAAACCAACCCGTCCCGTTCCAACTCTTTCAAGGCCTGGCGGGCCGTCATGCGGCTGACGCCAAACTTTGCGCACAACTCCCGCTCGGAAGGCAGGCGCTCATGCTGACCATATTTTCCATCCCTTATTTCGGTCTCAAGCGAATTTTTGACTTGCAGGTAGAGCGGAATCGGAGCGTTTTTGCTGAGGATATCCATGGCTGAGCCTGTCCTGTCTGGTATATACCAATTATGACAGGTTTTAGGCACTTGTCAAGATGATTTTTATAGCAATATTCGTCTATCAACTTCTTCCTGAGCGGCGGCCCGCACGATTCTGCGGGCCGCAGTCGAAGGACATTTTCATGGAAATCACCCTTCGACTACGCTGAGAAACGATCCGCTCAGGGCGGCCCGCTAGGTCATTTGAAACGGCTTTTTCTACGCGCCGCCTGCGCTTATTTCTTCAATACCTGAAATAAATTGCTGTAATCATCCGTCCACAAACGGATGCTGGTCTCGAAATTTTCCATCCTGTCGGCAGCCGCGGCGATTTCGGGGGCGTCGAAATAGGCCGGGTCGCGGCTGAGGGCGATGAACTGCGAAGGAAAGGCTTCGGGATGGTCTGCCGGGATCTGCAGGATATTAAAGAGGGCAACGCTCAGGCCGAGTTCCTGCCCAATTTGCCAGATGACCGGGCGCAAGTTGAGGTGGTTATTCGTAATCTGGACAATCAGGACGCCGTCTGGGGCCAGGTGACGCAGATAAAGCTCGAAGGCCTCGCGCGTCACCAGGTGAACCGGGATGGCGTCACTGCTGAACGTATCGATTGCCAGCAGATCGTAATTTTGCGGGGGTTCATTCTCCAACGAGATACGCGCATCGCCCAGGATGACTTCAACCGAGGCCGGCGTATCGTTCAGGAACGAGAAATACCCGCCGCGCCCCTCGGCCAGCTGCTGCACAATCGGGCTGATCTCATAAAAGCGATACGAATCGCCTTCGTTGCCATAAGCCGCCATCACGCCCACCCCCAAACCGAGCACCCCAACCCGCATGGGTTCGCGTCCATATTTGGGATGATTGCGCATGACCAGGCCAAAGCCACTCTCGCGCCAGAAATAACTGGTGGGGATAAGCCGTTTGGCCGGATCGCGGTACTGGATGCCGTGATTGGTGATGCCATGCACCAGAATGTTCATTTGTTCATCGCTGCGCACGCGCACCACGCCGTAAAAATCGCGCTCACGAAGCAGGTCGCCCCGGCTCACGCTGGAAACCGCGTAGAAGGAAAAAATGCAATACCGCAAAACTTGCTATTGAATTGAAAAAAAGGGGTTCTCATGGCAAACTTGATTTGCGAAAGGAAGAGAGCCATGAGAACCCGACGAGAATTTTACACTGAAAAGAAAACGGTATATGAGT
>JAVEWN010000130.1:0-7741 GCA_034004515.1 Anaerolineales bacterium | reverse complement strand
GCTGGGAGAAAAAATAGAAGCCCAACCCCGCGCGAACTGGACAAGTGCGGGTTTGTCCACCCTTTCGGCGATTCAGCCCCGAAAGCCCGTTCGCCTTTTGGCTTTTTCCTGCCAAGTCCCGCGCTTGCCGGTAAACCTTGCCGTTAAGTGGCCTCGTGAATGCCACAAAATATTTTTATGGGGGAACTACCCCAGAATAGGAAACCAAATGAAAAAGGTTTGGATGTTATTTTGCTTGTTCACCATATTTCTATCTGCTTGTGGTGTAATTCCTCAGCCAACGCCTACGGTAACAGCCACGCCCGAGCCAACGAATACACCGTTGCCTACTGCAACATTTACTCTCACGCCCACAAGTACACCTAAGCCAACGAACACCCCCACCATTGAACCCACCCTTGCACTAGGGGAGGCTCAAGTGGTTACTGAAGGTGGATATTCCTTCCGTTCACCAATTGGTTATGAAGTTGATGTTCAGGGCGCACAAGTTGGCGTTTTTGACCAAGCGGGAACTATTATCATTTCTATCTTTGGTGCAACATCTAATCCGCAAAACCTATCAGCGGATCAAATTTTGGATGAGTTTACAACGGCAGTATTCAAGAAAGGTGATGGAGAATATAAAAAGGAAAACCCAAAAACTATCAACGTGGATGGGGTAGAAGGTTTGGTCTATGACATTACAGGAACTTTGTTTGGTTCACCGTTGAAGGGTCAAGCAGTCATCATAATGCCTGCTAACGATCAATTTTTATTTGGCTTAGGCATTGCCAATACTGGACGAGATAAAAAACGATGGGAAAATGAAGGAAACAGAGTTTTCAGCGGTTTGATTAATTCAACTACCTTCTTAACATCTGAACAATCGCAAACATCTAATAGCTGTACAATCTCTATTGATAAAACCTATGGATATACACAAGAAAATCCAGTCAAAGTAGGTGGAGATGCTTTCGACGGCCCCCCCCGTGAAAGAGCATATCTGGATAATCTGCTGGGCGCAAACGGCGAAAAGATTTCTTATAAAAGAATAGGGTCGATTCCTTTTGGAAATACAATTCTTGATGCTTTTGAAATAACCGTTGCAGGCAAGAAAATAACAATATATATTGATGAATATGCTTACGCTGAACTGCAAGCGCCTGTCGGATTCACTTGCGTTGGAATCTTTCCGCTTTCCAAACCATAGGTCTGGGTAAGTCAAAACGCCGCCCACCAGCGCGTGGACTGGACAAGTGCAGGCTTTCGCCCACACTTTCGGCGATTCAGCCCCGATGGCGGATTCGGCGTCTGGTGGCTTTGCCTGCCAAGTTCCGCACTTGCAAGTAGCGTAAACCATTGGCCTGCTGCCTTATAGTAAAATCCTATGCGTTTTTTAGGCATTTTTCTGGTGACAGGTTTTCCGTGCTCTCAAGCATTCTCTATGCCCACAGGCGCGGAATGCAAACCGTTCGGCACATTCTCAAATTAAGGTTCATCTCAATTCACAGCAAAGGTATACATTAAATATGACTTCGCAGCTTTCAAGTTGGATCAAACGTCACTCCCTGGGTGCATATTTTTTTCTGGCCTTCCTAATTACCTGGATACTGATCTCTCCGCTGGCTCTATCTGCTCAGAATGTTTTTAATTTCCAACTATCGCCTCACTGGCATTTCCTGGGGGCGCTGGGCCCCATCAGCGCAGCCTTGCTTGTCACCGCAATTAGCGCTGGCAAAGCGGGCGTCTCAAAATTTCTTGGGAGTTTGTTAAACTGGCGCGCTGGCGTTTTCTGGGTGCTGGTCTCGATATTCAGCCCGTTTGCCATTTTTTTGTTGTCTGTGCTCATCCTTTTACTCATGGGAAATCCTTTGCCCGATTTTAGCAAATTGGTCTCCGGGGAATACGCTACTTTTGGTTGGATGGGCGGCTCGCTCCTATCCGCAGTGATGTATGGAATTGGTGAAGAGGCCGGCTGGCGCGGGTTTGCTCTACCAAGGTTACAGAAAAAGCATGGCGCATTGATGGCCACCTTTCTTCTCTCTATCTTCTGGGCTTTGTGGCATGCCCCCATGTTTATGTATAGATTTGAGTTTGGGACTATCCAGGTGATCGGCTTCTTCATTGGCATGTTTGCAGGGGCTATTTGGCTCACTTTTCTTTACAACAGTACCGGCGGTAACACATTAATGGTCATTTTTTGGCATACGACTTGGAACATTGTAAATATCATTGGTTTGGTTGTTTCAATGGATGTGGTCTCATACATGAGCGCAATAATCATAGTCGTAGCAGTCTTAATTGTAATAATCTGGAAACCTGCTCGACTATCTTTCACTGGCAAACACATCCTTGAAGTTGACTCATAAATTAAAAGTAGGCAACAAACATAGAAATTTAGAGAATAGAGAATGGTATCACTGGCAATCTACCCAGAATAGATAGGCATCAGACTTTTTCTACTTTCGGACGACAAAATCCCCCGCCCGAAACTTTCACCATGCTGCTTTATAATCAAGCCCATGCCCATTCAAATTCTGGCCCCTGAAGTCGCCTCACAAATTGCCGCCGGCGAAGTCGTTGAACGCCCGGCCTCGGTTGTCAAAGAACTGGTCGAAAACGCCATCGATGCCGGTGCGCGTTCGATTGGCGTCAGCATCAGCCAGGCCGGCCGCGCTGTTATCGAAGTCTCAGACGATGGCAAAGGCATTCCCGCGCCTGAATTATCCCTGGCGGTCGAACGTCACGCCACCAGCAAGCTGCAAAGCGCCAAAGACCTGTTTCAGATCGGCACCCTCGGCTTTCGCGGCGAAGCCCTGGCCTCGATTGGCTCGGTTTCGCGTCTGACGATTACCAGCCAGAACGCCGATTCTGCCAGCGGCGCCCAGATTTGCGTCGAAGCCGGCATCGCCAGCGCCGCCCAAACCGTCGGCGTCCCGCGCGGGACGGTCGTGCGAGTCGAAAACCTGTTTTTCAACGTCCCGGCCCGGCTCAAGTTCTTAAAGCAGGACGTAACCGAGCGGCGCGCCATCGACATGCTTTTATCGCGCTATGCCCTGGCCTACCCGGGTATTCGCTTCCGTTTTGTGAGCGATTCGACGCCCGTGCTCCAAACCAGCGGCGACGGCGACCGGCGCGCGATTTTGGCCTCGCTCTACGGCGTCGATGTTGCCAAACAAATGCTTGAAGTGCTGGCCGAGGAAGAGTTACCAAGCGGCTCGGGCCAGGCCTTGCGCCTGGGCGGTTACATCAGCCCGGCCTCCCTGACGCGCTCAAACCGCAAAGAAATCACTTTTTTCATCAATGGCCGCTGGGTTTCTGATACGCCCCTCAGCCAGGCGATAATGCAGGCCTACCACACCCTGCTGATGGTGGGACGCTTTCCGCTGGTGGCCCTTTTCATCGAAATCGACCCCACCGAAATCGACGTGAATGTTCACCCGGCCAAGGCCGAAGTCCGCTTTCAGAGCCAGGATAAAATTTTCAGCTTTATCCAGCGTTCGGTGCGGCGGGCGCTGCTGGCTTATTCGCCGATCCCGTCCATGCCGTCCGGCCAAAACCTGTGGGGCGCTGGACAATCTTCAGGGTTGGGGCAGCAACCGGCGGGTGGGGCGCAAGGGATCGGCCTGGAATGGGGGCTTGCCCATGATGCGGAAAATCCGGCCGTCGGCCCGCAAAATGGCGAAGCGCAAGTCGATCCGCAGCCTGCGGCTTTTAACCTGCCGCTCTTGCGCCTGGTCGGGCAGATTGGCGCGTCGTACCTGGTGGCTGAAGGCCCGGACGGCCTGTATCTGATCGATCAACATGCCGCCCACGAACGAATTTTGTTCGAAAAGCTGATGAATCAACGCGCCCGCCAGAATATCGCCTCGCAGGCCTTGCTGACTCCCGAAGTCGTCCATTTGCCGCCTGCCGGCGCAAATTTAATCCAGGAACAACTCCCCATTTTGCAGAAATTTGGCTTTGAAGTCCAGCCTTTCGGGCCGGGCGCGTTTCAGGTGCGGGCCATGCCGGTCTTGTTCTCAGGCAGCGATCCGGCGGCAGCCTTGCGCGCGCTGGTTGAGGATTTCGAGGAAGACGAATCGCCGTTGCAGGCCGAGATCGAGGCCAAAGTCGCTGGGCGGGTTTGCAAGCGTCTGGCCGTCAAAGCGGGGCAAGCGCTTTCGCCTGAAGAGCAGCGCGCCCTGCTGGAGAATCTCGAAGCCTGCGAATCGCCGCGCACCTGTCCGCATGGCAGGCCGACGATGATTCACTTATCGGTGGATGTTTTAGAGCGTCAGTTTGGGAGGCGTGGGGCGCGTTAATCAGCGCCAGGCGGCTATGATTTCATGGCGTTCTCAAAGTCGGAAATGTGATTGCGAGCCGCAGTTTTTTTGCGGCGGGGCAATTCCCTGACAGGATAGGAGATTGCTTCACCCGGCTGAAGAACGCCGGGTGAAGCAATGACATGCCATATTTGTACCCAACAGTCAAGCGACTTTGAAAAAACCATAGCTATTATTTGCGCGGCAGGCTGATTGTAAATTGGGTGCCTTGCCCCACTTTGCTTTCGACAGCAATCCGCCCGCCATGGCCCTGGATGATCCCTTTGCAGATCGATAAGCCCAGGCCGGTCCCGACGATTTTCTCGCTGGCGCGCACCCGGTAAAACTTTTCAAACATGTGGGGCAATTCGTCTTCAGGAATTCCCATCCCGTTATCGATAAAAAACAATCGCCACTCCTCTTCTGCCAGTTGCGCTTTAATCACAAGCAGACCGCCGGGGTGGTTGTATTTAATCGCGTTGCTAATCAGGTTGAGGGCCACCTGCTTGATTTTATCGCGGTCGGCCTGCATATCGGGCGCGTCGTTCGGGGTTTCAAGCTGAATTCTGATCCGGCTTTCGTCAGCTTTGGCTTGCATGGCAGAGATACACTCCTGCAAGAGCGGGCGGATCGGGAAGGTGGATTTGTGGAATTGGACCCGTCCCGATTCGAGGCGGGCCAGATCCAGGAAGGCAGAGGTCAGCGTGGTCAAACGCATGGTCTCGCTCTGAATATTTTCGATGATTTGGTGGGCCTGCTCTGGCGAAATTTCAGGGCGCAGCAGCAGGTAACTGGCCGTATTGATCGACGCCAGCGGGTTGCGCAATTCGTGGATGAACTCGGCTATTAAGTCGGATTGTTGGAAGAGGCGCGTATTTTCAATGGCGACTGCCGCTTGTGCGCCCAGCACGGTCAGCAGGTCTTCGTCGGCTTCGCTGAATTCACCTTCCTGCTTGTTCAAGACCTCCAGAACGCCGACGACTTTATCTTTGGTAATCAGCGGCACACCCATAATCGATTGGGTGGCAAAGCTGACGGTTTTGGCAACCTTTTTGAAATAGCGCTCGTCGTTGTTGACATCGCTGATGCGGGCCGGCTTACGATGGGTGACGACCCAGCCGGCAATACTGTCCATCGGCACGCTCAAACCGCGCATCAAGGGATCCATGCTGGTGGCAGCCTGAAAGTAGAGCTGTTTTCTGGCATCGTCATACAGCAAAATGGAGGCCGCTTCAGCGTTGCTGATATCTCTGGCAGCTTCGATAATCCGATTGAGGAGCGGATCCAGGTCCAGGGTCGAGGCGAGATCCCGAGAAATTTCCATTAAACGCCGATAAAGCTCAAGATGAGATAAGTTTTCGTTCATGCTTCCATGACTCGCTTTGCAATTGCCGGTACGATTTGAGCGACATCTTCATAGATGTTAATATCGGCTCGAACGCTGATGTAAGTGGGAGAGTTGTTGATGATAATCAAGTGCGCGCCGCGGTCAACGGCTTGCATCGGCAGGCCGGCAACCGGCAAGACCTCAAGAGAGGAGCCGATCACAATCATTAAATCACATTTGCGCGTTTCAGCCTGGGCTTGATACCAGGCCTTTTGGGGCAGTTGTTCCCCAAATAAAATCACATCGGGCTTCAGGAGCGCGCCGCAAGAGGGGCAATAAGGCAAACGGTTGTCTTCAATGAACCCGCTCAGGTAGTGCTGATATTCAACTTTCAGATAGCATTGAGTGCAGGTAAGGCTTGCCAGGGTTCCGTGCATTTCAATCACCCGGCTTGAGCCTGCTTTTTGATGCAAAATATCGATATTTTGGGTGACGATGGCTTGCAGCTTGCCGTTTTTTTGGAGGGCGGTCAGGGCCAGATGGGCTTGATTGGGTTGGGCTTCGATGATGGACCCGGCCAGAGGCCGAAACCAGTCGAAAAATTTTTCCGGGTGGGTGCGGAAGGTGGTTTGGGACGCGACTTCGAGCGGCTCGTCTCTGGCCCACAGACCTTTGCCCTCTGACCGAAAATCGGGGATACCGGAGGGGGTCGAGATTCCGGCTCCCGTCAGGGCAACGCTATATTTTGCCTGGCGAATAAGATCGGCAGCGTAGTCAATCTCGTCCAAAATTCTGCCGGGCAGTCCGGTCATCTGTCTTGGGCGTGGCTGTCAACACGGTTGATAATTTTAGCGGCCAGCCCGGAATATTGCTGGTTGGTCAGGCTTTCTTTTTGTATCAGGAAAGCCGTATTTTGCTGGCGAATAGCCTGCAACAACAATTCGGGCGCGGGGGTAAACGTCGCTTCAATCGGATGCTTAACTTTTTCCTGGACCTGGGGAACCGAAAGTTGCAATTCGGAACGCAGGCGATAATTAACGGTCAGGCGAATTTTGGAATTATCGATGCCCAGTTTGTTCAGGTCATCGATCAGGTTGCGTGTGTGTACGCAAGGGTTACTGAATGGCTCCGTCACCAGAAGAATCTCATCAAAGGAAGGCAGCAACTTCTGGTTGAGGCTGGTCAGCCCGCAGCCCAGGTCAACCACCACAAAGCGGGCCATAAACTTCATGCGCGTTAAAATAGCCTGAAAGTTTGTGATATTTTCAGCCAGGATGGCATCGCCCGGCTGGGCCGAAGCGGACAGGATTTTTAGGCCCGATTGATGCTTGTTAACTTTTTCCTTGATAACTTCGCGTGTAATTTCCTTTTCTGGCATGCTGAGCAGTTCTGTCAGGCCCTTGGGCTTGGGAAGATTCAAATCATCCAGCAGCGTGCCTTGCCCGGGCCGGAATTCTGCCAGCATCACGACGGCCTTGCTGGCGCGCTCCAGGCTGGAGGCGAGGTTGAGGGCAATCGTTGTGGCGCCTAATCCGCCGCGCACGCCCAAGACTGCGATCAAATGAGCGGGTTCTTCCATCGGGCCGGTCGGCGGGTTGGCTTTGCTTTTGGAGGAGCGCGCCAGCAACGCCTTAACATGGGCCTGTAGTTCAGCCGGGTGGGTGGGCTTGGTTAAATAATCATCTGCGCCAGCTTCAAAACCGGTCACTTTATCGTCCAACTGGCTTTTTGCGGTGAACATCAGGATCGGGATATCCACAGTCTTGGGATTGGTGCGCAGATGACGGGCAACTTCGTACCCGTCCATTTGCGGCATCATCACGTCCAGTAAAATCAGGCTGGGAATTTCTGCCAGAGCCAGATCGAGACCTTGCTGTCCATTGGATGCGGCAATGATTTGGAAGCCCTGCTTTTGGAGCATCATGCCTACCAGTCGCAGGGTGTCAAGGTCGTCGTCGATAATCAGAATTTTTTCAGACATTGCGTTTTTTCCCTGTTATGAATGACTTCTCTCATCACAGTTTAGCATTAATCCTGCATTCAATCAAGTTCCGCCAGTTGGGGTTTAATATCATTCTTATTCATTTTGGGGATGCCTGGCTTCGACAGGGGAGGCTGGCCCCGGAATGCG
>JAVEWN010000129.1:0-7789 GCA_034004515.1 Anaerolineales bacterium | reverse complement strand
CCGGAACACGTCGCGGCAGAATACGAAAAATTGTTTGCCAAATTGGGCAAGCCATAAACTCCCCCGGCCGTTCAAAAGACCGCCTACTCAGGGCAAACGCATCTAATTTTTTTGTTGAAAATCATCAGTTTTTGCCGGTATCGGCGCGGCTAAAGCCGCTACTCATGGCATGAAAGTCCTTCGGACTGGTACTTTTAGCCCCAAAGGGGCTTCCATGTAATGAGCCCGGGCTTTTGCGAAGCACCCTGCGGGTAGTCCACCCTGCGAGTAGCCCGTTGGCGAATCTGCAAAATCACAGCAAGACCTGGATTTAGATGCAATCGCCCCGCCGCCTAGTCCCCGACAGTCGGACAATCCCGGCCTTCCTTGCGCGGAACGTAAATCACGATCCGGTCTGCGGGGAAGGTTTCGCTTTGCTCATACCAGCACAGCACGGGCCGCGCCACCCGCCGCGCCCAGGCATTATTCTCTTCGCCCATTGCATACTCGCTGCCGAGCAGGTTGAAGCGCAGCGGGTCCACCACAATCGCCGCAAAACGCTGGCGTTCCAGATCCCGCTCAAAGCGCTCCAGATAGGCTGTGTTATTTGCCATCGCCATTTCCATCAGGTCTTCGCGCTCATATTCGGGGATAAGCGTTACCCCGTTCAGCATTTTCATCGCGATTAAATGGCGCTGGGTGATGAAGAGGATTTCGCCCTCGCTCATATCGACCCGCTCCTGGATCGCCGTTAAAGCAGCCTGGCTCAAGGCTGGGTCATAGCGCACGATTCCGCTGCTGGCTTGTTGCCCAAACCAGGCCGGGATCAGCACAAGCAGGGCCGCCGCCTGCCACGGAATCGGTTTTGTCGAGCGGTAAAGGGCATACGCGGCCACAATCAGCAGCATCACGCCATAGGCGTCCATGTTATGCAAATCGGCCCCGCCGCCGATCTTCATGCTGACGAAAATCCCGCCGACGAACAGCGCCAGCAAAATGGCAAAAATACCAGCCCACATTGTTACAGAATCACGCAGGCCGCCACCCTTTTTAATCGACCAGAGAATCAACGCCCAGAGCGGCAGCGAAAGCAGGAGGATGCCCGGCAGGATGCCCAGCCCATAGGTTGCATTCGGCCAGAGACGATACCAGAGCAGGTCAGAAGTCAGGCTGGTGAAAAAATCTCCCGGCTGGTTGCCCGAAAGCCGAACATAAACCTGCGAAACGGCATAGCCCAACCCGGAGCCGAAAATTGTCCACAGGGCCGGCCTCCAGAAACGCTGGATCAGCCCTGAAACCAGAGGCTTTTGTCCTGTGCGCGGTGTTCCTCGCCCAGATTCCAGCAGCCATAAGGCCGAAAGAATTAATCCCGGCATGGGGTACCAGTTCAGGCGGCTGAGGCCAGCCCAGATCGAGGCGGCGATCAGTAAAACCCAGCTGCGGCGATCATCTTCGGCGCGGAAGAGCCACAAGAGCGGGAAAACCATCAGCGGCAGGTGCAGGTAGAGCGGCAGGATGAATAAATAAACGAAAATCCAGGTTGCCAGAAAAAATTTCAGAGCGCGCTTTTCAATTTTGAAGCGCGAGAGCAAGGCCGGCCCAATCAGGCCCACCATCAAAAAGCGGATGCCTACCTGCCAGGCGCGATGCAGCCAGAGCGGCCCATCGACCCAGTAAGGCGGCGTCAGCAGCAGGTGCAGGCTGGGGTGCAAGATCGGCCAGGGATAAGGTTGGCCGTAAATTTTTTGAGAGAGAAACAGAGAGGGGAAGTAAAAACGGCTCGTTTCAGACCAGCCCAGCGCAAATGGATAGTCTGTGATGGCCGGCAGATACGAGGCCGCCAGGTTGACTGCCGAGAGGCTTATCAGGGTTGCGCCCAGGGCGGCGGGCAAACTGGTTGGCGGGCGGGCAATTTTGAAAGAATACATCCCGACTAGGGCCAGAATCCAAAAAACGAGAAAGCGGGCTGCGCTTCCGCTAAAGAATTGGCGGATTGCTGGCAGGCTGTATAAGACCGGGAAGGCCAGCAAAACCACCAAAAAGGCCGCCAACGCGCCGAAACGGAATCCGCTGGCCGCGCGGGAGGGGGCTTCCAGCGTGGAAATGATCGACTGGCGGAAGCGGGAAAAGGTGAGCGCGAGCGCGCTGCCCACGGCGATAACCATCAGCGCGTAAAAAGCCAGCATTCCCAAAATGGTTTTGCTCGTCAATGGGCCGACTTGCAGTTTTTCGGCCAGTTGCAAAGTGTCGATGATCGCAAAAACGGCCAGAAGGGAGGTGAAACTCAGGATTACGCGCCAAAAAGTATTTTGGGAGGGCAAAGTCATGCCCGAAATTATACCAATCCATTACAATTGGCGCATGACTATTGAACATCATCAAGATGAAATTTTATTAAATTATGCTTACTGGGAAAAAAAACCGCTGCTGCGTGAGATTTATCGCGGCTTTCATCGCCAGATTGCGGCGCAGCTTGCCAGGTTGGATGAGCCGCTGGTGGTGGAACTCGGTTCGGGGATCGGCAATATCAAGGAAGTTATCCCCGATTGCCTGCGGACGGATCTGTTCGCCAACCCCTGGCTGGACCTGGCCCAAAATGCTTACAGCCTGCCTTTTGGGGAGGCAAGCCTGAGCGACCTGGTGCTTTTTGATGTCTTTCATCATCTGCGCTATCCCGGAACGGCCCTGGCGGAGTTTTGGCGGGTGCTGCGCCCGGGTGGGCGCGTCCTGATTTTTGACCCGTACCCGCTCAGCCTGTTGGGTTTGATAACTTTTGGCCTGCTGCATCACGAGCCAGTCGCCCTGCGCGACGAGATCGAATGGCTGGCTCCGGCGGGCTGGCCTTTGACGGACAGCGATTATTACGCCGCCCAGGGCAATGCCGGGCGTATTTTTGGAAAACAAAAATTCCAGCCTTTGCTGAAGGGCTGGAATTTGGTAACGGTCAGGCGTTTTGCGGCGATTTCGTATGTGGCCGCCGGGGGCTATTCAAAACCGCAGATCTACCCGGATAGCTGGTATCCTTTCATGCAAAAAGTCGATGGGCTGCTGGACAAACTGCCGCTTTTGTTTGCAACCCGAATTTTGGCAGTGCTGGAGAAGAAATAAGCCCGCCTTTGAGCGATAAAAACAGCCCGGACGTTTCTGTCCGGGCTGTTGAGCGGGATGGCTTATTCTTTGACTTCGCCATCGATGACATCATCACCGCCTGGCGGGGGCGGGGCAGCCGGGCCGCCTTCTTCAGGTTGGGCCTGTGGGCTGTCTTGCGCGTAGAGCTGCTGGCTGAGGGCATAGAAGGCCTGTTGAACTTCTTCGGTCAGCTTCTTGGTCTGTTCAAGGTTGTCGCCTTGCAAGGCCTGTTTAAGTTCAGCAACTTTTGATTCGATATTGCTGCGCTCGGCTGCAGGGACTTTTTCGCCCAAATCACGCAGGGCTTTTTCGGTCTGGTAGACCAGGCTATCGGCCTGGTTTTTGACTTCGATTGCATCTTTGCGTTTCTTGTCTTCGGCCTCGTTCTGGCGCGCTTCCTGAACCTTGCGCTCAATTTCTTCCTTGCTCAGGTTGGTTGAGGCAGTCACGGTCACTTTTTGTTCTTTGCCGCTGGCTTTATCTTTGGCAACCACGTTCAAAATGCCGTTCGCGTCGATATCGAAGGTGACTTCGATTTGGGGGATGCCGCGCGGCGCAGGCGGAATGCCATCCAGGCGGAAGCGGCCCAGGCTCATGTTATCGTTCGCCATCGGGCGTTCGCCTTGCAGGATGTGAATATCGACGGCGGTCTGGCTGTCAGCAGCGGTCGAGTAGGTTTCGCTCTTCTTGACCGGGATGGTGGTATTGCGTTCGATCATGACCGTCATCACGCTGCCGAGGGTTTCGACACCCAGCGAAAGCGGGGTCACGTCCAGCAGCAGGATGTCACGCACCTCGCCGCCAAGCACACCGCCCTGAATGGCTGCGCCCACCGCGACAACCTCGTCCGGGTTAACCGATTTGTTGGGGTCTTTGCCAGTCAGACGGTGGACAAGATCCTGTACCATCGGCATCCGGCTCGAGCCGCCGACGAGAACAACTTCGTTCAGGTCGCCAGAGCGCAGCGCGGCGTCTTTCAGCGCATTCTGGAAGGGGATTTCACAGCGCTTGAGCAGGTCTTCGGTCATCTGTTCAAACTTGGCGCGGCTCAGTTTCAAGACCATGTGTTTGGGGCCGTTCGCGTCCGCAGTGATGTAGGGCAGGTTAAGCTCAGTTTCCATCATGCTCGAAAGTTCAATTTTTGCTTTCTCCGACGCTTCGCGCAAACGTTGCAGCGCCTGGCGATCCTGGCGCAGATCGATGCCTTCCTGAGCCTTGAATTCATCAGCAGCCCAGTTGACAATTTTCTGATCCCAGTCGTCGCCGCCCAGATGAGTGTCACCGTTGGTCGATTTGACTTCGATAACGCCTTCACCCACTTCCAGGATCGAAACGTCAAAGGTACCGCCGCCCAGGTCGAAGACCAGGATGGTTTCGTTGCTTTTTTTGTCGAGGCCATAGGCCAATGCGGCGGCAGTCGGCTCGTTGATGATCCGTAAAACTTCCAGGCCGGCAATCCGCCCGGCATCTTTGGTAGCCTGGCGCTGATTGTCATTAAAATAAGCTGGGACGGTGATAACGGCCTGGGTGACAGCCTGCCCAAGATAAGATTCAGCGTCCGCTTTGAGCTTTGCCAGAATCATGGCGCTAATTTCCTGCGGGCTATACTCGCGCCCGGTTGCCGGAACTTTAACGCGCACGTCATCAGACGGGCCTTCGATCACCTGGTAGGGAACCATTTTGCGTTCACTTTCGACTTCTTCGTAACGGCGTCCCATCAGGCGTTTAATTGAATAGATTGTATTTTCTGAGTTGATGACAGACTGGCGTTTGGCCGTCTGCCCCACCATGCGTTCACCGTTTTTGTTGAAAGCGACAACTGACGGGCACAGTCGTCCACCTTCAGCGGTGGTAATGACGGCCGGTGAACCGCCTTCCATTACGGCAACCACGCTGTTGGTCGTTCCTAAGTCAATTCCAATGATTTTTCCCATTGTGTAAATTCTCCTTCAAGCAAAATGTCTGTTAGCAGTATGCTCTTTAAGATAATCGATGAATGCAAGAATCGTATTAACAGAGCATAGAAATTCCGTACAAAGAAACCAGCCCGTCCTGGTTATAGGGCGGGCTGGTTAAGAAAATCGAAAGGGGCAAAGATTTAAGGCTCAGAAACCTGGAACCAATCCACTTCCATCTTGACCGGGATGGCGCGCAGAGAAGAAATCGCAAACCCGACATTGCCGCGCCGCAGGGCATATTTACGCTCCATGTAGGGGCTGCCCTTGGGTTCGACGCCGTTGATGTAGAAGGAAAGTTTTTCGTCTTTGCAGATGAAAGTGTACTCATTGACGGATTTACCCTGCTTGACCGCCGTCGAACCACCGTTGGCAATCCGGTTGTAGCCGTTGCTGACGGTGTACAATTCCCACAGGCCATCGCTCTGCACCGCGAATTCATACCAGCCCTCGTCGCTCATCCGGCAAATCAGGCTGACTTGCTGCGAATTTACACCGCGATTGTCCACACTGATATCCACGCGAACATTATCATATTCCTGAGCTTCATAGAGATAGTAGGAATAAAGTTGGCGGTCGCCAATATCAAAAATCATCTTGCCGGAGTCGAATCTATAGGTGGCTTGCTCTACGTCAGCGTTGCTGTTTCCTTGGACAATCTCGTTGTACCATTGTGGGTCAACGTCAAACTCTTCGACAAAGTAGGCCTCGCCTGACGAACTGCCGCTTGACCCTGTGCCGCCCGTGCTTCCGCCGCTGTCGGATCCAAATTCACCCGTCACTTCAAGCGTCCGTCCATTCAACTGGCCTTCGAGAACCTCATAGGTTGCATAGCGTATCACGGTCAGGGCCAGGGTGTCTGAGGCATTGTGTGAGCGCAGAATGTCACAGTAATCTTTCATCGTGCCATCTGTCGCCAGGACCAGGTTTTCCATCTGGTAAAGAATATCGCCCGCTCTGACGCCGGCCTTGTCCGCAGGGGAGCCGGATTTTACCGAGGAGACCCAGATGCCCGACAAGGAGCCGTCGTCAGAAACCACAGCGGCCCCGTTGATGCCAATCGACTGCACATCCTGGCCGTCTTGCAGCTGGGCGATCATGGCCTGGGCGGTCTTGAGATCGATTGCAAAATACTGGTCATAATCTGGGCGGGAGCGGTAGTTGACGCCCACGACCTCTCCATCCGAAGAAATAAGCGGCCCGCCCGAATTGCCTGGGTTAATCGTCGCATCGTGGCTTAAGACGTAATCGATGGAAGACCAATTGGTCTGGCCATCCGCCCGTTCTTTGGAAATGATGCCTTTTGTGAGCGTAAACTGCGGCTCACCCAGAGGAAACCCCGCAGAAAATACTTCCATCCCGGTTGAAACCTGCCCATTGTACCAATTCAGGTACTGGAAATCTCCACCCTCAATTTTGATGACCGCCAGGTCGGTGCATTCGGATGCGCCTAATACCCGCGCGTTGCGTTGCTCCCCATTAATCCAGACTTTGAGGGTCGCCGCGCCCGTCACAACATGGTTGTTGGTGACGGCCAGGCCAGACGGGTCAATAATAAACCCTGAGCCTCGCCCAGCGCTATTAACAACCAGCCCAACCTGAGGATCAATAAATGTCCCGACGGCCTCAATCTGAATGACCGCGTTTTTGACGTTATCCAAATTGCTGATGCCTGAGCCTCCCGGCTGAGTGACAGAGGTTGCCGCGCCAGGCTCGGAAGTTGAATTGGGTCGGGCGGTCGGGTCATCACCTGGGCTGAAATTACAAGCCAAACCAACAACCAAAATAAAACTTGCAATGACAGAAAACAAACGTAAAACTTTCATGCCGTTCTCCTCTCACGGGGTGGAATAAAATAATACAGAAGAATTTTAGCACACTCAGACGAGCATTGTATAAAAAGATCGTTGTTAAAACCTGATGAACCTCCTCGATTAATAATCCAACCCATTTTGCCAAACAAAAAGCGCGCTCGAAAGCGCGCTTTTTATGAGTGGAGATGGCGGGAATCGAACCCGCGTCCAAAGGATTCAACCCGCGGAAATCTACGAGCGTAGCCAATTGACGATTGTCGCCACAGGCTGCTCAACTGGCAAAACCACCTGCGACCATTCACTCAGGCCCAAAGGCCCTCTTTCGCGTCGTGCGTGACCGTCGGACGCGGCACCCACCCTTTTTGACGCCCACTCGCTCCCCGGGATGGGGACGGGAGCGGTAGACGCCGTCCCCGTAGGGACGGGCCGGTTTGCTCTTTACTGCGGATTAGGCAGCGAGGGGCATAGCGGCGTAGGAAGTGCGGTTGGCACTTGATTTTTTGCGCTGAGTTATCGAGGTCGGCGCCTCTCGGCTCGCATTCCGGGGCCAGCCTCCCCTGTCGAAGCCAGGCATCCCCAAAATGAATAAGACTGATATTATACCCCAACGGGCGGAACTTGATTGAATGCAGGCTTAATGCTAAACTGTGATGAGAGAAGTCATTCATAACAGGGAAAAAACGCAATGTCTGAAAAAATTCTGATTATCGACGACGACCTTGACACTCTGCGACTGGTAGGCATGATGCTGCCAAAAGCAGGGCTTCCAAATTATTGCCGCATCCAATGGGCAGCAAGGTCTCGATCTGGCTCTGGCAGAAATTCCCAGCCTGATTTTACTGGACGTGATGATGCCGCAAATGGACGGGTACGAAGTTGCCCGTCATCTGCGCACCAATCAGATCGGAAGAG
>JAVEWN010000022.1:0-37608 GCA_034004515.1 Anaerolineales bacterium | reverse complement strand
GGGTTCCTCGGAAAATCAAACTTTTTCCAGAGTAAAAAAATCATGGTAAGCGTCACCGCTTACCACCCGCTTACCACCTTATTACCAGCCGCTTACCTATCCGCTTACCATGCCGCTTACCACGACCCGCCAGGGCGCCCCCTGCGCCCCGCAAATCGACTGGCCCTTATCGCGCATCCTGTTGAAAAAGTCGCCCCGCAGAAGCCGTCTTGTGGATTTTTGTCAAAACTGCCATAAATATTATTTTGCCCTGAGGAGAATGCTCATGAACCACGAAGGTGCCTGGAGTTACATGCTGGACATGCTCGAAGGTACGCCGGTCGGCGAGGCTGCCGAGCAATGCAAACCCATTGCATACGATGCGACCGGCAGCCGAACTTTCACCATCCTGGCCCCAAATAGGCAGGTTGCATACGCAGTAGATTCGCAAAGCGTCGTCCAACACATCAAAGACTTTTTACTCATCGTCGGCGACACGGAACTGAATTTGGATATTCAGGTCGAGGCTGATGATGAGAAAGTCCCGGAGTATGCTGTTTTCGCTGGTTGGGCACAGGTGCTTGAAGCACTTCAAGCAGAATCGCCTCGCGCGTCCTTCGACACCTGGATACGAGAAACTTGGCCGGTCAGCCTGTCGGATGGTACCCTGACAATTGGCGCACGTAATGCTTATGCGGCGGAATGGCTGAACAACAGGGTATCGGAGCGGGCCGGAACCCTCGCATCCACGCTTCTTGGCAAGAGGATCAAAGTGAAGTTCATCTGGGCAACCGCGACGGGCACTTCGGACGAAAAAGACGACGATAACGAGCCGGGTGGCGAAGAAGAACTGCGCGATGCGCCAGGCAAAAACAAAGTTGAAGCAGCCTATGACACGGCCTATAGCCAGGAAGTTAAACCCGAACAGCGGATTGCGTTGCCCGGGTACGCATTGCGGCTGTTGCGGCATGGCGACCTATCCCCGAAGGAAATGACGCTGTGGGTGGCTTTTCGCCAGTCAACCTATCATCGCTGGAGCAGGGAGCAGCCAGCGGTAAAAAACATTCCACATTGGGATGTGTTGCGCTATGCCAACATGAGTCGTTCGAGTCTGGAGCGCGAAATTGCAAAAGCCGAAAATGGGAAAATCTGTGGAGGGTTGGTCAGCATCCTGCCCGAAGATGCGAGTGCATTCACCAGAGACCCCCGCTTCGATTACGCCAGACGTTACCAGGTGCAGGTCAACCCGCGCCTGACCCGGCGCGACTGTAACGCCATCCATAGCATTTTGTATCGCGCTATTTCCATGACTACCAGCATGGCAGATGCTCTGGCTGTTACCGAGAAAACCCTGAACGAACTGACCGAACGTCAGCCAACCAGTTACCTGGAAGACTCCCAAAACCAGGAACACTCGCTCAACGGCTGGCCCTGCGGTGTCGCTGAAATCGTACGCGTAGCCACTGGGTACAAAGGGGACCTTCCCGAAGGGGTCCATAAAGCTGCCGAACAGTTACAGGAACGCATCATCAGTGGTTTTGGGTTGGCAATGATTCCGTTGTACTTCCTACACACTGTTGCGCCTCGCCTGAACCTGACCCAATGGCAAACGTGGGCGGTAATTGTCATGCGTTATCGTTGCGCCTATGACCCAGAAGAAAATGAAACCCTGGGCTATGCGCTTTTTCATGGTGGGTTGGATGAACTCGCAGAGAGGAGCGGCGCATCAGTCAAATCGCTTCGCCGCTGGATGAATGACGCCAGTTTCAGCATGTTTGCGGCTGTTAAGCATGTTTCTGATGAGAATATTCCTGAATATTGGACATCTCGCAGCTTGCTGCTTGATATTTGTCAAACCGAGCCAATCATCGCAGAAGGGACAGAATGCTACACGGCCAGGGACAAAATGACACACGACCAGGGACAAAATGACACACGACCAGGGACAGAATGCTACACGGCCAGGGACAAAATGACACACGACCAGGGACAAAATGACACACGGTTAAAAAGATCCATTAAGTTCCAACCAAGAGCCAATAAGATACATGAATCCCCACAAACCCCGCGCCTAGCGGCGCAAAAACCTGGGAGGGTGGGGAGCCGGGCTTATTGGGATTGGGATTTTTTGATGTCTCGAAATGCTGTCAGCATGCCGATGTCCAAAAAGTTGCTGATCGCCAATAAAGCCGAAAACCGTGACATAGCCCACCTGTGCCAGAAATTTATTTCGTGGATTTTGTATGGTTATTCCGAAGCCGGACGGGGCTTATCCAATCCTGTATCCAACGCGCTGGCACGTCTGAAAGAAAATGCTTACACCGGCGCGGGCGGCGATTTTGACCGCCTGGCCGCGCTATCGCCCAACACCCTGCGCGCTTACATCGACCTTGACCTGGCGGGGCGCGACCTGCCCGACAGTCACCTGGCAGACGCATACACACACAATTTTATCAACCTGCCCAAAGCCGCCAAACGCGAACTGCGCGGACGGCTGTTTGAATAAACCGAGGCGCACTTTTGCCCTTGAACTAAAACTCAACTTAGGTAAAATGGGAACTGCCACTTACCTTATGCTCTATGGAGGCCGTTTTTTATGTCTGACAATTCATTCATCTTGGTGGGAAGACTGCTTGAGCATCCAAATCTTCCAATTGACCCCAGCCTCATGGATGCTGACAAGCTCTATGCCATGTTTGTGGTAATCACCGGGGATCCCGCCGCTGGCGGCGTACACGAGGTGGTCGTTACTCCGTCTGCCGCAAACAGTGCCTGGCACTGTATCTCGCGGAAAATACCTGCTATGGTGAAGGGGAGTATCAAATCTTTTCCTGGCAAAAAGATGATACTCCTGGCGACATACGTGACCGGTTACGAACCCGCCAACGTTGTCGTGCGAGAGCATTTCCCTGGCAATACCAACTGGTCGCTGCCTGAGACGTATCTCTCTGAGATTCCAGGGCCTTGACAAATTTTGCGAACTGCGTAAAATAATCGCATTATTGCGTTCCCGGTCGTACCAGGATTCTATCTATCTCCTGATGCGACTCCCAGGGTGAATTGAGCCTGTTTGCAGCGCTCCCTTGACGGGAGCGCTTTTTTGTTTTCCCAAACAGGAACCAAAAAGGAGAATGCCCTGTGAAACTGCTAACAAAAACCGGATTAGTGATAGACGGCAAGTGCAAGAACGGCAAGCATGTTTACCTGTACACTGCGCCAACCAATAGTATTGATCCTGAACCACCCGATGGTATGCCGTGCCAGTGTGGCAAGGAAAGATACTGCCGCAAGAATCTCGCGCCCTCCCAACCAAATGTCTATCCGATGTAGGATGAAAAATGCATGAAGAAGATACCAAGAACTGCCGCGATTCTAGTAGCTGCTGCTGCAACAATGGCTTGTGGCTTTCCGGGCCTGGCTTTTATGTGCCTGGGTAACCTGACCATCCTGACAACTCAGGATGGAGGAATCCCATCTCCCGTAGCCATCTCTGACCTGGCGATGTCTGCGATCTATCTTGCGTTTGGGCTATTTCTTTTTCTTGTCGCTGTTGCCATCGGGCTGATTTCCTTCTACCTGGTGGAGTCGCCAGAATCAACGACAAACGCGGAGCGTGCTGCATGATGCCTTTGCCTAACCCAAAAATGTCTCAACTGGCATCCATCCGCAACGGGGAAATACCGGTCGTCATCGTCTACCTCAACGATAACGTTCCCCTAAATTACAAAATGGTTGCGCCGCAAGAAGCCATAGAATTGTTGGCATTTGTCGAGTATTTGCGGGATCAGTTTGCGCAAACACAAGGCAAAGAGAAAACCGCAGCGAAAGGAAAAAAAGCCGATGATCAGGAATAATGTCCACGTTGTCGCCGACGCAACTGGGGACATTTACTATCGCACTACCACGCGGGATGGAAAGCCATCCACCCCGTTCCTGCGGGTCATGGTTGTGATTCAAGGAGCGTCCTCTCAACCCGGCCCATCCCTGGGGATTCGAGTCGTTGCACATGGCCGCCGCGCCGAAATTCTGGAGGCATTTATCCAGACAGGCACACGCCTGGATATTCATGGTCATCTGAACATCAGGAATCACGAGGGCCGGGAAGTCGTCGAAATTGTCTGCGAACACGCTGAGGCGATTCGGTACGCCAATTGGGACCGAGGTTATCGGCGCATCGAGGAAATCAGAAACCAAAACCCCGACGTGTACGTTGAATACAGCGACCTGATCGACGCCATGAGAAACAAGGAGGAAGAGGCCGCCAACAGCAGCCCCGACCGTACCGCCTTGTCCGAACCGGCATCAACTAAATCAGTGTTAGCCGTCCCATGACCGAATATGCCGATGATGAAATCAGAATTCCGGTCTGGATATGGGGCAGTATCCTGGCGGCGATCATTTTCCTGGTGCTTGGTTATGTGTTTTCGCCAAGAGACAGAGACAATCGACCGATCCTGTTGTTGCCTGGCGTAAAGGCGGTTGAGGACTATCGGGTAGCCCTGGTTCGCTGGCAAACTCAAGCCAGGGAACTGGACTCTCAAATCAGCACCATACTGTCAGGGCAATTTGGATCAGACTTGTTCGCAACCTCGCGTGAAGCCCAGAAGATGATTGACGCAGGCGTGCGCCTGATTAGCGGCATGGAACAGAAGAAAACACCAATTGCCGCAACGCCCGCCAGGGCGATGGCGCTTAGGATGGCGTCTGAATATCTGGAGGCAGCCCGCGCAACTTTGGTATGGACAACGACACCGACCGAGGACAACCTAAATAAAGCGCAAGGACACCTGTCTGCTGCCAGGATTCTACTTTCCGAGTTGGAGGCGAGCGAATGGACTACACCGAGATAGAGCTTGACAAGCAGCTCAACAAGCCTGTCAGTGAACTGACCCGCAAGTTTTATCGCGATATTTTGGAGGCGATGGAACGAACCAACGTCCACGCCCGGACTACGCTGGTAGAAGTACAAGAGATGCTGGTGGATATTGCCAGCATTGTTGCGTCTCCCTGGATGCACGAGCAGCGCGGTCTAAAAATGCGCGACCCCAGGGAAATCAAAATCTCCGAACTCGTACCCGTTGTTCGTAAAGCGGCCATTGAGGCCCACATCGAAATGACCCGGATTCGGGAAAAATACTCTGGAGGGGAGGCTTTGACCGCGAGGAACAAACTCCTCGAGGCCATCGTCGAGCGGCAGGAGCGAGATATAGCGGCCTACAAGCAGGCACTCCAGAATCAGGAGGAGCTTGTAGAAAATCTCACGCGCCGCCTTGCGAACGCGCAAGGGTCTCAGCCAGGATCGCAAGCAAAGGTCGATGTCCTCAACCTGGACGAAGAGTCGTTGCATAATCACTATCAGGATTTTGTCGCTCAAAAAAATAGTGATAAAGGCTTTTACGCGCTGATAAAAATTTGTGAAGCTGGCAACCTGCTCAGCCCGCGACTGCGACAGGATATGGCTTCTCAGTACGGCGGCGACGAACGCGGGCGGGGCAGGGATGTTACGGAAATTATCGAGATGCTGGAGAGTTACCGCCTCATCACACGAGAAATCTTTAGGGAGTCAGGTCGGCCTGGAAACCCGCCAGAAATAATCGCGCCAACACATGCAGGGATTTTTTTCTACGAACAGCATACAGGCAAAAAATACATCTCTCCAGAATATCTCAAAATGCACAAAAGCGAGGGCCAGGTACTGCTTGTCATGGATGCTGAATCTCTTCTCCGAAGCGCGGGCTATGAAATCCACCAGCCGCATGTCATGAAGCTGGACGATAACACCGCGCAGTTTTTGCCGGACATCGCGGCCTCAAAAGACGGTGTGATGATTTATTGCGAGGTCGAGCGCGCTACCCCAAAACAGCGGCAGGACCCGGACGCAAAATGGAGAAATTTTCGCCATTATACAAACGGGCAGATGTATGTTTTCTTCAAGGACAAAAAAAGCAGGCAGGATTCGTTTCGCTACGCCCAGGACGCAATGAGGCATTCAGGGGATACGCTATATTTGTGCGACATCACCCTGGCTGCCCAGCACCTGAAAGAAAAGGGCACAATTTGGACATCGATCCACAAAAAGCAGTAAAAAGCCTGTTGCAAACTATTTTTGAGTTTGCAACAACTTGTCAAAAATCTGTTGCAAACCCCAGAAACGTGCCAAAAACAGGCTATTTGAGGCAAAAAAGTTGTTGCAAACTGTTTCAGGGGTTTGCGGATTTCTGCGCATTTTTTCATTTTCCTGCCGGGTGCAAACGTTGCAAACCGGGGCGGTACTTAGTCTCCCGCTTAAACTCCCATTCCCTGGGCGGCCTTTGCTTCTTGCGCTCGCAGCCTGGCCGCCTTGAAAACTAGAACGCCTGTTCGCTAAACTCTAGCAAAACATTAAGACAATCTTCGCGGAAATATTGTAAAATTGAATCAACCAACATAGACTGTTGGACTTCTGAGAAACCTGGCAAGCCGTGACTACTGGCCGGTGAACCTGGGTACAAGCAGCCTTGCAGTGCAAGGAGGAGGTGAACATGATAGGAAAATTTTTTGACCTGGTTGGGAAGCTGTTCATGCTGGGCCTGGTCGTCCTGCTTTCCGGCGTACTGTACGTGGGGGCCGTCTTCTACCAGAAATCTGGCGAACCGATGACGGTGGCCGAAAGCCAGCGGCGCGCCCCTGGCCTGACCTTCCGCGACTTCTGGGCCAGCCGGGTGGAACACGCTCGGTACTGGGACGAAAAACTCAGCGAAGCTGGAACCCCGAATAAGGTATGCGAGCCTGTAATAACGAGCTTCACGGTCTACCGCGCGCTGATTGCGCCCCTGTTCGTTTTTCAGGTGCGCCGGATTGGCAAAGGCGACGAAGGCTATTACAACGAGAGGAATGCAATCAACAACGGGGCGCTTCCGTCGATGGAGCTACTGTACGAGGGCCCATTCCTGGATGCGGCCTGGGCCACCTTCGAGGCCGGTTCCTGGTGGCAGTTTGCCAATGACTCTGGCACACCATCCAGCAAAGTGCCAGGTGGTCGCATGTGCAAGAATTCCTACCCGACGCCCGCCGACGTGTCCGCCAATCGACCCACCGCTTCCGGCGCACTGCCGTAAGGCAGGCAAAAATGCGCACACGCTTAAAAGTGCTTGACATATTCGAGCGGGCGCGTATAATGATTTTTACAACTTAATACGTTTGCTACTTTTTCCCGCTCTTTGGCCTTTGTCACCCTGACAGGCCCTCGTCCAAAAACCTACTCGCTCACCAAGCGCAGGTTGAAACTATTTTCCCTAAATAGTCTCAGCTTGCGCTTTTTTTATTTTAATTTTCTGGAGGTCATCAACATGAAAGTAATTCCCCTGCAATCTCGTCACCTGATTACCGGCCTGCTGGTTTTTATCGTGCTGGCGGTAGTTGGCTTTGCCTTTGTCTGGCCGGCGCTGGTCCGGGCTGCTGAACCTACGACAGCCGAACTCGCTGCCCGCGCTGGGGCCCAGGCATTTGCATCCATTGACTACCAGGCTGGCCGCGCTACCTGGGAGCGTAATCTCTGCAAGGTCTCGACCGAGGATGCCTGCAAGGTCTTTAGCAGCGACCTGGGCGGGATGCTCTGGGGCGGCGCGGAACGCAACGAAACCCGCCAGAAATGTTTGGCGACCGCTGCTACCCGCCAGGCGACCAACGGCGAACGCCAGATTTGGAATGTTGCTCTGACCTGCACCGACCTAACGACAGCCGAGGTCACCGCTGGCGATATGCGGGTGTCTATCGTTGAAGCCGATGGCGTCTGGCTGTTTGAACGCCCGCTCTTTGGTGAGGAGGCTCAAAATGACTAAGCGCACGATCATTACCCTGTTTCTGGTTGCGCTGGTAGCTGTCAGCAGCTTTGCTCCCGCGCTTGCCGACGACGATACGCCGGTTGGGTGGGGATCATTCTACGATGCTGACGGCCAGCTGCTTCCTGGCGTTATCCAGGGCGGCGAAATCAGTATGCCCGCAGACTGGATGCCGACTTTCCCGGACTGGACCGGCATCACGCTGGATGCCACCTACCACGTTCTGACGGCCCCGGATGGCTCGACCATGTTAGTACCCAGCGCGACCACGCTGTTCGCGATGGCATTAAATCCTATCGCGAGCGGCCTGGCAGACGCGAATGGCTCGCTAGGCAGCGGCCCGGGCGGCCTATTAATGGCTGGCGGCCTGCTGGGGAGTGGCGAAGTCTCACTCGCGAACCTGGTCTCCGCCCTGACCGGCATGAGCCAGGTTGCTTCCCAGCAGTTTGCTGACGCGGCGATTGCCGGTGATGGCAGCGTCTGGGCGATTCTCAATCCGCTTGATCCTAATAACAGTAACGACGTTTTCAACCTGCTGAAGTCCCTCGCCACTTTGTCCCTTACCGATGGCAACCTCTACCTTGCCGCATTCCTGTACCAGTCCTGCCTGACCTCACCGACCGGCTGCCCGGAAGAATTGTGCATCATCAACCCTGCGGTCTGCGGGCTGCCGACCCCTGAACCAACCGAGGAGAACCCGGAGCCGACGCCGACCGAGCCGCCCACTTGCCCTGGGCCAACGGTCACGCAGGCCGGTATCTCCATGACCATCAACCCGACTGCGCCAAACTACCCGGTTGCGGTGGGGCAGGACCCGGATCAGCGCGGCGTGGATGTCAGCGCCAGCGTGCGTATCCCGCCTGTGGTTTACACCTGGTACGAACCGGAGTACGAAGAAGTGGACGAATGCCGGGCCAGCGGCACTGGCCCCAGCAACTGCACCCGCCCAAGCGGGCGGCCTGGCTGGATGCGCAAAGTCCCGCATTTGATTGGCTGCGAAAAACGGCAGGAAATTTACCCGGAACGCCTTTCGTCATTCTGGGCGCGCTCCCGGATCACGGATAGCAGCGCGGCCTGGATTGAAAATACCCTGGGTGCGCAATGGTACGGCGCGCACGTTAAGCAGGCGAGCTTCCTGCTGAACAACTTTGGCACGCCTGCCATTGGCTGCGACGGCGGCGGTACTTGCTACGGCTACCTGGACGCTCTCGGCGTTCCGTATGCTGACCCTGGCTTCCACACTCTGACCCTGACGGTCGGGACGGCTGGTACGCCTGTTACCAAGCCGCGTGTAATCACTGCCAGTGGCGAGGTGGGTGTCTGGGTGATCCTGCCGACGCTCATCAAAGCCAACCCGTAATAGAGGTCTTGTGGACATCTTCGACCTGATCAACTCCATCATCACGGACGCGCCGCTGTACCTGGTCAATGGCCTGTTTCTGCTGCTGTACGCCGTTGGCGGCTCGTTCCCCGCGCTTGTCTGCATTGCTTCGGCTGGCGGGATTGCGTTCACCGCTGACGCGGAGGTGCAGAACCTGGCTTCTGGCCGCGCATTGCGTCCGGGGCGCGGAGAGACGAAGATCAGCGGCGGCACATCCCAGGTACTGACAGGTATTGCCCTGGCGATGTGGCTGGCAGCCCAGTTTGGAATGGGCGCGCCGGTTCCCTGGATTGGCGCAGTGATGTGGATGGCTGGTTTTGTGGGTATCTCGATTGTGCCCACCCAGCGTTTCAGTATGCTCAACCTGGTCAGGGTTGGCATCGTGACATACGCGCTTGCGGTCGCGGTCAGCCGGGTCTATTTGTTGTATGCAGCCCAGGTAACACCTGACCAGTGGGCGGCGTTGGTAGGCTCAGCCGATGCGGCTGCGAGCATCATAGCCAACACGCGCGGCAACACAACGACAATTGTTGTATGGGCATTGTGGATGATTGCCCCCCTGGGCTACTTCTCGATGCTGGTGCAGCAGGTCTTTATGAACCCGATCTCTCTGACGGCTCCAATGGCGACCCCGCAGGCTGTTTTGCGGTCGCTGCGGAGCAGGGGAGGGAGGTAGTTACTAGGAAAGTGTCGGGCGTGGTAATCCCATCACGCCTGTGCTTGAGAGTGAATGTCTGTTTGAGGCATGGCGAGTCCACTATGTACGTCATTGCCGTCCAGTAGGCCGATACGTTTGAAGTGGCAAGCGCACCGGCAACCGTTCACACGAACGGATGGCTGTGCCAGCGCGAGGGCTATACGGCAAAAAAAAGATAGGACAGGATTGGCAAAGCGACCTCTGCGATGCCCGCGTCCAAAAGCTAAAAAAGTAGTAACGCCCTACGCAACACGAGTAGCAGCCGGGAAGGCCGGTACGCCGGGAAATTGGCAGGCCGGTAGCCCCCCGGCGCAGCGAATGGCATCAGCATTCACTCACGCATCAAAACGCCTGGCGCGGCGAATGCGCCCTGGTATGCCTGGTTTCCCCAGGCATACCAGCACTCAAAAAAATGAGGAAGTCAGGATGAAGAAAGACCCTTACAAAACAATGAGAGACGTTCCGCCTATGCCTAAGGGCAAGAGTTTTACCCAGCACGTCTACAGATCGCACTTGCTCGCCTGCGAGAAGGAATTTGGCGGCTGGGCCTGGGGCCCGCGTACCCCAAAACCGACCAGGGCAAAAGCTCTCCTTCGCAGAGTAACGCGAGAGTATTACGGGTACGTAAAATATACCGGTGAACAAGAACTCCGCTACTATGAAAACTATCAGCCTGCGCCCATATTCGACCTGGACGGCCTTACGCTAATTTTCGTCCAGGGAGAAGTTCCGGTAGAGGATTACTTTTTAGTTTCGCTCGACGGCGGCGAGCTGGTCTTGGCCCTGGAGATACGCTCGTTTGAGCAACTGGGCTTCGCGCTGGCCGGAATCGGCGAATTAACTCTGATGAACATGGAGGAAGGGATCGAAATCTGCGAAGATGGTTATTTCGACATGGAGTATGACAAACTGCCCGCCTCTGTCCAGTTGCTGTTGGACGATATTCAGGACGCGCGCCTGGCGCGCCTGGCCGACAAGCCTCCCAGTTTTTACTTTTCAGGCAAGTAGGTAGGCCCAATTAGCCGCTGTGTTTATTTCGGTAGACACAGTCACTAATCTGACCTGCCCATAAATGAGCTGTCAGACCCTACTCTCCCCCCCGTTTGATACGACCACCCCCGTTTGACGATACTTTCCCGCACCACCGCACTTTTACAACCAAATAGCACGACCACAGATTGCAATGCAAGAGGCTGTTCCGGCACATGTGCGTGTCCGGGCTATGCCTTTTGCGCCCACACGCGAACACAACAACCACCTGAGTAAGTCCACACATGATGTCCACACGGAGAAGGGATGCGGCCACGCTGCAGCCCTTGTTTGCATTTAACCCACAAGGAGAAAAACGTATGAACACAATTTTGCTCGCCATAGTTGTCGTCGGTTCTCTTGTCTGGTACGCAGTTTCTGCCGCTCGATACGTCAAATCGGGCGAGTACGAAACAGACTGCCGCCTTCGCAAGCTGCGCTAACCCACCCTTTTCACCCACCCACAAGGAGAAAACCAATGGCTACCCGTCTTTACCCAATCGTCGCCCCAGCAAACTACGTCGAGGTTCTTGCAGGCGTTCTGGAAGGAACCCTGGAAGTCCTGAACCAGGTCAGCGCGCGCCATCCCGGACGCTTTGTTTCGGATGAAGCCTTCGCCGCCTGGTGGAGTGAACTCGACGAGTCTGCCCGCGATCTGGAAGCCTTCGTCTCGGATGGTTGGGGCCGCATTAGTCCCCGGGTCTCCGAAATCCTGCTGGAGGCCGACTTCTCTCCCTACTGCGGAACCGTCTTGAAAGAGCGCGACCCGATCCTGTTCGGTCAGCTCCTCGAGGCAGTTAACGTCCCGCAGAAGGTGCGAGAAGGAATCACCGGTTTCACCTGGTACTAGGGCAACGCAGAGAGAAGGCCGCTTGGTCTTCTCTCTGCAACATCCACAAATCTATCCACATTCACAAGGAGAAAACATGAACGCAACAACTCGCTTCGAGAAATATCAAGATTTCCGCAAGGCCCGCGCCGCTCGCAAGGCTCAACAGAAAGCCGCCCTGCGCGCAGAAGTCAAAGCCGCCCGGAAATCCGACACGCAGAACAAGAAACCGCTGAAAGAGATAGTCAGCGATTTCGCCTACGAGTTTTAGTAATGGACGTTTTCAACGAGGTCATGCCGCTCCTAATACGAGTGTTCGTATTGGGAGGCATAGTTTTCGCCCTGGCTTACCAGGGAAAGAAAACCATATCGTCAATTTCGCCCCAAAAGGCCATAAGCGCGGCCCGGAGTGTCCGGGATAACGACGCACCGCCCCAGCCCGATTTCGACGATACACCGCCGGACTTCGACGATACGCCATCCGACTTCGCCGAACCACCACACTGCTTGACCTGACCTGACTTCCACGAGCAGCCTTTACCGGCTGCTCGTGGAAGCTCTCTCTCAAAATGAGCATAGCTGCTCAAATCCTGCTCGCGAACCACCAACTTGGTGAGCAGGCTTGGAGAAACTATGATTTCAAGTATTCGCAACCTTGCCCCAAAATGGCTGCTGGGAAAGCCAGCCAGCCCAATCCCTGACGACCTGGACACTCACACCGGCCAGATCGTGTTCAAGGACAGACCGGACGCCCTCCAGGCTCCGATCCAGATGGATTACATCTGGGTATCTGTCACTGAGCGCGAAAACGGAAAAGAGTACAAGGGTTATCGGGTGATTCGCCTTCTGCAAATTCGGAGCATCCCGCTCGAAGCCCGTGCGGATGCCGGTCTTTTGCAGAAAATGCGAACTGTCCTGCGCGGCATGTCCGGCGCGCAGGTGAATTTGGCGTACCTGGTTGCCGGCATCTTCGATGACCCGCCCCTGGGGATCGTGCAATGTTACGGAACAGTTACATTTGACGAAGACCTGGACACCGCCGTCCGCAAATCACTGAACGACATTGCCGTCCTGGAGGCCGGGCTGAAAGGCCAATACCGCCAGCTTCGCCTGGAACCGCTCTCGGATCGCGTGGCGAAATGGGTACACATGGCGTTGGAGGAGTTTCCCTACGCGATGGTTGCGGTCGGGCATCCCGACCCGCGCGAAAATGCGCGAACGCACAACAACGAAATGAAAAATCCGCTGCTGGGCGGAACGCAGAATTTTTCCCTTCAGCAGAATGAAATTCTGTATCGCGGCATGGCTTCCATGAAAGAGCAATTTATTTTTATGGTGCTGGGATACAGCGTGCCGATTGAGAAAATTGCGGACATGCTGGCCGGTTATGCCCAGGAAGCATCCATCTGGGCCAGCCAGCAAACCGGCGTGCGCTCGGCCAGTTTTGGGGTCAGCCTGCCAGCGATTCTTTCGGGCGCAATGGCCGATACCGCCTCGCGTGGCTATGGTGTTTCGACTGGGCTGGCGGACACCGCAGGCCAGGCGCAGTCAGAAGGGGTTGCCAATACCGAGGGCAGTGCTACGACTGTCGGGCGGGCCACGACCATCGGCACATCTCATACTGTCTCGACCGGCGAGTCGTTTGGTACGACTGATGGCACATCAACGACCAACACTACAGGCAGTTCCAACACTGTTGGCGTAGCGCACGGCACGATGTCCTCGTCCACCTCCGGCTCGTCTTCATCGACGAGCGGCGGGACATCATCCATGACTGGCACAAGCCAGGGCATCTCACTTGGGATTGCTCCGGCAGGGGTTGGCATCACCGGCAATCTCGGATGGTCACAGGCCCAGGGTTCGATGTCGGGCTGGTCTGAAAGCAGCATGTCCTCATCGACCGATGGCAGCAGCACGACCAATTCCGAATCTAATTCAACGTCCCAGGGGGTATCCGAGGGAGTTTCCCACGGCGTTTCCCACTCGACTTCGCGCAGCGAGGCGTTCACAACGTCTCAGGCCGTCACAAACTCGGTTGCCAACACCGCTAGCGAATCGGTGACTGCATCATCGTCGAACACCGCCAGCCAAGCTCAAACGCGCTCGACCGGCGAAGCTCATAATCTTGGCCTGGCCCGGTCGGCCTCGCAGGGCCTGTCTGTGGGTATTGCGCCATCCTTCTCAATTGGCAACTCGGCCCAATGGCAGAACGACCCGGCCATGATTATCACCAACATCATGCGTATGCAGGAGCTTCTGCTCACGACCGCCAGCATCGAGGGCGCTTACTACTCCGACGTGTACGCGCTGACCCAATCCCGGCGCGGCCTGCAAACCATGATGGGCCTGGTCCCCGAAGCGTTCCAGGGAACTGAGGAAGTCGTGACCGGCGTACAGTGCCGCACGCTGACGGAGGACGAAGAAGCCTACATCCGCCGTCACGCCCGGGCCTGGACACCCTCCACGCGCGTTGAGACGATCCCCGGCGTGATGAGCGGCTACATGGATTCGACCATGCTGACCATGCTGCAGCTGGCGGCCTACACCGCGCCGGGCGTGTTCGAGCAGGGCGTCGCGCTGACGACCCAGGAAGAAACCCCGAACTTCGCGTATTACCCGCAAAACGAAGGCGACGTGCTGCTGGGCCGTCAGTGGTCTGTGGAAATCGGCGAATTGACGAAAACGCCGCTGCGCCTCTCGCGGGATCGGCACTTCCATACTGCCATTATTGGTGACACCGGCTTCGGGAAAACCGTTGCCGCTGAAACCCTGGCGCACGGCACGACCCTGGCCTGGCACTTCCGCACCATCGTCCTGGACTTCGGCCAGGGTTGGCGTCGGGCTGCCAACTTCGAGGGCTTCAAGGTCGGCGAAGGGGGCGAGAAGCGGGTGGACGTTCGCCAATTGTTTCCAGGCGCGAAAAGGCCGCTGCGCTGGAATTTCCTGCAATTGCCCAAGAGGATCGACCCGATCCAATACTCAACCAACGTCGCAACCTTGTTTGCCAATGCTGGTCGGATGGGGGAGCGCCAGATCGGTTTCATGCGGCGCGCCCTGGTCGAGTTATACGGCCTGAATGGGGTCATGTTTGGCGAAATTGACGAAATCTTTGATCGCAAAATGGGACCGCTTGGCTACCAGATAGCAAAGCTTGACCGTGAAATCCGCTCCCAGGCCGCCGACATCGCCAGCGTCCTGTCGAAAGACGGCAAGCTGACGAATACCGAGGAGAACGACGTCCGCAAAAAGCAGGCTGATAGCGACGACAAATCAAAGCGCAAAGTGCGGATGCAGGAGGAGTTGGACGAGCTGCGCGTTCGCAAGCAGCAGGTGGTCGTCGTTAGCGACGGCGAGGCCGCTTTGCTGGGAGTGGACAAAGGACTTTCGGTCTACGAACTGACCACTGAACAGCAGCAGAGCCTGGCTGTTCAGCGCAGCCGGGTGGTTAGCGTCCGGGATTGGCTGGCAACCCTGCGCGAGTACCAGGCTGAAGCCCAGCGCAAAGGTGACCAGGTAGACCGTACCAGCCTGGAAGGTGTGCTTTTGCGGCTGGAGCAATTTGAGAAAGGCCAGATGCTGGCCCAGTACGGCCCCGGGCCGGACTGCATTGCCATCGAGGACTTGGGATTACTGGGACCGGAAGATGATCCCTGGGGCATCACGGTCGTTGAGGGCGGGGCCGAGATGGATGAGTTTGCCAAAGCTGCGCTGTTCTCTCTGATGGCCGTCACCATCTACCAGGACGCGGTCATCCGGCGGCGCGAAATGCTGACTGGCAAAAAATTCCCGCCCCTGCAAATCATTTTCGAGGAAGCCAACAAGATTTTTTCCGGGATTGGTTCCTCGGGTGGGGACGACAGTCGCGCCGCCAGCACAGCCGCCATCTGGGAGTCGATCTTCCGTGACGCGCGCAAGTACAAAATCTTACTAGCCGTTCTGGCCCAGACGGCCAGCCAGCTGCCTCCGGGCATCCTGTCATCCTGTGCCAATATTTTTATCTTCCAGACGAAGGATGGTCACGACCGCGACATGCTGCTGCCGCACATCGCCCGCAGCGAGAAAGGCCTCGTCAACACGGAATACAAGCGTTACCTGGCTCGCATTCCAAAAACTTACGCAATTGTGAAACTGGGTTACAGCGAGGACGTGTTCGACATCGAACCGGTCCTCATGCGCCCTGCATACATAGGCGGTCATGAACCGACCGACAGTGAAATCGTCGAACGCTTCCTCGGGAAGTAAACGACTACAAAAAATCCAAAAGGAGAAAACAAAAATGGAAAAGAAACAACGCTCCCCAATCATGGTTATCGGCTTTGCGCTCATCGTGGGCGTGCTGGTGATCGCCCTGCTGAACGGCACGATTCGCCCGACGCAGGTACTGGTGGCCCGAACCGGGCTGCTGCCTGGCACTATCCTGACCGCTGACCTGGTCGAAGTGCGCTCCGTCCCTGCGGGCGGCGTGCCGTCCAATGCCCTGCGCAGTATCGACGAAGCCCAGGGCCAGATGCTTTCCGTAGGCCGCGCCTCTGGCGACTTCATCACCCAGGGCGTTCTTGGGCAGGCTTCCGCTTCCGGCATCCCCTCGCAGCTCGAACCGGGTTACGTGGCGATGGCCGTCAAGGTCGATTTGTCATCGGGTGTCGCGGGTGTCCTGCGCGAAGGGCAGAACGTGACCGTTATCGGCCTGCTTCCCCCGGACGTGATCAACCGGTCTTTTGAGCGCGCCCCAAACCTGGTGGCCGATGACGGCGTAACGCTTGAAAGCGTCCCAACGCCCTACGTCGAGGGCCAGGTTGCCGGTCCAACCGCCACCCCTGAAGCGACCCCAACGCCGCAGCCTCCCCAGGCTCCCCTGGGCAGGATTGCCGTTACCGGCTTGCGCGTCCTGCTGGTCCCGCAGCAATTCCGCTACCAGGAACTGCCGCCCAATGGCGATTCAAATGAGCAGGTTTTCATGGCTGGCAATGCGGCGACCAACAACTCCGTGATCGTTCTGGCCGTGCCGACCACTCCGGTTGAAATCGCCCCTGGCATGTTTGTCAACCCGGCTACCCTGCTGGCCGCATTGAATCATTACGGCACGCTGCACCTGGCGCTTGAGCCGACAGACGGCGCGCGCGTCGAGGGTGTCGTCACGCTCAACCTGGGTGACTTGTACGAAGCCCTGAATAACGACCGTTAGGAGGCGCAATGGAAAACGATAGGATTTCTGTTTTTCTGGCTGGCCCCGGTCACGAAACCGTCACCTACCAAATGCTGCCTGCATTTATGCAAGACCGCCGCCTGTCCGTTGTCGGACAGGCCACCACCTGGGATGTGCTATCAGATCAGCTGGCAACTTTCCAGCCCAGCGTGCTGATTGTGCATGGCGGCATCGCCCCTGGCGCGGACAGCCTGCGCAAACTGGTTTCCGGGATGCAGGCCTGGAACGGCACTTCAATCGTGCTTGTGCCAGAAGCCGAATCCAGCTGCCTGGGATCGTTCCAGAACATGCCGGGGGTGGTCGCGGGCGCGTTCGTGCTGCCGGTGAACTGGGCCGAACTCCCGGCCCTGGCGTACTCTGCTGGTGAGACGGCCAAAGCCAGGGTCACAAAAGTCTCTGCCGCGCCGGCAATGGCCGTAAGCGGGTCGGGCAACATGCCGCATGGCTTGCAGCCCATCCTGACCGGAACCAAGCGGATTGCGGTGCTGTCTCATGCCGGTGGGGCGGGGGTTTCGACAATCTCCGAGGCCCTGGCCTACGAATTGGCCGTCCGGCTTTCGGTGCGGACGCTCCTGTTCTCGCTGGGCCTGCCCGCTGCCGCAACCGCCCACATGCGCCTGCGCTACACGCCCAGCATGGTCGAATTTTTTGAGCGGCCCGGCAATGCCTCGATGCAGGCTGCAATTCAGCGCATCGAGGGGCTGGACGTGCTGGTCGCCCCGGAAAACAGTCTGGAATATCTGCGGGCCGGGACGACCGTTGATCCGCTCGCCTCCAGCAGCATCTACGCGGGCCTGCTGGCCGCGGACGATGGCAAATACGCCTCGATGATTATGGACCTGCCCGCCGCAGAATCGCCCTGGATGCTGCACCCGCTGGCCTTTGCCAACATTGCCCTGATCGTGGCCCGGCCTACGGCGGCGGACTTGTTTGCCGTGCGGCACACCCTGAACGCCCTGAGCATCCTGGGAAGCAAACTGCCGCGCGAGTCGATCTTCCTGGTGCTCAACCAGCGCATGGACACGAGTGCCTTCACCCCGCGCCAGTTCCAGGAGGAATTGGTCAGCGCCCAGGATTGGGCTCCGCGCATGGCTGCGGTCATCGATTATGACCCGAACGTCCAGAGCGCACAAGACCAGGGTATTCCGACTGTGACCCGTTCCGAGCAGATGGCTCGCGGAGCGCGCCAGATTATCTCCAACCTGTTCCCGGGCATGGATCGCGCCCTGGAGAAGGCCGAAAACAGCGGCAACAGCAAGTCGCTGTTCCGTATGCCGAAATTCAGATTGGGCTGATGAGATGGACGTTCTGTCGCTTTACGACCGTTCCAACCAGCCCGCATCCGCAGGCGACCCCAACGGTGAACGCGCGGCGGTGATGAACGAGGTCATCGACCGGATCAACAGCGAGTATTCACTCGTCAAACTCGCCGCTCCGACGCCAGAACTGCGCGCCGAAGTTTTGGAACGTGTCACTGTGTTGATTTCGGCTGCCTACCGCCGCCGCAGTATGCGTCCGGGTGCGCAATATGAGGAACATTTTGCTGGCGAATTAACCCGCCGTCTGCTGGGCTTCGGCTTTCTCGATCTGCTGCTGCCACCCATCCGCACGGACATTTCCGAGATTGCCGTCTACTCAAGCGGCCTGGTGCAGGTCATGCTCAAGGGCGCAGTGCGCTTTGAAACGGTGGACATGCGGCCTGAACCAGGCGAAATCTGGCGCGTGCTGGATCGGATCATTGGCCCGCAGAACCGCTCGCTCAACGAAGCCAACCCGGTCGTCTACGCCAAGCTGCCGCCCAGCCCGGACAATCCTGGCGGGGGACGCCTGACGGCCCTCCATCCGGCGATTGCGCCGCCTGGCAAAAACCCGGCCATAAACGTCCGCTTATTCGAGCAAAAGCCGGTTGATCCAGCCTGGCTGATTGAACGGGGCGCGCTGACTACTGAGATGATGGCGGACTTGGGCGCGGCGATGCAAGCCGGAACCCGCATCCTGATCTGCGGTGGAACGCGCACCGGCAAGACCACCATGCTGTCCGCCCTGTGTACCTTTCTGCCTGCTGCCTGGCGCGTGGTGAAGATCGAAGACCCGGAAGAAATCTGGATTGACCGTCAGACCGTGCAATCTTTCGAGGCGCGTCCCAAAGCAATCGGTACGGATGTCGCCCCGGTCACGCTGGCGGACGGCGTAAAGGTTGCCATGCGTCTCTCGCCTGACTATCTGATCGTGGGCGAGGCCCGCAGCGGGGAGGCTCTCGAAGCCCTGTTCTCGGCCATGACGACCGGCCACTCTGGGGCAAGCACCTTCCACGCCGAAAGCACGCGCGACACGGTTGAGCGTGTGATTACCGAGATGGGGATGCACAGCCAGTCCCGGCCTGCTGAAGTCCAGCGGACTTTTGCCAGCGCGATTGACCTGCATCTGCAAATCGGCATCCGGCATGACAAACGGCGCGTCATTTCGATTGCGAAGGTTGCAAAGGATCTCAAGCAGGGCAATGTCTGGTTTGAGCCGATCTGGCGCTACGACGAAGATTCCACTCCCGACAACCCGCGCTGGAAGCGGGTTGGGGAGTTACAGACAGGAGAAGAATACGCATGAGCGGATTGATTTTTCTAATTGCGATGATTGTTGCGTTTGCGGTGCTGTGGCTGTTTTACCCGAACAAACGCAAGGCCAGCCTCCTCAACGACGCCTACTCGATGGATGCGGCCCGGGCCATGCACGAACTTGACCCGAATTCGCTTGAATACAAATTGATGGCCTCTGGCCTGAATTGGCGTCCGGTGACATTTCGGACGTTCCAGATAGGCGGCGCTTTTACCGCCTTCATGATTGGCTCTATGTTTCTCGGAGCAATCGTGGGCGTTGTCCTGGCCGGGGTGACGTACTACGCGGCCAACGCCTGGCTGAACGACAAGGTCAATAGTCGCGGCAAGGAAATCGACAAGCACCTGCCGATAGCGGTGGGCCGGATCGCGGCTGGACTATTGGCGGGCGGCTCGCCCCCGGAAGTCCTGAACGCGGTCGCTGCCTCCCTGGAACTGGAAGGCAAGAACCCGCTCTCGCCGGAGTTTTACCTGACATCCGCCGAGATGCGCAACAAAGACCGGCGTGAGGCGCTGGTGTCTCTCGCCGAACGCAGCCCATCGGTTTCGCTCTCGAACCTGGCAACCCTCCTGATAGGTTACGTGGACACCGGTGGCGAAAAGTACGCCGGGACCCTGATGGATATTTCGCAGCGCGTCCAGCACATTCTTTCGGCCCGCAACCGCGCCCAGGCAAAGGCCGGTGATGTGATGGTCTCGACCATCATCCTGCCGGTGGTCCTGGTGCTTGTGGTTGGCTATCTCGCCAGTGACCCGTTGATCTCGCAATCCTTGCGGGCTGGCCTGGTGCAGATGGTGATGGCCGGGACGGTGCTGGCGATGGTGGCGGGCTATTTTATTCTTCGTTCAATGGCTCAGGAGGCTGTCTAATGCTTGGCCTAATTTACCTGATTGGTTTTCTCTCGGCAGCCTTCATTGTCTATCTGCTGGTGGAGGTGATTTTTGTAAGCGCGCGCAAGGGCGCGCTGGCTGAAGCCCACGAAATGGCGGGTTCCAACCGTCAGACCCGCTTACAGCGTACGCTCTCGCCTTTGGGTGTGCCGGTGCAGCGTTACGCGCCTCCGGCCATGCTGCGTAAGATGTCGGCTGATTTGTATTGGGCGCAGATGTCTGGCAAGTGGATTGGCTGGAACGCTGTCCAGTTTGCGGCCTTGCGCCTGGTGGCGGTGGTGGGCGGTTTTGTGTTCGGCCTGTTTTTCACCCAGGAGCTTCTGCTGGCCGCCGTGATGGGCTTTGCCGGATGGAATCTGCCAGCAATGTCGGCGGGTGGCACAGCCAGAAAAGCGCGGCGCATGTTCGTCTCGCAACTGCCCGAATACATCCAGCTGGTCTCCGCCCAGATGGCCGCTGGCGTGAGCATGGAAGAAGCCATCTCGCGCGTCTCGAAAACGCCTGGCATGGTAGCGGGCTGGATGCGCGAGGTCATCATCCAGGCTTCAGGCCGTGACCTGATCGAGCAAATTCAACGCGAGGCCCAGAAATCGCTCCTGCCGGAAATGATTGGCGCGAGCATCCAGTTGGCCTTCATCAAACGCGGGACGGCCCAGCAGGAGTTGATGGGCCAACTTGCAGCCAGTATTGCTGCGGACTACATCGGCGATGCGGAACGCCGGGCAGAGAAGCTCGGCTCGGAAATGATCATCCCAATGATCCTGTTCTATTTCGTGCCGTTCCTGGTCACTCTGCTGACTGTTCTGATGTACCCGGTCTTGACCAACATCTTCGGAAACTGACCATGAAACGGATGGTGCTGCTCTCGATAGGGATTTTGATCGCTCTGATCTACTTCGTACCTTCGCTGAACGCGGCGGTGCTGCGTGCAAGTCGCCTGGGCAGCCCGATTCGCCTGACAGTTTTGCCTGATGGAGAGTTGGGCGCGGACGGCTGGTATCACGGCCCGGTGCGGGTGCGGGCCACCAGCACGCCGGAAGCAGTGATTACCTACCGCCTGAACGGTGGGGAGGTGGTCGCCGGGAATGAAGTCCTCCTGGAAGAACCTGGCGAGTATGCGATTGAGTGGAACGCCTGCGACGGAGGCCGCTGTCACGATGGCTTCGAGCAGGCCATCAAGATCGTGACCGTAGAGTTGCGCCCGCTCTCGTATGACCCTGACCGGCGCGAGTGGTCTTTCCCGGCCCAGGTGATTGCCGTCCGCGACGTGCAGCTGCTGCGCAGTCCGGGGCAGGTAGCAAGAGTCAAGGCGCGCGACCTCGAGGTCTGGGTCGTCCTGCGCGTCGGTCGCCTATCGCTCGCGGATAGCGACGTGGAAGTGGGCGACTTGGTGCGAGTCTCGATTGCCGGGCCGCACGTTTCGCTGAACGAAATCGACTGGTCTCAATGTGCCAACGTCGAAGCGCGAGGTGTGTCCAGCTACGAATACTGCGCGATGGGTGACGTCCTGGACGATGGCCTGTTCGGCCTGGATGCTGGTTACAAGCTATCGCCCAGCAACGAACTCATCCGGGCTGGCCGCGCGTCCCGAACCTGGCAAAACGGCGTGCTGTACTGGCACACCAGTCTGATGATGAGCGAAGGAGATCAGCACCATGACCGCTAGAAGTAAATCTGCCAATAATCGCAATCGCTACGCATGTATCAATGTTGACCACGACACCTACCAGGTAATCCGCGCCCTGGCCAGAGCCTACCGGCGCAGCCTGCTGGAACAAGTCAAGGTGATGGCGGCCAACGAGAGAAAGAAAGCCTCTGAATACCAGCCGCTTCCCGGACTGGAGGCTAAATGAAAAATCTACTGCTTATCTTTATTTTTGGAATTTTGCTCGGCCTGGTCTCGCTTTTCGAGGACGATCCGAAGAAAGAAAACTACTATTACGGTGCTTTATGAAGATCACGGCCTCGCTTATTTCCGCTCTGATAATGATTCTTCTAACCGGCGCGTGCTGGGGAATGGTGGGCCTCTGGGTATCCACTGGGAACTGCCACCCGGACGAATACTCACTTTTCTTTGGCTTATGGCTTGCCAGCTTCCTGGCTGGGCTGTGCGTGGTCACGTTCGCCTGGGGCGGCCAGGCCCCATTCCTGGCCTTCATTGGCCTGTTGGGATTGTACGGCTGGCTAATGCTGTGGATTGATTTTGGTGACATGGTAGTCAATGCCTGCCCGCTTCTGACTGGAGGTGCTTGATGGCTGAAGCCCTGGTAACTTTTATCTTGTTCGTGATGAGCGCAAATATCACAATTTCGCGGATCACGCTCCTGCCGATACATGAGCAGAGAGACCGCGAGGATCGGCTTACCGCTCTCTCGGCAATGACCACGCTGATTTACATGGCAATGTTTGCCTGGGCCGCTACAAAACTGTTTGCCGCTTGAGCAATCAAAACTAACCCTAAAAATGGAGAAACCTTTGCATGAGTATCAACGACGCCGTAGCAAACATCCTGGCCGCCTCAAAACATCTATCTCCCGCAGCCACGCCCGTACTGCACTCCTGGCTGCGAGAGCAGTCCAACGGCGCTGTCTTGCGGGTTTGCCCGAATCAGCTTTCTGCCTGGCTGTCCAGCTTGCACCCGCAACGGATGAAAGCAGAACACGACTCGGCCCTGGCGCAAATCAACTATTTGGCCTGGCTTCTGCCGCACCTAAAACCCAAAAATAAATAAGGAATTAGCCCATGAAAAAGAAAATTGTTTTCGCCTTTGCCACATTCATTTTTGTTCTCGTTGCGTTTACGGGCGGCCTGCTTGCTGGGGTCTCGGCGACCAGGCAGGAAGAGCAAACGTCCGCCGCCACCGCCACGCCTGTCGCGCTTGCTGGCGCGCCCATTGGGCAGCCAGGCGTGCACCTCGAAGCCTCGCGGCCTGCGCCGGTTATCCGGGATGCGTCGCTGCGGACGAGCGCCTGGCAGCAAATCGAAGCCGTGACGTTGTGCAAATCGCTGTCCGAGGACGATGTGATTGTTCTGGTTGATCCGGCCAATGCGCTGGCCGAAACCTGGGTACTGGCCTGCCCGACAGGCAAGCAGGAAGCCTACAAAGTCGAGTATGTCCCGACCATTTCCGGCACATCCTTCACCGTGACCAGGATGGCCCAGCCATAAAGGAGGCCCTGATGTAATCCAAGACCAATCCGCATCACCGTTTTATCAACCCATCAACCTATCTTAAGGAGTACCGCAATGAAAACTACCCAAAAGTTCTTTCTTGTTTTTGCAGTTCTGGCCCTTGCGCTGGCCGCCATGCTGCCGTCTGCTTCAGCCAATGCTGCCGCGCCTGCGCCGACCCCGAAGCCCAAAGAGATCGCGGTCAAACTCGCGACGGTAAATAAGGCCATGCTGGTCTCGACCGCGCCCTACACCGCGACCGTCCGCATCACAGGCTCTTACACCTGCGACAAAATCCGCGTCTCGCAGGAGGTCGTTGGCAAGACCATCTACATCAACATCTGGGATACCAAAAATCGCGGCAGTGACTGCAACAACAAATCCAGCTACAGCCGCACGCTTGAGATCAAGCCACTCGTGCCTGGCGTTTATACCGTCAAGGTCAATCTCAAGCCTGAAACCGGCAAGGCTGCCCGCCAGATCAAGAAGGTAATTGTGCCGGTCGGCGAAACCGCCACGCCTGCCCCTGCTCCCTAACGAAACGCTGGTGAGGCGAGTTGCTCGCCTCACCAGCGAGCAATCATTTATTTCTTTTTGGCCGGAGTAAGCCCGTGAAAGAAAAACTGATTTCCGCTATCTACGCCATTGTTGTATCCACCGCACTGATCCTTGCCAACCTGGCAATTGGGGTTTGGTAAGGAAACGAAAGAAGGTATCCATGAACAAAAAGTACATCATTCTCGGCCTCGCGGGCGGCATCGCCACCCTGGTCGCCTGCTGCCTGCTCGTCATTCTGTTTTTTGTCCTTGCTGCTCCGCAGCCTGGGCCATTGCCGGACCCGGATTGTCAGCCAGGGGGCGCGCACCCAAACGCCCCGGAGTGCCTGCCGCGTGGCTATACCCCGACTGAAGCGGCCTGGGAACCAGAGCCTGCCCCGACCGCAGAAGCCTGGGAAAAGTCGCCCGCCCCAACAGACTACATTCCGACCGGTGGCATAGGGAACGAATTGCTGCGCCGGGATGTTTGGACGGCCATTCTTGGCGTAACGGACTGTCAGACCGTAGACGCCAGCGATGTTGCCATCTTTGCCGAAGATGTTGAGCAAGGCTCTGGCCTGGCGGAAACCTGGCTTTTGTATTGCCAGGAAGGCGGTAAGGAGGAGTACATCGTTTTCTACGAGGAGTTGCCAGGCGGGGGCGTGGAATATGTCATTGGCCGTGTGCGTGAGGAATAGAGCCAGTAGTCATTTTTCGCTGACCTAAATAAGGATAAGGAGAGTTCTCGTGCTTAAGAAAATCACCATTACGCTGCTATTACTTTTGACGTTCCTCGCGCCTCCCGCTGCGGCCTTTGCTGCGTACACCGGCCCGGGCGACCGGACGATTCCGGCAGAGAGCTGTCAGGTCGTGCTGTACCGTTGCCAATATATCTCCTCCAAAAACAGGTACAGCTGGCATCAGGTGCGCGACTGGGCCTGCTCAAATGAAAGCAAACCCTGGAATAGCTACCCTGAACTGACCAACCAGGAATGTAACTCGTATTACAGCGGAGACGAAGCCTGGGAGATGAAACCGGGGGATAGTGTCACTTACGATCCCGTTTCGGCCTCGCACAGCTTCAACTGCGCCACCCCTGGTAACGCCGCCTGGTGTCGGGGTGGGCTGAATCTCTCACTTTCGGCGACTGAGACAATCCCCGGCCAGACCGTCCAACACTTCGAGACGGCTTCCGGGATACTTTGCGATCCGGCAGACGCGGCCAGCGTGACCTGCTCGACGCCCGTGACGCTCGAAGGCGCGCAGTCCAGTTCCTACTGGGCGGTCTCGTCCTTTGGGGATACCAGCCTGGCGCAATCGTATTCCTGGAAGCTGGACAGCCAGTCTCCCAACGTGGACTCGTCATCGCCTGCGGCAAGCGGGGCGAACGGTTGGTATACCTCCGATGTCTCGGTTGCCCTGTCTGGCACGGATGCAACCAGCGGCATCGACGCCGCCTCGTATCGCTACCAGGTGAACGGGGGAGCCTGGCAGCCTGGCGCGCTGCTGAACCTGACCAGCGACGGCGTCTACAACATCAACATATCGGCCAGTGACCTGGCTGGCAACGCCGGCACACGCGCCGCGACCATCCGCCTGGATAAGACCCCGCCCACGCTGAGCGTTTCTGCGCCGCCTGGCGCATGGCTAAACGCCGCCAGCACGGTTTCGGCAAACGCCGCTGACGCAATGAGCGGTCTGGCCGGGGTAGAGTACCGTGTCGGCAACGGGGCCTGGCAGCCTGGGGATCAGGTAAACCTGAACAGCGAAGGTATCTACAATCTGGAGTTCCGCGCCACGGACCAGGCTGGCCTGACGGCTTCCCGGACTGCGACCTTGCGGGTGGACCTGACCCCGCCAACGGTAATCCCGGACATTCCAGCCGCGGACGGCCTGAACGGTTGGTACGTCAGCCATCCGACTATTCCGCTTTCTGCCCTGGATAGCCTGAGCGGGATCGACCCCGGATCGCTGCAATATCGCTGGAATAGCGATTGGGCGGCGGGAACCGGCGTTACCGTTTCGCAGGACGGCTATCACATCGTCGAAGCCCGTGCCAGCGACCTGGCCGGCAACATTGGCAATGCTGCCTTTGATGTACGGGTGGATACGACCGCGCCAGAAATCGAGATCGTGGTGACGGCAGATGCGCCGCAGCAGAATGGCTGGCATGTCGGCCCGGCAACCGCGACGGCGCTTGCCACAGACGCAATGAGCGGTCTGGCCGGGGTAGAGTACCAGGTTGAGACAACAACCGCCGCTCGGCCAGTCCGGGCCGGGCGCTTCAAGCTGGTTGCTCCGTCGTGGATCAACGGCTCCAGCCTGACGCTCGAGGATGGCATCCACGATGTGACCATGCGCGCCAGTGATAACGCCGGAAACGCAAAGGAAACAGCATCTAAACAAGTCCGCGTGGATAGCCAGTCTCCAGTCTCGTCATTCGTGCCTGTGAGCGGGCCTGCCAGCGAAACTATCGTCATCTCTGGCGCATCCATCGACGCCACGTCCGGGGTTGCGCTGGTCGAGTTCTCCCTGGATAAGGGGCTGACCTGGCAAACAATTCCCCATACGGGCGGCGATTGGGCCATCCCATACGACACCACCCAGCGCCCGGATGGGCAGTACACCGTAATGGTACGCGCCACCGATCTGGCCGGACACGTCGAATTGCCTGTCTCTCTGGATGTGACAGTAAACAATGCCCCGCCGAAGGTCAGCCTGAGCGAATGGTGGTGGATCTGGGAGAGCGGCGCGACGGCAGTTGATCCGGGCGTCATTCCCCTGGGCAGTATCCGTTTGCAGGTTGCCTGCGGCGCACAGCCTGGCGTAACGCTGACGTACAGGGATGTCCGCAAGCTGCCGCCCGCGTTTACCTGGAACCGGCGCTGTGGGGACGGCGCACTGGCCGCGCCTGGTGAATACCAGGTCACGCTGACCGCCTGCAACATCTACGACAAGTGCGCCTCTGCCCAGGGAATGATTCGCATTCCTGAAGGCCAAACGCCAACCCCGACCCTTGTACCTACAAGCGAACCGGAACCCAGCCCTACGCCTACCAACAAGTTGCCAATCAGCCTGCCGGTAGACCAGAAACCCGCGCCGCCGCCCGCCGAAATCGTGGAGATGATCGTCGAGATCGTTCCTGAGGTGGTCGCGAGGTTGCCGCTGTGGCTGCTCCCGTTAGCCGGCCTCGTTGGCAGCCTGGCTGCCCTGGGCGGGAATTATGTCCGCGATCCGCGTCCGAAGGCTGTCCGCAAATTGAGCGAATTGCTTGCGAGGCGCAAGGATGAGTAATGGCGGTCCCGCCGCGTTCTTTGACGAGCGCGGCATACAGGCTGAGCGTATTCCTGGCAACGTGCTGGCCAAGGCCCAAAAGCTGATCCAAAAAATGGAACGTGGCGTACCGTACTGGACGTTTCGCGGCAAACGACTAACTTGTGACCGCAACCAAATCTCCATCCCGGTTGGGCGCAAATGGCGCATGCTGGCAAGAGACAGCCCGGCAGGCGTTCAGGTTTACGCAGTTCTGTCTCACGAAACTTACAACCACTACATTTAAAAGGAAAAACATTATGGAAATCTTACTTACCGGCGTTTTACTGGCGGCCTTGCTCTTTCTCGGCCTGCTGATTTCGATGGGCAACGAGCGCCAACGCAGGGCTATCGACGAGCTGCGCGAGCAGGTTGAAGCCTGGACGGAACAGGACATCAAAATCAAGCGCGAGAAGCTGGCGCGCCAGATTACTGTCCCGGATGCGCTGGCCTGGCTGGAGTCTGTCTCTGCCGCCGCCCTGGGTGAAGCCCCCAAGCTGATCTCGTTCTCGACCTGGGAAAAGGACAACCTGCTTGCCCTGATCGGCCTCTGCCATGACGGCCGTCGCCTGGTATTCACGCCAGTGCCGCGTAAGCGGCTCTTGTCCGCTCTCAAGGCACGGAAGGGCGTTCTTGCCAGTGCATCCAGCACCATCCTGGGTGACAAGCCTGCCAAAACGCCGTTTTGGGAGTTGTCCGTTGTTTCAAGCGGCATGTTCTTCGACATCGAAGCCAATCAGGTTTGGCGGTCTGCGTTTGGCTCTCCCTTGCCCGGCGACCGCCTGACGATGTACGAAGTACCAGGTCACGAGGAGCAAAAATAGTGCTTATGCCGCTTGCGCTGCTGGCCTGGCTGACCCTCTGCACCTGGTGCGACTTGCGTACCCGGACGCTTCCGGCCCTCCTGACCATCCCGCCCTTACTGGCGGCGATAGCCTGGCGCGGGCTGAACGCCTGGCCGGTGGCGGTTCTGGCAATAACACTGCTCGTCCTCGACGATCTGCCCTGGCGTTGGCGCGGCATCCTGGCCGGGATGCAGGGCCTGCTCCTGGCTGCGGCTTGGGGTACAAGCGGAGTCGCATCCGCTTTGCTCGGCCTGACCTTGATCGCCATCTGGGCGCTCTGGAAGTTTGGCGCAATCGGCGGCGCAGACGCGCAGGTCGTGATGGCCTTGACCCTGCTCTTTGGCTTACCAATCCTCGTCCCGGTTGCCCTGGCGACCGGCTTGCAGGCTGCCATCCAGAAACTGCGCGGCAGGGACACGCTCCCGGCCATGCTCGGAATCCTGGTTGGCGTGGGCTTACACACTCTTATATAGAAAGGAGGTGAAACAACATGAACCGTTTTCCGAAACTGAAACTGCCCTTCGGCAAGCTCAATGCGCCGCGTTTTTTGAAGGACCGGCGCGCCATTGAAACTGGCGAAGTCGGTGTACTGCTCGCGGTGGTGGTGGCTGTGGTCTACGGGGCTTTCCAGCTCCTGGGCGTGAACATCAGCGCCATCGTCACCCGCGTCGCAAATTTTATCGGCGGTTAATTCACATCCAAAAATGGCAGGCGGGGCCACAATCCCGCCTGCCAAAAGGAGTAATTTAATTATGAAAATCTTGAAACTTCTACGCGACCGCAGGGCGATTGAAACCGTCGAGGCGGCCATCACGCTTCCGATTGCTCTGCTGGTCATGCTGGCGACCATCAACCTGGGGCTGGTGGTTTTCGGTCAGCAGGCTGTCCAGTCTGCCGCCCGGCATGGTGCGCGCATGGGCAGCGTCGCACAGTCCTGCCCATCCTGCTGGGCCGTGCATGAGGCGCGTGGGGCCATCGACAACGCTGCCATTGTCCAGAACCCGACCGTCGCCATTCTGTCCGGGGGCGGCAGGGCTGGCAGCGTCTTAAAAATCCGCGTCACCGGCGAAATTCCCAACTTTTTCGGCGGCCTGGTGGGCATGTTTCCCGGCCTGCCTGACGGCCCGTTTCGGCTGAAGGGTGAAGCCACCTTCAGGCAGGAAGGATGGTAGCCATGCTGCGAGATAAACGCGGGTACTCTTCCACCTTCTGGGCCATATTTATTGGCATGATTTTCGTTCCGCTGATGGCCCTGACTTTCGACGTGGGGCGTTACCTGTATGCCAAAGGGGAGGTGGGCAAAGCTGCCGACGCTGCGGCTGTTGGCGCGGCAGTGGAGATCAACTGGCGCGTCTTCCGTGAGGGCGGCGACATTCAGCCGACGAGCGCGACCTACGCGATAGCACAAAGTTATGCCAACCGAAACAATGATTACCTGGCGCGCCAGGAGATCCGGCCGCGCGTTCGCAGTATCCGCGTGAATGCAGCCAGCAACACAGTCTATGTCTCAGTGGAAGCGGACTTGTCTGTGATATTTCCGTCCATCGTGCCGCAGTTGATCGTGGAAGAAGGGGGCGAGGCGCAGGTCAGGAGTTTTAGGAGGTGAAAACTGCTTTGACTTCATCATAAAATTGGTTCAGAAACCCCTGGATTCCAAGCTGTAGGACTTTGATTTCAATCGCCAGGTTGATTGAGCCAGGCGTGTTTTTGGATCGCACCAATAAATCATATTTTCATTACTCCCAAGGAAATAACGTAGATTTCCAACCAGATAAAATAAACCACAAAAAGCAGTCGCTGACACAGGCCGTGGTTTGCATACCAGAAGTCGAAGAAACCACCTAAAACCGTTTTGTGGATGTGAATCAGGGCCGGTGAAACACCGTTGGGGAGAAAGACAAATAACAAGACCAGAATCAGGCCAGTGATAACGGAGTACAGGCGCAGGCTGCGCGCGCGTCTTCCGATCAAGGCAACGGCCAGGGGTGTCAGACATATCGAAAGAATCAGGATGATACCGGCGATGGCGTGAAGTTTCCCAGACAGGCTTATGCGCCGCCCGAATTCATCAGTAGGGAAAATGCCAGCCAGAAACAGCGCCAGGCCAGAGATGGCAAATAAGCCGATCACCAGGCGATTTTCCTGCCCGGTCCGAGCCAGATCGAGGGCAAAAAACAGAAACACGACGGCCAGCGGAACAAAACCAACATATTGCACAAACAAGGCCAAGGGGGCCATGGGCGCGGCCAGTTCACTGATGGCCTGATGCAGGTGGCTGTAGCCAGGGGTAAACAGCCCAGACAGGAGAATGACCAAACCAAAACCGAGCGGAGCGACAAGCATAGCCCGCCGAATGTGCGATCTTGATTTCAACATGTTGATGCCGGTCCGGCGTTACGCTCACACCATGCGCTGGATCGAATCCCATAGACCGCCCGATCATAGATCAAGTCACCAACCTTTTCCCCGTTCGGGACGATCGCGTGCAAGCGATAGCCCAAACGCTCAGGGACGGCGCGGCTGCGCTGATTGTTCACAGCGCAGCCAATCACGAACCGCTGGACCTTCATTTCATTAACCGCGTAATCCATTAAGGCGCTGACACAGCGCGTGATGATTCCTTTGCCTTCTTGTTCGGCTGTGATCCAGTAACCAAATTCAAGGGCGGTGAAACTATCGTGCAGGCGCGACAGGTTGATAAAACCAACCAAACTACCCTGGAACCAAATCCCCATTTCCAGTGAACGCCTGGGGGAAAGAAAATAACCATTCAGCTCTGAAGCATAATGATGGAAGAGATCCAGCGTTTCAGGAGAGTCTTCAAGACCATCAAAGAAACACTCAATAGTAAAGATGCGAGTGGCCTTGGCCGTTTCAAATAGCAGGCTTGGATGTATCCAGGCGCGAAGGCGCGCGCGATTGCGCTCCGTCAGCTCAAAAAGGGGGTCGGCGTCATCCGGGTGAAAAGTGCGTAGGCTGATTTCCTGGTCAATTTTTAAGCTGAACATGGCTGGGTAATCCCCTGATGACGAATGCTGATGGCGCAGTTTTGGATTCCTTCAAGCGCAGATAGCTTGGGTGGGGATGTAGATGCTATCAACGCTTCACCCTCGGAGGATGCCAACAACTTCATCCAGCTTACCGTTCATGGAATGAGCAGTAAAATGATCGGTCAGGACAACCGTCTGGCCATCTGATTTACCAATATCGAACTGGCCCAGCCGCGTAAAGTGCATTCCAGGGAAGAGCGATTTATATTCTCCCCAGTAGCTTTTGCCATATCCAACCACCCTCTGCGGATTGTTTTCATGCAATAAAGTTTGGAGATAAGCCAGCCTGCGTGGTTTGACTTGTTGATAATAACCTTCCCGTGATTTGAACTGGGGAATGAGTCCTTCGTATCCCCATGCGCCAATATCATGTTTGGGAATGGGCATCAGTTCGACCAGCAAGGTCTGCCCGCCATAACGGCCCAGGGATTCGGCCTGGTACTGGCGGATGCTTTCAGCGTCGACAGGTTTATTCTCCAGTCGGAGCATGATGTAGCACATCCCGCGCCAGGTGCGCTGGATCACGCGTTTCCCCCAGTGATGTTTGGTAATCCCCAGGGTACGATGGGCTTCAGCGCAATCTTCCACGGTACGGAATTTCAGGCGGGCGCGAATGTTTTCATCCCCACCACCCGCTTCTTCCATTCCCAGAAACCAGACCGGGGCGGATAGTTCGCCGTAGCCGACAAAGTCTAACAAGTGCTCAAGTTCAGCGAGTTGTAAGGTCATCCGCTGTGGTCTCCACTTTTTTCAAAAAGAGAACTCGGTTTCTATTCCTTCTCTCATACCCCATCACCATCTTCCCGCACCGGACACATTTATCCAACCAAAAATCGGACTGCTATTTTCTCTTCTCGACGAACTCCACACCTTCCAACCCGGCAAAATGGGCATCCTGCGTCCAAAGTGTGGCATGGAAAGCGCGCGCGCTGGCATAGATAATACTATCGGCCATCGCCAGTTTGTGTTCGCGGGATAAATCGGCAGCCTGGATGGCAATTTCTTGGGTCAAGTCAATTACCTGGGCGGTGTCCATCCAGGCAATGGCGGCCAGGGCTTCTTCATCGTCGCGCTGGGCCACAACCCACTTGTAAACTTCGTAGATGCAAATGGTGGGAACCAGAAGCGCTGCGGGGTTACTCAGTGCCGGCTTAAAAAAGGTCGAGTTGGGGCCTTTGGCAAAATATTCTAGCCAGCCGGATGAAGCGACAACGTTCATCGCGCTTCATCCTCTTCTTCGCGCTCGAAATCAGTATCCATGCCCTGCAAAAACCCTTCCGCTTCTTCGATGGGCGGAACAATGACCATCCGCAGGCTCTTTTTATGCGGAATAAAGACCACTTTTTGCCCGGGTTTCAGGTCAAATTGCTTGCGGACTTCCAGGGGAATGACTACCTGGTATTTGGTTGAGATGGTGGTTGCATACATTTGCTACTTACTCCTTATCGAACGGTTTTAGTAATACGATTATAGCACTTTCCATCCCATCATTTCAACCGTTTCATCTTCACAAAGACTGCCTTGTGTTCCACTATGTAACTTTCCTTCTCCTACCCCACCACCATTTTATGCAGGATGTACTAGCCAAAATCAAACCCTTCCAACTTCCTGCGCCGGTATTCCCAGTCGGGCATGATGCGCGAGAGCAAGTCGTAGAAGCCTTTGCCATGGTTGTGCTCGACCAGGTGACAAAGTTCGTGGACGATGACATAGTCAATTAGCTGGCGGGGCAGCATGACCAGTTTCAGGTTGAGGGTGATCTTGCCGCCAGCGGTGCAGCTGCCCCAGCGCGAGCGCATCTGGCGAACCTGGACGCTCGGCTGCGGAACGTTGAAACGTGCAAAGTGCGGAAACCAGGCCGAGACGCTGGCGCTGTAAATCTCGTAGGCGCGCTGGCGATACCAACCCTGCACCAGCCTGCGGACATGGGCCGGATCGCTTTTGTCGCGGAGCGTGACCAGCAGTTGTTCGCGCTCCAGGAGAATGCTTTCGTTTTTATCAGCAGATTGGAGCACTTTCAGACGGTATTGTTGGCCGAGGTAGCGGTGGCTCTCGCCACTGACGTATTGGCGCGGGGGAAAATCGAGCGAGTAACGCCGAAAGTCGCGCTGCTGGCGCAAAATCCAGGCGGCGCGTTTGTGCAGGCGTTTCTCAATTTCAGCCGGGTCGCTGCCCAGCGGCGCTTCGACGCTTACGCTCAGGTCGGGGTGGACGTGGATTGCCAGGCTGGCGCGCTCGGTATAGGTTAGCCGGTAAGGGATGGAGGTCGAGCCATATTGCAAAGTGTGCATCAGGCGCGCTTTCGGGCAATATCGATCACCTGTTCGATAATCTCATCCAATTCCACATCGCTGAAGCGGATGCCTTGAATCGATTCAAGCTCATACAAATAACCATCGATGGCGTTGCGCATGGCGTTGAGCACATCCGGGTTGTCGACCCAATCGCGGATTTTGCTGTGCTCGATGATCGCTTCAATCCGGGCGGCCATCTCGGCCATCAACTCGCCATCCAGGCGGCTGGCAAGGGTCTCGCGGATGACACCGTAGAAGGCCGGGGCATCGCGCAGGCTGCGCAACCGTCCGGGGACATCCTGGCGGTAGCCGCTGGTTTCCTGCTGACGCAGGCTTTGGGCCTGTTCGAGGGCTTCCAACTCGCCCAGTCGCTCCTGCTCGATGGCTTTGAGCGTGTCTTCGATCATCTGCGAGAAATCGCGATAGTAGGCCGGGTCGGTTTCCATGCGCTCGAGGGCGGTGCGCTTCAAGTGGTTGAGAATGCTCTCAGCGCGGGCGCGCGGGGTGGAAAGCCCGGCCACGGCTTCGTCGAAGGCCTGGGCATCGAAGATCTCGACCTCGGCGGTCAACTGCTTGACGCCCTGGGCGTCGATGTGATCGTCGAGCAGTTTGCGGATCTTCTGCTCGTAGTCGCGGAAGTCAATCGCCTCGGCATAGCGGATCTTGACCGACATGCGCAGGTTGTGGAATTTCTTCAGATCGTTCTTATAAGTGCGGATGCGGGCTTCGGGCGTGGTTTCGTAGAAGACGGTCGAAGCCAGGGCCACCTTCAGGCCGCGCGCGAAAGCGGTCAGGGCGTCGTAGAAAACCTGGCGCTGATCTTCAGGGGCCAGGAAACGCTCCAGGGTTTCGGTGTCGTCGGTGGCAACGCCACGGAAGACCGCCCACAGGTCAGAATGGCGTTGGGGCAGTTTCTCGATCTCAGCGGCGACATCCGCAATCGTCCCGGCCACATCTTCGCTGTCGAAATCAGCCAGGGCGTCGTAGGTCTGAATGGCCTGGTTGAGTTCACCCAGGATGCCGCGATAGTCGATCACATAGCCGAACTCTTTGCCCTCGAACAGGCGGTTGACGCGCGCAATCGCTTGCAGAATGGCATGATCTTTGAGCGGCTTGTCGATGTAGAGCACGGTGTTGCGCGGTTCGTCGAAGCCGACCAGCAGCTTATCGACCACGATCAGCATCTCAACCCCATCGGCGCGGCCAAAATCGGCGACAATTTCGCGGTTGTAAACTTCGTCCGTGCCAAAACGCTCCATCATGCGCCGCCAGAAAGCCTGCACTTCGGGGATGTTTTCGCTATCGGCGTCTTCATGACCTTCGCGAGTGTCGGGGGCCGAGATGACCACATCCGAGGTCAGCAGCCCGGCCTGGTCGAGATATTTTTTGTAACGCAGGGCAACCTGTTTGCTGGATGCAGCCAGCATGGCCTTGACGCCTGCGCGGCGATCTTTGAAGTTGCGCGCAAAATGCTCCGACAGGTTGTAGGCAATTTCCATGATGCGCCGGTCTGAGTCGCTGACCACATCTTCACGGCTCATCTTGCGTTTCAGGTCTGCTTTCTGATCCTCGTTGAGGTTGGCGGTATGGCGGTCGAACCAGCGGTCGAGCTGGGCCTGGTTGGGTTCAAGCTCTACCATGCGGCCTTCGTATAAAAGCGGGACAACGGCCTTGTCTTCGACCGCCTGGCGCATGGGATATTTGTGGATGAAACTGCCGAACTTGAGCGCGGTGCTTTTCTCGCCCTTTGTCAGCGGCGTGCCGGTAAAGCCGATATAACAAGCGCGGCTGAAGACCTGGCGCATTTTGCTATGGATCAGACCGTATTGGCTGCGATGGCTTTCATCGACCAGCACAAAAACGTTGGCGTTCGGGTCGCGCACCTTTTCATCGGCGACGGTCTCGAATTTATCGATGACTGTCGCGATGATATCGGCTTTTTCAGATTGGACCAATTCGATCAGATGCCGGCCAGACCTGGCCTGGACCACGTTTTTGCCACAGTTGCGGAAGGTTTTGAAGATTTGTTGGTCGAGGTTGATTCGGTCAGTAACCAGGATCACGCGCGGATTGCGGACGTTGGGGTGCAGGCTGAGGGCCTTGGCCAGCATGACCATCGTCAGCGATTTGCCCGAGCCGGTGGTATGCCAGATGACGCCGCCGGTGCGCTCACCCTGGGCATTTAGCGCAGCCACGCGCTCGAGAGTGGCTTTGACGGCGAAGTATTGCTGGTAACGGGCGACCTTTTTGTTGCCGCCATCGAAAACCAGGAACTGGTAGCTGAGTTCGAGCAAGCGTTTGGGGTCGAGCAGGCTGACCAGGCTGCGGTCTTGTTCGGTTGGCAGGCGTTCTGCCCCAGCCGGGAATTGACGGCGGACCCACTCTGGGTGTTCGCGCCAGTCATAAAAAGCGGAATCCAGTTCCGGGGCGAGCGGCGCATTGACCAGATCCCGCACCCGCGCTTCGTGCCCGGCTTCGTTTTCTTCCTTCCAGGTTGCCCAGAATTTTTTCTCGGTGGCGGTGGTGGCGTAGGCGGCGTGGTTGGTGCTGAGCGCCAGCAGCAGTTGGGAATAGGCAAACAGCGGGCGGATTTCGCCTTCTTTTTGATTGCGCAGATGCTGGCTGATGGCTTCTTCGTAGGGCAGGCCGCCATCCGGGGTTTGCAGGTCGGGGCGTTTGCACTCGATCACGGCAAACGGAATGCCGTTGACAAAGCAGACAATATCGGGGCGGCGGGTCTGGTGCGAGCGTTCGCGCTCAACGCTGAACTCTTCGCTGACGTGGAAAACGTTGTTCTCGGGCTGCTGCCAATCGACATAGTGCAGCGAGTAGTGGCGCGTATCGCCAGCGTGGGTATACGGCAGCGAGATGCCCAGGGTCAGCAGGTCGTAGAGCTGCTCGTTGGCGCGGGTCAGGCCGCTGTGCAGATCGACCTCGGCAATGCGGCGCAAGGCCTCGTGGATGGCTGCGTCGCTGAAGGAGTGCTCCTGGCCCTGGATCGGAATGCGGTTGTGGGTCTTGAGCCAATTTTCGAGTACACCGCTCAGCAAGACGTTACGTTCACTGCCGCCGCGCAAGGCCAAAGCCTGAGCCGGGCTGAGATACTGGTAGCCCAACGCCACCAGCAGGCGCGCCGCCGGGATCTGGGAGCGGAGTTCTTCGTTGTAGGTTGGAAGGGTGGTCATGTGTCTTTCGCCCCTTGAGGCTGATTAATCCAGCAGGATGAGTTGTTCGCCGAGCTGGTGCAGGTTGCGCAGGAAGTTATCGGAATCGGGCGCAGGCGACACCCAGCGGATCAGGTTAAAATCGCTGGGCGAGGCGCTCAACAGGACCCGCGCCAGGTCTGCCGGGAAGATGCCAGTTTCGATTGAAGTGATGATCTTCAGCACTTCATCCTGGAACGGGTATAGGGCGCGGGTGTAAAAAGTTTCGTCCATTGGCAGGGCCTTTTTAGCGATTGAGCAGTTCGGGGTGATGTTGGGGCAGCCAGGCAGCCAGGAAATCGAAGCCGCGCAGCCGGCTCTCGCTGCGGATGTGGGCGCGCCAGGCGGGCCAGCCCTCGATCAGGCGGCGGTAGCCGAGCAGGTGGATGATCTCGCTGTATCGCCCGTATTCGAGCAGGGGCAAGAAGGCCCACTCCTGGCCGAGGCGGCCACGGGTGAGCTTGCCATCCAGCATGGCGCGGAAGTCGCTGTCGCTGATGTCGTAATCCCAAACAAGGGGCGAGCGGGGGGATGTGTTCATCATGAGTGGATTATATCCTTACTCTCACCTGACCCGTCAGCAGCCGCTGCATCAGCCCTTTTTTCTGCTGTTTCAGCGCTTCGATTTTTTTAGCAGACGCACCAACTTCCTGATCGCAAATGTCAAGGAAATCTGCAATTTTTCTTTGTTCTATAAAATCTTGTGGAATCTGCATCGTTAATTTATCTAAATCTTGCTTGCCAAAATTTGCT
>JAVEWN010000128.1:2164-7854 GCA_034004515.1 Anaerolineales bacterium | reverse complement strand
TGCTACTCTCTCTCCTTGTTGAATAGCTCACCTCCCCCGCTCATTTCGAGCGAGGCTTCTCCTGGCTCACAAGCGCCCGCGCTTCAAAAGTGTGCCTGCATACATGCCCGCTTTGGTGGCTCAAGAAAAACTCCCGCTCATTGCGAGCGGGAGTTTTTCTGAAACCTTGCGCCTCACAAAATTTGCACTTACTCGGGCAAACTATCCCTATCAGCCACCCTTTGACAAACGCCCCAGCGTTTTCTGGACGGCCAGCCCTGCAGCCGCGCCGACCAAAAGCGCGGACGGCAGCGCCAGCAGCCAACCATACCCTTCGCCAACAAAGCCCGCCACATGCCCGCCCACAAAACGCGCCAGAACGAAAACCAGCAATAGGCAAGCCGTCTCAACAAAGACATTGCGCGCCAGCTCGAGGCGGGATAACTTCCCAGCCCGGTAAGATCGCCAGTGGCGCAGGGCCAGCAGCAGGATGCCCATGCCCAGGGTCAGAACGATGAAAGGCGCGGCAAATCCCTGGGCAAGAGCGGGAGCGAAGAGCAGCCCGGCGAACAGGGTCACGGTCAGGAGCAGGGCCAGTTTGGGCTAGTGGCGTTCGAAGGAGGTGGGCATTATCCGTCTTTCTTCTTTTCTTCAGCCTTTTGAAGCATCTGCTGTAATTTTTCCAATATTTCAGGCGGCAGGTTGTTGGCGGCTTCCCTGTTTTGCTGTTCTTTTTCCGCCCTCTGGATAGCTTCCAAATGAAGAATCTTTTCCGCCATTTCACTCTTAAAAGCCCCATGCCTGGATATGTCAGCGCTTAGCCATTTTTTTAAGAATCGCTTCGCAATCTCAATCGCTTCATCAACAGTGGCTGCGTTCCCTAACGGAAGTTGGACACCTGTCGGATAAACGTGAAAGTAGACTTTTCCTTGTAGATACTGGAAATTGAAACCTCTCTGTATTTCCCTGCCCGGCCACCCAGCATCTTCAAAAAGGCATCTGACAGTAATATAGCCTGGAATATATTTATCATCTGGGTCATAAAGCGATTCTAAAAATATTGGCAATTCAGGATTATTTTTCATTCTTCACGCTCTTAGGGAAATACAAAAGGTTCATGCGTTACCGAGCCATCTGGGTTAAAAATGATTGACCCGGGCGGGATATTTGTTTGAGGGTCGGGCCAGCCCAACTCAATTTTTTCCAGGGAAAGGTTTTGATAGAAATCCACGCGGTATGCAAGCCATAACTTTCGGAGCCTACAAAGAAGAATACTTCCTCGATATCGGAGAAGATAATCATCACATGTCCATTCTATTCCAGATGATTGCGAATCAGGGGAACCGTCTTGGAGTTCGCCAACAATATCGATCTTTGCGTACACACTAAATGCTATTAGGTCGTGTTCCGTCGTCGCCTCGTGCCCCGCGTATTTTGTGGGGTCGTGATTTCTCAAAAAAATGCTAACGAACCGCGAAGAAAGCAAAGAGCGTTACAGGGCAATCTATCTCTTCAAAGAATCGCGCATCTTCCCCAACAGGTTAGGGCCGTCAATCAGCAGGCGATATTCGATGAGACGAGGCTCGTCAGGGTTGACCTGTTCCCACATTTTAAGCCACGAGCGGGCTGCTTCCATGTGCTTGCGGGCCAGGGCCAGGTGGATTTGGGCTTCACAGAGCGCGTTATACTCCGTAACGTGCATACGATTGCACTGCAGCAAGCGTTCGAGTAATTCGTGGGCTTTGTCAAAATCGCCTGCGGCGGTTGCCTTGCGGGCCTCGGCGGTGATGCCAAAGAAGTAATCTGGAAAGCGCGCATGGATGCCCGCCACCAATGTATGCGCCTGCTTGGTTTTGCCCTGCATTTCGAGGGCCAGGGCCAGGTTATTGAGCATGGCCGGGGTTTCTTCGATGGCCAGGGCTTCTTCGAGCAAAGCCTGGGCTTTGGGCGCATCGTTGGCATACAAGGCTTCTATGGCCTGGGATGCCAATTTGGTCACTAGCGGGGATTGGGAATCGCGGATTGGTTCGTTGGAGATTTCAAAGTTCATTTGCAGGATGTCGGTCCAATTGCCCTTAATCCACATGCGGTGGCTGCCGGATGCCAGGTGGCCTTGCTTGACTAAAAATCGGGCTGTATCCAAGCGCATTTCATCTGTGCCCATATCGCTCAGGGCAAAATCTTTCAGCATGGTGATCAGCTCGGGGGTTTCGGCCATTTTAATCAGGCGGATGGCAAATTCGCGGGTGTGCACATCGCCACGCGCCAGGAAGTGCGGCAGCAAGGCAGATAGCCCCGGGTGTTGTTGCAGGAATTGGCGGGTTGCTTTTTCCGTCCCGGCGCTATCCTTTTGATTGACAGGCTTGCGCAAGGCATTGGCCATTTCTTTTTTGGTCGATTCGGTTACCCAGGCTGTGAAGCCGTAGGCCCACGGGCCGTTACGCTCACCGGCGGGTTTGTCCAGGTCTGCCAGGTTTTCATGGATGTCACCAAAAGATGGCAAGATTTGCGCAGCATCTTCCCACAACTGGCGAGCTTGCTGTTCTTCGCCCATGCCTGCCAGGGTTGCAGCGACGAGATGCCGCAGCAGGGCGTTCTCCGAGGTAGGGTCGTTCAGTTCGCCGGAGTGTTGGACCTGTTCATAGATCGCCAGCAAGCGTTCTTTTTCGTCTAAAAGACTGTATGTTTCGGCCATGCGCACCAATCGCTCCGGGGCTTGCGATGAACTCGCGGCCTGGCGCTCGGCGATTTCGCGCGCCCCGGCAAAATCGCCCAAAAGGTACAGGATGCGAACCAGGTGGGCCAACGCATGGATGTTCTCTGGTTCATTTTGCAAAACGCGCTCAATCAGGTGACGGACCTGGGCGTAATTGCCTTCAATCAAGTAGATCTGGGCCAGGTTGTTCATAACAGGCACCAGGTTGGGGTGCTTTTTCAACAGTTTTTCGGCTGCCTGTTTGCATTGCCTTAACTGGTTATGGGACATAAAAAAACGCACTTCATCGTGACCGACGGCCAGCAAAAACAGTTCATCATCGTTCAGTCCGGGTTCGTTAATTTCTGAAAGCAGGGCCGCGCGCAGTCCGACGATATCTTCCTGGGCTTGCTCGACGATCGGGTGTCTGGGCCAGCGTTTGATGGCTTTTTCATAGGCTTGCAACCCTAAAGCAGGACGGTTCATTTTCATATAGGTACCAGCCAGGCCAATCGAAAATTCAGGATTATTCGGTTTGAGCCGGCTCAACTGGTAAAGCGTCCATTCATACCTCAGGAAATCTTGCTGTTGAAGGCTGACATCGGCCAGTAAAATCAGCACATCGTATTGATTGGGAAACTCGGTATTCAATTTGGCAAGTTTTTGGCTGGCTTGCGCCAACTCTCCATCTTGAAACAGGTCGTAGGCTTCGACCAGGCTTTCGCGCAGGCGGCGGGGCATGGAGATATTTCGAGTGAGAGGGGTCTTTTTTGGCATGGTATTCAATCGTTAAAATAAGGATGGGATATTTTGCCTCCCGCCTGCCCCCGACATGATCGCTGAAACTCTCCAAGAGCGAGTATTCTTCGCCGGTGGAGAGTTCGATCAGGGCTTGCAGGAGTTGACGAAAGGGTTGGTTGCGTTTCAGAACAATAACTGAAATGAAACGCACCCAATTGATTTTGCCCGCGACGATATTAACCATTGCCATCGGAAATGAGACGGGATTGAATGCCCGTAATCAGGCGCGAGGAGAGAGCGTATTTTTCATAATTGTTGAAGCCCCAGTTCATGGCTTCACGGTAGCGCAGGACTTCCTTATCAGACGGGCGCTGTTCGGATTCGGGGAACAACTGCCATTGCAGCACGTCTGCCAGGGTGGTGTTGATATTTTCGATATTGGAACTGGCGACCGATTCACGGATGACGATGGGCGCAATTAACAACAGCGGGTTCGGAATTTGCCCGCTTTGCGCCTTTGAGTTCGGCCAGTTCGACGCGCGCTTTGAGTAACAGGTCGCCAAAATCCCGATTAGAGACAGGGGCCTGAGGCGGCAAAAGCGCCAGTGGGTGGGGATATGTTGGATCGAAAGACATATACGCTTCAATATATCAGTTTTTTGCGTTTTTGAAACATGACGGCCTGTACCAGCAATTCCAAATCTAAAATGAACTTTCTCCGCCGGGCATAATGGAACGCGTCCCGCTGGGAAAGGGGGAAAACCCTCGTCTACGGGGCATTGAAGGCTATCTTTATCTGAGGCCAGCCAACGAATAAGCAGCCCTTACTCCACCAGCGCCGGGATTTTCTCCAGCCCCAGCGTTTCGGCGGCGCGCAGGCGGTACAGGCCGTCGGTCAGCAGGTAGCCATCACGCAGGCGGCGTACCTGGATGGGCGGGGTAATGCCCATGTGCCGGGCGCGTTCGGTGGCCTTCTTCAGTTTGGCGGGGTCGAGCGCCAGGCTTTGCTGGTAATTGTTCAGGCGGATGAGTTTCAGGGGAATTTCGACAATGGACGAATTCTGATTTTCGACTTTGGATTGGGGGCTGGCAACCGGCATTGGTGGCGCAGATAGCTTCAATTCGAATCCGGTTGCGCTGATAAAGGCTTCCGTTATCTCAGCCAGTTGCGTTTCTGAAACATCTCCCGCCAACGTCGCCGTCACTTCGGCTTTTTCGGGATAAATGCCTGGCCCCTTTTTTGCGGTCAGACCGACGTTGGCGAGCATGACGCGCGCGACTTCAAGAATCGCGCCCTGATTGGGCTGGGGATTGACCGTCAGCGGCCAACCGGTTTGCTCGGCCAATTCGCCAATTTTTTCGGCATAGCGCTCGGCCACCTGCCTCGAGATGAACGACAGGACAATCTGCTCGCCTTTCAGGCTGGTGCGGTAGAGCGTGCTGCCCTCCAGCGCGGATTTGATAAAGGCATACGCGGCGTTGATTTCCAGGCGCTGCCCGCCCGTTGACGCAACCACCGGCGCGCCAGCGGGTTGGCTGGTAATCGTGACGGATAGTTCCCAACCGCTGATTTCTGCAAAGGTCTTGACAACCGAGGCCAGTTCATAGATTTTGCCGGAAACGGTCACAGCCACTTTCTTCTGCTCGCGGTGGATAGCCGGGCCTTTGAGCACCTGCCAGTCGTCGGGCAGGGCTTCGCGGACGAGTGCGTTCAGGGCGGCCTGGTTGGTTTCGGGAGTGACTTCCACCGTCCAGCCGGTGGCTTTCTCCAGGCTGGCGATTAAATCAGCATGGCGAGCATAAGCAGAATCAGGGAAGTCAAAGGTCAGGGTCAGGATGTGGTCGGCCAGGCGGTAGCCGCTTTTGCGCAGGCGCGCTTCGGATGGGAAGTGGCTGTTGGCGGCGGCCAGGGCCTGGTTCGGCTCCATAATGGCGGGCAGAGCGATCTCTGGCTTGAAAGCTGCCAGGTCGCTTTCAGCGGGGGGAACGGTTCCTAAAACGGCAAGCACGGCTTCGGGGTAGACGGTCTGGCTCAGGCCGGGGGCAATTTCTACGAGCAGGTGGTCGCTCTCGAGGCTGAGACAACGCGCGGGGGCCACGTCATCCCCCTGATAAACAATCCACTTGCCCGCTGCTTCGGCAAATTCGGCCATTTTGGCGCGCCGCTGGCGGTTGCGTTCGTCTTGCTGGGTGCGCAGGTCGTCGGCCAGGGGCTGGATGAATTTGGATTTTCCGAAAGTCAGTTCAAAACTCTGCCCGGCCCGGGGCAGGCGCA
>JAVEWN010000128.1:0-2064 GCA_034004515.1 Anaerolineales bacterium | reverse complement strand
GCCATTTTGGCGCGCCGCTGGCGGTTGCGTTCGTCTTGCTGGGTGCGCAGGTCGTCGGCCAGGGGCTGGATGAATTTGGATTTTCCGAAAGTCAGTTCAAAACTCTGCCCGGCCCGGGGCAGGCGCACGCTGCGCTGGCGGGCGGTGAGAGCTTTTTCGAGGCTGGCGCGGGCGTCCTGGTCGCCATGCACCAGGAAGACGGTTTCAGGGTTGAGGGTTTCGACCAGGTTGATGATTTGCGACTCGTCGGCGTGGGCCGAGAGTGAATAGGTGGCGATCCGGCATTGGACATCAACCTTGTCTGCGCCCAGGCGGATGCTGCCGGAGCCGCGCTCGGCCAGTTCCTGCAAGCGGCGTCCGGGGGCTTCTTCGTCCTGGTAGCCGGTCAGCAGGATGGCGTGTTCGGGCTTGCCGGCCAGGGCGCGGGCGTAACTGAGCGAGGGGCCGCCCGCCAACATGCCCGAACTGGCGACGATGACCGCCGGGCCGGGGTTCCAGACGACGGCATTGCGTTGTTCGGCTGTTGCAATTGGTTTTATATTGGCGTTGAAAAATTTAGCACCGCGTTCCTGCAGGGCGAGCGGCAGGGCTTCGTCGAAGGAGGCATAGGCCTGACAAATGGCGCGCACCATGCCATCGGCCCAGACCGGGACGATGGGCAGTTCGCCGCGCCGCTGGTATTCGTCGAGAATCAGCAGGATTTCCTGGGCGCGACCGAGGGCGAAGGCCGGAATCAGGACTTTGCCTCCCGCTGCCGTAACCTGGGAGACCGTTTCGACCAGTTTGCGCTCCTGCACAGCGCGGTTGGCGTGCAGGCGTCCGCCGTAGGTACTTTCGACAATGAAGGCATCCGGGCGGAAGGCGGGCGGACGCGCGCCATCGACCGTACGCTGAGGCGAGATGGAGATATCGCCGCTGATGAGCAGGTTGCTTTCGGGGCTTTCCAGCCCAATCATGGCGGCCCCAGCGATGTGTCCGGCGGGGAAGAAGGTGGCGGCCAGGCCCTCGGCGACGGTCACTCGGGTTTTGAAGGGCACCGGGACGAAGGCGCTCATCAGGCGTTCAACGGCCAGGTCGTCGAAGAGCGGCAGTTCGCCTTCTTCGTCCAGGCGGCTTTGCATGATGCGGCGCGAATCCTGGTGCAGGACGCGCGTCAGGGCCAGGGTGGGGGCGGTGGCATAAACCGGGATGTCGGGATAGCGTTCGAGCACCAGTTCGAGCGCGCCGGTGTGGTCAGTGTGGGCGTGGGTGACGAGGATGGCGTCTAAGCCACCCTCGAGTTGGCTCAAGTCGGGGAGTTGGTCTGCGGCCAGGCCGCCGTAGGCTTTGGGCGAGGGGCGGATGCCGCAATCGACCAGCACACGCCGCCCGGCAGTTTCAATCAGGGTGCCGCTAGCGCCTACTTCGTCCGCGCCACCGAGGAAGGTGATTTTCATAGACAATTGCTCCAGGATGTGATGATAGCAATATTATACGCGGCCTGGCCTGTCCATGCCTTTCCGATTGGGGCAGTTTTCATGCTCATTCATCAGGGCTTTTTGACGTGTTCATCAAAAAACTCCACAACCCGCTCCAGAAACAATTCGCGTCCCTGATCCGTAAACGAATGCCGCTGAGCAGGGTAACGGAACAACTCGGCTGGCGCATTTGCCGCAACCAGCGCATCCCCGGTCTGAGCTATGACGGCCCGACGACGGTGATCGGCAACACTTCGATACGCCCTGACGGGCAGTCAGTGCAACGCCTGCTCTCGGACGGCGTCAACACCTACACCTATGATGCCGCCAACCGGCTGGTTTCAGTGACCAGTAATCAGTATTCTGGCCTGGGTGATAGACTTACAGAAACCGTCAACGGCGTCACCACCACCTTCACAATGGATCTGAATACCGGCCTGATACCCTCGAGTACTTCCTCACCGACGCCCTCAGCTCCGTGCGCCAACTGGCCGACTCAACCGGCGCAGTCACCCTGGCGACATCCTATGGCAACCTGACTCTTGAAGCCTCGCACTTGAAACTCTATGGCTTTACCAGTGAATATCAATGTCAAGGGCTGGTCTAC
>JAVEWN010000127.1:0-8023 GCA_034004515.1 Anaerolineales bacterium | reverse complement strand
CTCGAGCCGTTTCAGGACCCAGGCCGTTTGCTGGTTGATGGCCCCGGCGCGCGAGGCAACCGTGTCCAGGCCGTCCCGCTGGCGCAAGAGCCAGGCGTAGGTCATTGCGGCCGCGATGGAGTCGGTGTCGGGGTTGATGTGTCCGGTAACGTAAATGCGATCGGTCATGCTTTTAAGTCCTTGTGATGCTATTGTACTAGAGATTTGATGCAGGTGAATGCTGCAGGGTTTGGCCTCGTTTCACAGCCTGGCCGGAGCGAATTAGGGCCGCCAGCCCAGGAAGACCTGCAAGATTCTCAGGTTTTGGGCGAAGTCGGTGTCGCGGTGGTTGGTCAGCTCGATGTCAATCGAGGGGATGCTGCGCGTGCTGGCGGCCCAGTCGGTCAGGTTGCCGGTGTAGTCACAGTTGGTGTTGATCGGCGGCCAGGGGTAGTCGCTGACTTCGGAAACGGCTTCGGCCAAACGGATGGAGGCGGGAAAATCGGGGATACCGCCCGCGAAAATGCCAAGCGCGGCGCTGTGATAGCTGATCAATGCAACCGGCTGGATATGGTCAATGTAGCTAATCAGGGCCTGGACTTCGGCTTCAGAACCGCCATATTCGCCGCCTTCAATCGGACGCCAGATCCAGCAGCCGTCGCGATCCCATTCCTTTTGCCAGTTGTAGGGCCAGTTGCGGTTCAAATCGACATTATTGGCGTTGGCGCGGCCTTCTACGCCCAGGGCGCGGGCCGAGCCATCCGGGTTGAGGTTGCGCAGGATGTACAGGCTGGTATCGGCGGGGATTTGTTCAGGGTGGTCGAACAGGTAGGCGATTAATTCGTCGGCCAGTTCGACGGTGTTATGCTCGTATCCGCCATGGATGCCGGCCACGATCAGTTTGCGGGACGGGCCGTTTCCAAAGCGATAAACTTCCAGTGGGCGGCCTTCCTCGCTGCGGCCAATAACCCGGTAGTTGGCGGGTGGCAGGAGCATCGGCGTGACGCTTGGGCCGGGGGAGGGGGTCGGCCAGGGTGTAATGCTGGGACGGCGGGTCGGTTGGGTGAGGGGCGTGACCGTTGGGAACGGGGTGCGGGTAACTTTGCCAGCGCGGGAAATTAGCGCGGCGTTCGGGTCGGGTTCGCTGCGCGCGGCGGTTTTCAAGACGCCGCCAAAGTATAAAAGCGCAATCAGGCCCAGGATGGCGATCAGGTTGGCGGCCCAGATAATCGCCGCGATTCCGCCCAGTCCTTTTTTCATTCCGGCAGGCTCTCCAGACGGAGCAGGTTGAGGGCGGTGTTGGCGGCCCAGGCCGGGGCGCTTTTTGGGGGACCGCCGTAGGAATGGCGGCTGAGACGGGCAGTTTTGGGGGTGACGAGGGCGATTTCGAGATCGACCTGGCCTTCGGCCGGGGCCAGCCGCAGGCCGAGGCCGCAGATTTGGCTATGGGCCTGGGTCAGTTGGAGCAGGTCGCTGCCTGCGGGCAGTTCTGGCAGGCTTTGGCCGCCGCGGTAGGCGGGATGTTGGCTTTTTGCGAGGCGTTGGAGCAGTTCGCCGCCCAGGTTGATTTCGAGGCCGGTCAGGTTCCAGCCGCGCGCCGCGAGTTGGGCGAGGGTGACGCTTTCGAGGCTGTCGCTGTCGACACCGAAGATGGCCTGGCCGAGGCGTTGCCGGGCGCGGGCCTCGATTGGCCGAATCAGTTCGTCGGCAGCTGCGGAGGTTTCGGCTTTGGCGGTGATGCGGATATCGACCAGGCCAGCGTGGGCCGCCAGGCCGACCATTGGGTTGGAGAGTTCTTCCAGGTCGCCAATCTGTTCGTCGATGACCGATTCACCCAGCCCGGCGACATGCAGGATGCGGGCTTTGATCAGGCCGCGCAGCTGGTAGCGGTTGCGCAGATAGGGGATGACGTCGTTTTCGAGCAGGTATTCCATTTCGCGCGGCACGCCCGGCAGGGCGATGATGCACTTTTCTCCCTGTTCGACGATAAAAGCCGGGGCGGTGCCGACCGGGTTTTTGATGGCGGTTGCCCCCGCTGGGACGTAGGCCTGGCGTTTTTGGTTTTCGCCAGCGCTGCGCCCAAAGCGGGCCATGCGTTCGACGATTTGCGTCCAGAGTTCTGCGCGGAATTCGACTTGTGCGCCCACGGCCCGGGCGACGGCTTCGCGGGTCGGATCGTCTATGGTGGGGCCGAGGCCGCCGGTGGTGATGATGATTTCGGTTCGCAGCAGGGTTTCGCGGATGACGGCAGCGATGCGTTCGATGTTGTCGCCGACGGTGGAAGTCCGAAAGACATCCACATTCAGGTCACGTAGCTTGCGCGCCAGGTGGGCCGAGTTGGTGTCGACGATTTCGCCGAGCAGGATTTCAGTTCCGATGGTGATGATTTCAGCAGAGGTCATAGGAGGTTGGGGTTGAGTTTTAAGAATATGGATGAAACACTGGCTATTTTACCCGCTTGAGAAGGTTTACACAAAACCAACAAAAAAGCGCAGGGCAACCCTGCGCTTTTTTGTTGAGTCTTTTTTGCTAAACACCCAGATAGGCGTGCTGCACCATTTCGTTTTTCTTTAGGTTGGCTGCGGTATCACTCAGTACGATCTGGCCGGTTTGCAAAACATAGCCGCGATGGGCAATTGAGAGCGCCATCAGGGCGTTTTGCTCCACCAGCAGAATGGTGGTTCCCTGTTCGTTCATGGTTTTGATGATGTCAAAAATCAATTCGACCAGGACCGGGGCCAGGCCCATCGAGGGTTCGTCGAGCATCAAGACGCGCGGATTGAGCATAATCCCGCGCGCGGTGGCCAGCATTTGCTGTTCTCCACCAGAGAGGGTGCCGCCCTTCTGGGTGATGCGTTCTTTCAGGCGCGGGAACAGGCCAAAGGCGTATTCCAGGCGGCGTTCAAGTTCGACGTTGTCATTCAGGTTGAATGCGCCCAGTTCCATGTTTTCGCGCACGGTTAGTTTTGGGAAAACACCCCGGCCTTCGGGAACATGTCCCAGACCGCGCTGCACGATCAGGTGCGGCTCGACTTGTGAGATGTCGTGGCCTTCAAAGGTGACGCTGCCCTGACGCGGATGAATCAGGCCAGAGATGGTGCGGAGTGTGGTCGATTTGCCCGCCCCGTTTGCGCCGATCAGGGTCACAATTTCGCCTTCGTTGACCTCAATCGAAATTCCTTTGAGAGCGTGGATGCGTCCGTAGTAGGAATGTACGTTGTCAAGTTTTAGGATGGCGCCGCTCATTCGACCTCCATGGATTCGTGCTGGCTGGCAACAGCTCCGCGCCCAAGATAGGCTTCAACCACTTTCTTGTTGCTGCGGATTTCGGCAGGCAGCCCCTCGGCGATTTTTTCGCCATAGTCCATCACGCTGATTCGTTCGGAGATATTCATCACGACCCGCATGTCATGTTCAATCAGCAGGATAGTGATCCCTTTTTCGTCGCGGATGCGCCGGAACAGGCGCACGGCGTCTTCGGTTTCTTGGGGATTCATCCCGGCTGTCGGTTCATCGAGCAGCAGCAAGAGCGGATCTGCCGCCAGCGCGCGGGCAATTTCCACCCGGCGCTGGCCGCCGTAAGGCAGATTTTTTGCCAGTTCATTGCTGAGGGCAGGCTCCAGGCCGACGTATTTGATCAGGGCCAGGGCTTTTGCTTCGGCTTCTTTTTCTTCCGCTTTAAAGGATTTTGTGCGCAGTGTGGCCGAAAGCATACTTTGTTTCAAGTGAACCGTCATTCCGACTAAAACATTCTCGATCACGCTCATTTCACCGAAAAGACGGATGTTTTGAAAGGTGCGGGCAATCCCGATTTCGGCGATTTGGTCGGGGCGCAGGCCCACCAGCGATTTTCCGTTAAAGAGGAGTGAGCCTTCTTCGGGCCGGTAGATACCGGTCAGGGTATTGAAGAAGGTCGTTTTTCCGGCTCCGTTGGGGCCGATGATCGAGACAATCTGGCCTTTTTCGAGCGAAAAATCCATCTTGTTGACGGCAGTCAGGCCGCCAAAGCGTTTGACGACGGCGTTTGTGTCCAGTAAAGGCATGATGTTTTCTCCCTATTCCGGCTTGGTTTCTTCGGTTTCGCGTTTGCGGCGTGCTGCCGGAATCAATCCGGCGGGGCGGAAAATCATCATCAGCACCAGAATCAGGCCAAACAAGAGACGCTGGTATTTGGCCGGGTCGAGCTGGGTGGATAAATCACTCCAGGCAAAGTTAATCAACGGGATGACGGCGTCGCTTTGGCGCAGCTGGCTCAGGTAGAGCGACAATCCTTGCAGGATTTGCAGGTTGAGGATGGTGACGACGGCCGCGCCGACGATTACGCCGGGGATGCTGCCAATCCCGCCCAAAATGACCATCACCAGCACGCCGATCGATTGCATGAACGAAAACGATTCCGGGCTGACAAATGTGCGGCTGGCGGCAACCAGCACGCCCATCGTGCCTGCAAAGGAAGCTCCGACCGCGAAAGCGGTCAACTTCATCTTGACCAGCGGGATGCCCATCGCGATTGCGGCGGTTTCATCCTCGCGGATGGCGGTCCAGGCCCGGCCCAGTTTTGAATCTTCAAGATTGCGGGCAATCAGGATGATGATCGCGACGATCAGCAGCGAGAGAATGTAAAACAAAACGTTATACAATTCTCCGCTCGAAACGGGCCGGCCCACGATCCCTTTGAAAATGTCATTGAACCCCTGCACAAATTCCGGGGTCAGGGTTGGTCGCTGAATCGGGGTAATTCCTTGCGGCCCGTTGGTCAGGTTGAGTGGTTTGTCGAGGTTGTTTGCCAAAACGCGAATCACTTCGCCGAAACCGAGCGTCACAATTGCGAGGTAGTCGCCGCGAACCCGCAGGACGGGCAAGCCAAGCAAAAGCCCGACCACAGCCGCCACAATCGCGCCCAAAATCAGGAACAGGTAGAAGTAATCCTGCGGCAGGAAAAAGGGCGTACCGACCGGGGCTGTTCCCGGTGTTTCGTGGAGCAGAAACATTTGTTGTGAGCCAAAGAAGCCCCACAGGTAAGCGCCGACCGCATAAAAAGCGGCGTATCCCAGGTTGAGCAGCCCGGCAAAGCCGACGACGATATTCAGCCCAAGCGCCAGCGCGGAGAAGACGCTGATCTGAAAGATGACTTCCAGATAGAAGATATTGCGCAATCCCAGCACCGGCATGATTCCCAGCAGCAGGATCGCAATCGCCAGGGCTTTAAAGGCCGGCCTGACGTGGAAGTAGTAAATGGCGACCAGGGCCGTCAACAGGAAAAGAAACGCGATGGTGGATCGCGGACTGGCAAACACCAGGCTTGATCCAATCACGATGTGGGCAAGGATCAGAAAGTAGGGCGTGTAGCCGTGAGTAAGTTTTGCGGGCAGAGACTTGAGAAGAGCGAGGGTTTTTTCCATCATCCGGCTCCTATGCTTTCTGGACAACGTTTTCGCCCATCAAGCCGTGCGGGCGGAAGATGAGAACCAGGATCAGGATTGCAAACGCGAAAATATCTTTGTATTCTGCCCCCGCTGCGCCCATCGTGAAGGCAGACATGTACGTTCCGGCAAATGTTTCGAGCATACCCAGAATAATGCCGCCCAGCAAAGCCCCCGTCAGGTTGCCAATGCCTCCCAGGACGGCGGCGGTAAAGGCCTTTAAGCCGGGGAAGAAGCCGACAAACGGGTCGATCCGGGTGAATTTGAGCGCATACAGCACGCCTGCCGCGCCGCCCAACGCGCCGCCAATTAAGAAGGTCAGCGAGATGATCCGGTTTACGTCAATGCCCATCAGGCTGGCGGTAGCGCGATCCTGCGCAACCGCGCGGATAGCCCGCCCAACTTTTGTGGCGTTGACCAGATAATTTAGCCCGACCAGCATCAGAACGGCGGAGGCGATCACGATGATCGACTTGACCTGAATGCCGAGCGCAATTGCGCTATCGCCGATCGGAATTTCTCCGAAGCTGATGCGTTCGTCAAAATTGCCAAAGGTCGGAATAATCCGGTGAAATTGGCCGCTGGTCAGGCTTTCGATCAGGCGGATGGCGTCTTGCAGGAAAAATGAGACCCCAATCGCCGAGATCAGCGGCACGAGACGCGGCGCTCCCCGCAAAGGCCGGTAGGCCACCCTTTCGACGGTGATCGCCAAAAGCCCCGCCGCGATCATCCCGGCCAGGATGGCAACCGCCAGCCAGATATAAGACTCAAAAAGGGAATTATCTGCAAGCACCCCAAACAGCTTGAGCGCAATCAGCAGTTCCACGCCCACAAATGCGCCCGCGGCGAAAATTTCAGAATGGGCAAAGTTGATAAATTCGAGGACGCCGTAGACCATCGTATAGCCAAGCGCAATCGCTGCATACACAAACCCAATCGTCAAGCCATCCAGGATAACCTGGGGCAGGTTGACCAGCGAATAGGTTAGCAGGCTGACTTCAGCGCGCGCCAGCATGGTCTGACCGACCGCTGTTTGATCGAGAATAAACGCCAATAAAATAACAATAAGCGATAAGACGACACTGCTTAAGAGTGAAAAAGCAATCATCTGTCCAACAGGTCTTAGGAGTTCGCGCAGGTTTATTTTTCTGACGAATTGCTTCATTCTGTGCTCCTAAAAATGAAATTTTCCCGGCTCCTGATACACAGGAGCCGGGATTTGCCTGTACTAGAAAAACTTATTTGCTGGGCGGTTCAATATCCAAAGTTTGGACAACGGCATTTTCACCCCACTTGGCGGAGTCAGCAGATTTGACCTGAATGATGAAATATTGGGCAGAAGTGGCATCTCCCACCCCGTTGAAGGTGAAAGTGCCGGTAATGCCGGGGAAGCTGTTCAGCGCGCGGACTGCTTTCGCAACTTCTTCACGGGTGGGCAGCTCGCCCTTCTTTTCTGTAATCACGTTTTCAAGGGCCTGCAAGCAGATCGACATCGAGTCGTAGGCCTGGGCGGCAAAGGGTTGCGGATCGGCCCCGAATTTGGTCTTGAAATCTGTGATGAAGGTCGCAGTGCCGGGGTAGAGCGAAGCCGGGCCAGAGACGGTTGAGTAGAACATTCCGCCGCCTTCGAGCAGGGCCGGGCCGGCAATATTGACCAGTTCAGGAGAGTCGACGCCATCCGGGCCCATGAACATACCCTGGAAGCCTTTTTCGCGCGCCTGCTTGAAAAGTACGCCACCCTGGTCGAACATGCCGCCAAAGTAGACCATGTCCGGGCTTTCGTTGATGATCGTGGTGGTCAGGGCGTCAAAGTTGGCTTTTTCTTCGCTGCCTTCAAACCCTAAAACCTGAATGCCGATTTTCTCAGCTTCCTGCTTGAAGAATTCGGCCACGCCCTGGCCGTAGGCGGTTTTGTCGTGCACGATGAAAACGCTCGCAACGCCTTTGCCCTGCGCGAAGTTCGCGCCGACGATCCCTTGAACGTCATCGCGGCCTACGATGCGATTGATTTCGGGATAGCCACGGTCTGTCACGCGCGGGTTTGTATTGGCTGGCGAAACGTTGACCAGCCCGGCATTGTGATATTCTTCTGAAGAGGGGATTTGTACGCCAGAGTTGTAGTGACCGACCACGCACAGAATTGCCGGGTCAGAAACAATCTGTTTGGCGTTCGCAACGCCAACATCCGGGTTGGCCTGATCATCGAAAGGAGCCAGCTCAATTTTGAAGCCCATTTCGGTCAGCGGGCCGTTCTTTTGCTCCAGGGCGAGTTGGGCGCCGTTTTTCATATCGACACCGACGCCAGATTGCCCACCCGAGAGCGGAGATTGGCTGGCAATTTTGATGACCTTGACGCCGCTTGCAGCGCCGCCGCCGTCTGCCGGGGCGCAAGCCGCCAACATCAGGCTGGCAATTACCAGCAGGGACAAAACAACTAGTATAGGACTTACGCAAGACAGAAAAATTGACGGAAAAGCAAAAAGCCGTTATTGTTAGGAACGCGGATTAAATAAGTTTCCGGTAGATGAGTAGGTGTTCGTTTAAGGTTAGAGCGATTACACTTACGGTAAAACTATGCCATGGAGTTGGAAGATTGATGGAACCTTATCGACCAGAAATTG
>JAVEWN010000126.1:0-8058 GCA_034004515.1 Anaerolineales bacterium | reverse complement strand
TCTTCCGATCTGGCAGACACGGAAGGCCAGGCGCACACTGAAGGCATCGCCAATACCGAGGGCAAGGCTACGACGGTTGGGCAAACCACAACACAGGGCTGGTCGCATACCGTAACCGAAAGCGTGACCGAGGGAACATCGACCACCGAAACTGAAGGCACCGCCCAAACCGAAGGGGTTGCGCATGGAACAAGTTCATCCTCGACCAGCGGCTCGTCTTCAACAAAAAGCGGCGCTTCCTCGCATACCGAATCGCGCGGCCTGACCGGCAGCGTCAGTATTGCGCCTGCCGGGGTTGGCCTGACTGGCTCCTACATGCATGGCTGGTCTGACACAAATATGTCGGGCTGGTCTGAGTCTGAAATGTCATCGAACACGTCAGGCAAGAGCACTACGCACTCGTCATCTGAGACCAAATCATCAAGTGTTGCCCAGGGCACATCCCAAAGCGTCTCGCGCTCGGAATCCTTCGGCACTTCGCGCTCGGTCAGCAACTCGCTTGCCAACACCGAGAGCGAATCCGAAACTGTCTCGTCATCGGATACTGCCAGCCAGTCTCAAACCCGCTCGACTGGCGAAGCCCAAAATCTTGGCCTGGCGCGCTCGGCCTCGCAGGGCCTGGCGGTGGGCGTCGCGCCATCCTTCTCGCTTGGCAATTCAGCCCAGTGGCAGAACGACCCGGCCATGATTATCACCAGCATCATGCGCATGCAGGAACGCCTGCTGACCACAGCCAGCATCGAGGGCGCGTACTACTCGGACGTGTATGCCCTGACCCAAACCCGGCGCGGACTGCAAACCATGATGGGCTTAATTCCAGAATCCTTCCAGGGCACCGAGGAAGTTGTCACCGGCGTGCAGTGCCGCACCCTGACGGAGAAGGAAGAAGCCTACATTCGCAAGCATGCCAGGGCCTGGGCGCCGTCGACACGCTTTGAAACCATCCCCGGCGTCATCAGCGGCTACATGGATTCGACCCTGCTGACCATGCTGCAACTGGCGGCCTACACCGCGCCGGGCGTCTTCGAGCAGGGTATTGCCCTGACCACCCAGGAAGAAACCCCGCAGTTTGCATATTACCCCGAAATCGACGGTGAAGTCATGCTGGGCAAGCAGTTCTCGGTCGAGATTGGGCAACTGACCGAGACACCCTTACGGCTCTCCCGCTTGCGCCATTTCCACACCGCCATCATCGGCGACACCGGCTTTGGCAAGACGGTTGCCGCCGAAGCCCTGGCGCACGGCACCACCGTGAACTGGCATTACCGCACCATCATCCTGGACTTCGGTCAAGGCTGGCGGCGGGCAATTAATTTTGGCGGATTCACCCCTGGCTCACCCTACGAGGATCGCGTCGATGTGCGCCAGCTGTTCCCTGGGGCAAAACGGCCCTTGCGCTGGAATTTCCTGCAACTGCCCAAGCGCATCGACCCGATTCAATACTCCACCAATGTTGCGACCCTGTTTGCCAATGCTGGCCGGATGGGGGAGCGCCAGATTGGCTTTATGCGCCGGGCCATCGTTGAACTTTATGCCTTGCACGGTGTCATGTTCGGCGAAATTGACGAAGTCTTCGAGCGCAAGATGGAACCGTTGCGCTACCAAATATTCAAACTCGACCGCGACATTAAATCAATCGCATCAGAGATTGCGCTAATCAAAGACAAAAAAGATAACGACAACGATCTTTCTGCCGAAAAAAAGGCTGAAATTCTCAAAAAATCCCAGGATGCAGATGATAAGAAGCGCAGGATGGAACGGCTGCAAAAGGAACTGGACAACCTGCGCATACGCAAAGGGCAGGTTGTCGTTGTCAACGTAGTCGAAGCAAATTCGCTGGGCGTAGATAGCGGAACGTCAGTCTATGACCTTGACCCCGAACAACAGCAGACCCTGGCGGTTGCCCGCAGCCGCTCGGTAAGTGTTCGGGAATGGTTGGCAACCTTGCGGGAGTACCAGGCTGAAGCCCAACGCAAGGGCGACCAGGTCGACCGCACCAGCCTGGAAGGGGTGCTCTTGCGCCTGGAGCAGTTTGAGAAGGGGCAGATGCTGGCCCAGTACGGACCCGGCCCGGACACGATTGCGATTGAAGACCTGGGGCTGCTTGGGGCGGAAGATGACTCCTGGGGCATCACGGTGGTCGAGGGCGGGGCAGAGATGGACGAGTTCGCCAAAGCAGCCCTGTTCTCGCTGATGGCCGTGACCATCTACCAGGATGCCGTCATCCGGCGACGCGAAGCCATTGGCGGCAAAAAGTTCCCGCCCCTGCAAATCATCTTCGAGGAAGCCAACAAAGTTTTCAACGGTGTAGCCGTTGGTTCCTCATCAGACAACAGCCGCGCCTCGAGCGTATCGGCCATCTGGGAATCCATCTTTCGCGACGCGCGCAAATACAAAATCCTTCTGGTGGTGCTGGCCCAGACTGCCAGCCAACTGCCTTCGGGCATCCTGTCATCCTGCGCCAACATCTACGTCTTCCAGACCAAGGATGGGCGCGACCGCGACATCCTCCTGCCGCATCTGGCAAGGAGTGAAAAAGGCATCGTCAACACGGAATACAAACGCTACCTGGCGCGCATTCCCAAGACGTATGCAATTGTCAAATTGGGCTACAGCGAGGATGTGTTCGACATCGAACCTGTCCTGATTCGTCCGGCTTTCTTGCACGGACATGAGCCTACAGATAAAGAAATTGTTAACCGCTTTCTCAGGCGGTAGGCAAGCAAAAACCCACAATCCATTCTTCACAGGAGAAAAACAAAAAAATGGAAAAGAAACAACGCTCCCCAATCATGGTCATCGGCTTTGCCCTCATCGTGGGCGTGCTGGTGATTGCCCTCTTGAACGGCACGATTCGCCCGACCCAGGTGCTGGTTGCCAGGGTGGGACTGCTGCCCGGCACAATGCTCACGGCTGACCTGGTCGAAATGCGCTCCGTGCCTGCAGGTGGCGTGCCCGCCAATGCCCTGCGCAGTATCGACGAAGCCCAGGGGCAGATGCTGGCCGTTGGCCGCGCGCCTGGCGACTTTATCACCCAATCGGTTCTTGGCCAGGCTGCTGCTTCCGGCATTCCCTCGCAGTTGGAGCCGGGTTACGTGGCGATGGCTGTGCGGGTCAACCTGTCCTCCGGCGTGGCTGGCGTCGTGCGCGAGGGCCAGACCGTGACAGTCATTGGCATTCTGCCACCGGATGTGGTCAATCTCTCGTGGAATCGCGCGGACGCAAGGCCGGATGAAAGCCTGCTGGGTCTGGTTCCCACCCCTTACGCTGACATTGACCTTGCTGGCCCAACCCCAACCCCGGAACCGACCCCGACGCCGCAACCGCCCCAGGCTCCACTGGGCAGGATTGCCATCAATGGCCTGCGCATCCTGCTTGTCCCGCAGCAATTCCGCTACCAGGAACTGCCGCCCGGCGGCGATTCAAACGAACAAGTCTTCATGGCTGGAAATGCCTCGGCGGCAAATTCGGTCATTGTGCTGGCCGTGCCCACGAATCCGATTGAAGTAACGCCCGGCATGTGGGTCAACCCGGCCACCTTGCTGGCCGCATTGGATGAATACGGAAAATTGCACCTGGCGCTCGAGCCGGTGGATGGTGTGGAAACGGAAACCATCCTTACTCTCAACCTGGGCGACCTGTACGAAGCCATGAACAGTGACCGTTAGGAGACGCGATGGAAAACGATAGGATTTCTGTTTTTCTCGCCGGTCCCGGCCATGAGACTGTCACTTACCAAATGCTGCCTGCCTTCATGCAAGACCGCCGCCTGTCGGTGGTCGGGCAGGCCACCACCTGGGATGTGCTTTCAATTCAGTTGGCAACTTTCCAGCCTGGTGTGCTGGTTGTGCATGGAGGCATTGCCCCAGGCATGGACAGCCTGCGCAAACTGATTTCCGGCATGCAAGCCTGGAACGGCACATCCATTGTGCTCGTGCCGGAGGCCGAAGCCAACAGCCTTGGGTCATTCCAGAACATGCCGGGCGTGGTCGCGGGTGCGTTTCTCATGCCGGTCAACTGGCCCGAACTTCCCGCCCTGGCTTATTCCGCCGGTGAAACCGCCAAAGCGAGGGTCACAAAAGTTACCGCTTCGCCGGTGCTGATGACCGAGGCCGCGCCTGCTGGAAACGGCTACATGCCGCCCGGCTTGCAGCCTGTCCTGACCGGCACCAAGCGGATTGCAGTGCTGTCTCACGCCGGTGGAGCGGGGGCCTCGACAATCTCCGAAGCCTTGGCTTACGAACTGGCCGTCCGGCTTTCGGTGCGGACAACGCTGTTCTCGCTCGACCTGCCCGCCGCCGCAACCGCCCACCTGCGCCTGCGCTACACGCCCAACATGGTCGAGTTCTTCGAGCGGCCCGGCAAGGCCTCGATGCAGGCCGCCATCCAGCGCATCGAGGGGCTAGATGTGGTCGTCGCCCCCGAAAACAGCCTGGAGTATCTGCGGGCTGGGACGACCATTGACCCGCAGGCCCCCAACAGCATCTACGCCGGTCTGTTGGCCGCAGACGATGGTTCATACGCCTCGATGGTCATGGACCTGCCTTCCGCTGAATCACCCTGGTTGCTGCACCCGCTGGCCTTTGCCAACATCGCCTTGATTGTTGCCCGGCCAACGGTCGCGGATTTATTCGCCGTGCGCCACACCCTGAATGCCCTGAGCATCCTGGGCAGCAAATTGCCGCGCGAATCCATCTACTTGGTACTCAACCAGCGCATGGACTCGAGCGCATTCACCCCGCGCCAGTTCCAGGAGGAATTGGTCAGCGCGAACGACTGGGCGCCGCGCATGGCTGCGGCCATCGAGTACGACCCGCATGTCCAGGCCGCCCAAGACCAGCGGGTGCCGGTTGTGACCCGTTCCGACAAAATGGCTCGCGGAGCGCGCCAAATTATCGCCAACCTATTCCCCGGCATGGAACGCGCCCTGGAACAGACCGAGAACGACAACGGCAGCAAATCATTGTTCCGCCTGCCAAAGTTCAGATTGGGCTAATGAGATGGACGTGCTTTCTCTTTACGACCAATCCAACCAGCCCGCTTCGGTAGGCGACCCGAACGGTGAGCGCGAAGCGGTGATGAACGAGGTCATCGACCAGGTCAACGCCGAATACCCGCCCAACAAACTTGCTACCCCGACGCCTGCGCTGCGCGCCGAAATTCTAGAGCGGGTCACGGTGCTGGTCTCAACGGCCTACCGCCGCCGCAGTATGCGCCCCGGCGCACAGTACGAGGAGCACCTGGCCGCCGAACTGACCCGCCGCCTGCTTGGCTTCGGTTTTCTCGACCTGCTGCTGCCGCCCATCCGCACGGACATCTCCGAGATTGCTGTCTATTCGAGCGGCCTTATCCAGGTCATGCCCAAAGGCGCGGTGCGCTTCGAGACGGTGGACATGCGCCCGGAGAGCGGCGAAATCTGGCGCGTGCTCGACCGCATCATCGGCCCGCAGAACCGCGCCTTGAACGAAGCCAACCCGGTGGTGTACGCCAAACTGCCGCCCAGCCCCGATAACCCTGGCGGCGGACGCCTTACCGCCCTGCACCCGGCGATTGCGCCGCCCGGCAAGAACCCGGCCATCAACCTGCGCCTGTTCGAGCAAAAACCGGTCGACCCGGCCTGGCTGATTGAACGCGGGGCATTGTCCGCCGAAGTCATGACAGACCTGGGCATGGCCATGCAGGCCGGAACCCGCATCCTGATTTGCGGCGGAACCCGCACCGGCAAGACCACCATGCTCTCGGCCCTGTGTACCTTCCTGCCCTCGGGCTGGCGCGTGGTCAAGATTGAAGACCCGGAAGAAATCTGGATTGACCGCCAGACCGTGCAGTCCTTCGAGGCGCGCCCCAAGGCCATCGGCACGGATGTCGCCCCGGTCACGCTGGCGGACGGCGTCAAGGTCGCCATGCGTCTCTCGCCCGATTACCTGATTGTTGGCGAGGCTAGAAGCGGTGACGCCCTCGAAGCCCTGTTCTCGGCCATGACCACCGGTCACTCCGGTGCAAGCACGTTCCATGCCGAAAGCCCGCGCGACACTGTGGAGCGTGTGATTACTGAGATGGGCATGCACAGCCAGGCCCGGCCTGCTGAAATCCAGCGCACCCTGGCGAGCGCCATCGACCTGCACTTGCAAATCGGCATTCGCCATGACCGCCGCCGCGTGATTTCGGTCTCGAAGGTTGCCAAGGAACTCAAGCAGGGCAATGTCTGGTTTGAGACCGTCTGGCGCTATGACGAAAATTCCACCCCCGACGAACCACGCTGGAACAAGGTCGGGGAACTACGAACAGGAGAAGAACACGCATGAGCGGATTGATTTTTCTGATTGCAATGATTGTCGCGTTTGCGGTGCTGTGGCTGTTTTACCCGCACAATCGCAAGACCGGCATCCTGAACGAAGCCTATTCGGTGGATGCCACCCGGGCCATGCACGAACTCGACCCGAACTCGCTGGAATACAAGTTGATGGCCTCCGGTCTGAACTGGCGTCCGGTGACGTTCCGCACCTTCTCGATTGGCGGGGCTTTTACCGCCTTCATGGTTGGGTCGTTGTTTCTTGGCGCAATCGTGGGTTTTGTCCTGGCCGGGGTGACCTACTACGCCTTCAACGCCTGGCTGGATGACAAGGTCAAGAGTCGCGGCAAGGAAATCGACAAGCACCTGCCGATTGCGGTGGGTCGTATCGCGGCTGGACTCTTGGCGGGCGGCTCGCCCCCGGAAGTCCTGAACGCGGTGGCTGCTTCCCTGGAACTGGAAGGCAAGAACCCGCTTTCTCCGGAGTTTTACCTGACCTCAGCCGAGATGCGGACAAAGGACCGCCGCGCCGCGCTGGTGGCCCTGGCTGAGCGCAGCCCTTCGGTTTCACTCTCCAACCTGGCAACCCTGCTGATGGGCTTTGTGGATACCGGTGGCGAGAAGTACGCGGGAACCTTGATGGACATCTCACAACGCGTCCAGCACATCCTTTCGGCCCGCAACCGCGCCCAGGCCAAAGCGGGTGACGTGATGGTCTCGACCGTCATCTTGCCGGTGATGTTGGTGCTGGTGATTGTCTACCTGACCAACGACCCGATTATCGCCCAATCGCTGCGGGCTGGCCTGGTGCAGATGGTTATCGCCGGGACGGTGCTGGCGATGGTGGCGGGCTACTTCATTCTTCGTTCAATGGCTCAGGAGGCTGTCTGATGCTTGGCTTGATTTACCTGATTGGTTTTCTCTCAACGGCTTTCATTGTCTACCTTCTGGTGGAGGTTGTGTTCGTGGGCGCGCGCAAGGGCGCGCTGGCTGAAGCCCACGAGATGGCGGGTGCCACCCGCCAGACCCGGTTGCAACGCGCGCTCTCGCCCTTGGGCGTGCCGGTGCAGAAGTACGCGCCTCCGGCCATGCTGCGTAAGATGGCGGCTGACCTGTATTGGGCGCAGATGTCCGGCAAATGGATTGGCTGGAACGCCGTCCAGTTTGCAGCCTTGCGCCTGGTGGCCGGGGTGGGCGGCTTTGTGTTCGGCCTGTTCTTCACCCAGGAAGCCCTGCTGGGCGCGGTCATGGGGTTTGCCGGATGGAATCTGCCAGCAATGTCGGCGGGCGGCACGGCAAGAAAAGCGCGGCGCGTGTTCGTCTCGCAACTGCCCGAATACATCCAGCTGGTCTCGTCCCAGATGGCTGCAGGCGTGAGCATGGAGGAGGCCATCTCACGCGTCTCGAAGACACCCGGCATGGTGGCGGGCTGGATGCGCGAGGTCATCGCCCAAGCTTCGGGCCGCGACCTGATTGAGCAAATCCAGCGCGAAGCCCAGGAATCGCTCCTGCCGGAACTGATTGGCGCCAGCATCCAACTGGCCTTCATCAAGCGCGGCACGGCCCAACAGGAGTTGATGGGCCAACTGGCAACCAGCATCGCCGCAGACTACATCGGCGGCGCGGAACGCCGGGCGGAAAAACTCGGCTCGGAAATGATTGTGCCGATGATTTTGTTCTACTTCGTGCCTTTCCTGGCGACCCTGCTGACCGTTCTGCTCTACCCGGTATTGACCAACCTGATTGGAGGCTGACCATGAGCATCC
>JAVEWN010000125.1:4256-8064 GCA_034004515.1 Anaerolineales bacterium | reverse complement strand
TTCCCCGTGGGGCGGATTGTTAATCCGCCCTTTTTTTGCGCGGGATGCGTGGGATAGCATCCCGCGCCACGGCTGACCGCAGAAATACTTAATGGAGCTTCCCCGTGGGGCGGATTGTTAATCCGCCTTTTTTTTGCGCGGGGTGCGCGGGATGCGGATACGCGGGATAGCATCCCGCGCCACGGCTGACCGCAGAAATACTTAATGGAACTTCCCCGTGGGGCGGATTGTTAATCCGCCCTTTTTTTGCGCGGGATAGCATCCCGCGTCACGGCGGCATTTGGATGCTTAAATCAAAAGATGCCAGTTGCGGGGTTTTATCCGGTTGAGCTGGCGTCTTTTTGGTTGATTTTTGCTACAGGGTTTTCGACCCGACGGGTAGACCGCTCAGATCGTAGGCCATGGCCCCGTTGATGCGGATCGGGACAATTTCACCAACCGGCAGTTCGCTTTCGACAACGACCAGCCCGTCGATTTCGGGCGCGTCGCGGTATGAACGCCCGACCGAGATGCCGTTATCATATCCCTCGACCAGTACGTCCAGCGTTTTGCCGATATATTCCTGATTGATTTGGAGCGAAATGGCTTGCTGCAATTCCATCAGCCGATTCCAACGCTCCTCCTTGACCTCAGCCGGAACCGGGTCGCCGAGCGGTTCGGATGTGGTTCCCGGCTCGAAGGAGAATTTAAAGGCCCCAACCCGGTCAAAGCGGGTTTGCTCGATAAAAGCGTAGAGCGCCTCGAATTCCGTGTCTGTTTCGCCGGGGTAGCCGACGATAAAAGTAGTGCGGATAGCCAATCGCTGCGGTTTGGCGCTGAACGCAGCCCGCATCTTGGCTAGCGTTTTGTGAACCCACTCGATGTTGGCGGGCCGCTTCATGCGGGCCAGCGTCTGCGGGTCGGCGTGTTGGAGGGGGATGTCGAGATAGGGCAAAACCTGTTTACGGCTTGCCATCACCTCGATTAAACGGTCGGTGACGTAACCCGGGTAAGCGTACATTACCCGAATCCAGTCCATCTCTGGGACAGAATCGGTCAACTGCTCGAGCAGGACGGCCAGGCCGTCTTTTAACCCCAGGTCGTGACCGTAATCGGTGGTGTCTTGCGCAATCAGGATCAGTTCACGAACCCCGTTCTCACGCAAAACCTGTGCCTCGTGGACGATGCTCTCAATCGGGCGGCTGACGGCCGTGCCCTTGATGAGCGGAATGGCGCAAAAAGCGCATGGGCGGCGGCAGCCATCGGCTATTTTCAGATAAGCGCTGGCCCCGGCGACCGAGACGCGCAAAGTTTCGCCTTCGTCGCGTCCAACAGTGGCTGCCTCAGGCAGGTGGTAAAGCGTGCCGGGATGGGGAGTTTTGCGAAGCTGCCGGACGACCTGGACAATGTCCATCCAGCGCCGGGTGCCGAGCACACCATCGATGCCGGGCACTTTCTGGGCGACTTCCATGCCGTAGCGCTGGGTCAGGCATCCGGCGGCGATCAGCAATTGGTCGCGGCGTTTGCCGCGCGCCAGTTTGCGCAACTCCTCGAAGGATTCTTGCTTGGCCGGGTCGATAAATCCGCAGGTGTTGACGATCAAAATGCTGGCCTGCGATGCTTTCGCAACGCTTTTGTAGCCATCCTGATGAAGTAATTGCGCCATTGAGTCCGAGTCGACTGTGTTTTTGGCGCAGCCGAGCGAGAGAAGGTAAAAAGTTTTACGGTTCATATTATGGAATTTCCGATGGGGTGGGCGTACCGGTAACGGTTGGAGTGGGGCTGGGTTGGATGCGGGGCGTATTGCTGGCGGTTGGGCTGACGGTTGCTGTTGGGGTTTGAATCCCATCCAGCGTGTAGATGCGGTTAACTACTTCTCCGGGGTTGCCCATCAAGCCGAAATCGAACTGGTTATAGATGATTTGAACCGCGCCGCCATTGCCGGTCAGGACTTCGATCCGTTCCTGCCCGTCAAAAATCAGGGCCGCGCCGGGCGCAACCCGGCCATCCTGCTTAACTTCGCCGTCGATAATGACCCGCACAAAAACCCGCTCACGGACAAGAATGGTAACTTGCAAGATTGAGCCGGGCAGGGGCGCGGTTGCTTCCAATTCCAGGGTGGCTTCTTCTTCAAGTGCCGGCAGGGGCGTCCCCAGCTCTTCGATACTGGTCGGCAGGCCTTGTGGCGTTTCAGTTGGCGCTTGCGGGCTTGCCAGCAATACATCAGAAATTGAGGGGGCCTGGCCCTCATCTTCCGGGATTTCTTGGGAAGCAATGATGCGCGCGGCTCCCCAGATCAAAAGCCCGGTGATGGTGAGAATAATCAGCGCGCCAAAAAACAAATCCGGGCTGAGCAGGCGCCGGATCCAGAGCGGCAGGCCCCAACGGCGGCGCGGCGCGGGCGTGTCAACCTGGCGTTCAGCCCGCCGGGCTTGCAGTCCCTCTGCAAAGCGCAGCAGCATACTGTCGCCGTTCATATCCAAAAAGTTGGCGTACGTATTTAACATGCCGCGCGCCTGGACAGGCGAGGGCAGACTGTCAAAATCACCCTGTTCGATGATCGATAAGTTTGCGGGGCGCATGCGCGTATGCCGTTCGATTTCATCCAGTGTCAGGCCAAGCAGTTCCCGCCGCTGGCGCAGGGATAGGCCAATTTGGCGGAAAATGATGTCTGAAGGCTGCGCCGGATTGGGAAGCGGGTCTGTTTCTGGCGATTCCGGTTCTGGGTCAACCTCGAGCGCTTCCGGTTCTTGTGCGGGCAGTTCTGCTTCGACTTGCTGCGGTTGCGCTTCCGGTTCGGGGACGGGCGCAGCTTCTTTTTCGGCCTGTTCTCCGGCTGTGGAAAGCGAATTCAGGCTCAGGCCTAAAAAATCGGCATAGGCGCGCAAAAATCCGCGCCCCTGGACAGCAGAAGGCATGACGGACAGATCGCCTGCCTCCATCGCCTCCAGGTAATGACTGCGGATGCGGGTGGCTTGGACGACTTGTTTGATGCTTAATTTACGGGCTTCACGCGCCGCGCGGAGTTTTTCGCCTGGAGTGGGCATGATCTTCTTAAAAAAACATCACCGACGCCCCTGGTTTGCCGGGTACCATCGGTGATGTAAGGCGCAAATTGGGTAAGGTTAGCCTTCTGCCGGGGTTTCCTCGGCTGGGGCTTCTGTGACAGCAGCTTCTTTGCTCTCAACAACTTCAGCGGCCGGTTTTTCTTCCTTGGGGGCAGATTTTTCAAGCGGATTGACGTCACCTTCGCGATAGGCGATGACCTTGATTTCAGGAACCAGGTCGAGGGTCAGGCGGATCAATGCAACGTATTCGCCCAACTCGCGCACCGATTGCAGGTCAACCTGTTGGCGTTTGACTTCGATGCCGGTTTTTTCTTTAATGGCTTCGGCCACATCCTGGGTGGTAATCGAACCGTACAATTTGCCAGTTTCGCCCGCTTTGACGGCGAAAGCCAGCGAAACACCGCTCAAAACTTCAGCGACTGAGCCCATTTCCTGGTTGAGCGCGGCGCGGCGTTTGGTCGCGTCCGCGCGGATGCGGTCGGCCTGGCGCAGAGCGCCGGGGGTTGCCAGCATAGCCATTCCTTGCGGCAGCAAAAAGTTGCGCCCATAACCATCTGCGACTTTTTTGACCTCGCCAGCGCGGCCAAGTTTGTAAACGTCCTTAATCAGCAATACTTTCATTTTTTTTCTAGCCCTTTCATGGCAAAAAAATTAGAGCGAAGGGTACAACGCTCTTGGGGTATGATTTTACCAAAGGCCGGGCGCTGCGTCAATCACCGGTTTGAGCTTTTACATGGTTTTCTTAAAATCAGTGAGTCCTG
>JAVEWN010000125.1:0-4156 GCA_034004515.1 Anaerolineales bacterium | reverse complement strand
CACCCTGCGGGTAGCCCACCCTGCGGGTAGCCCACCCTGCGGGTAGCCCGTTGGCGAATAGGCAAAATTAGGGCAAACCAGGATTTAGATGCAATCGCCCTCGTCATCCATGCTTTTGCAATTGAAAACTGATTGAATTTTGGTACACTTATAGGGAAGCTGCATCCAAAAAAAATTGGAGAGAAAATGGACGATCGTCGAAAAATTCCTCGCAAATACCTAATGGTTTACTCGCGTGTCTTCGACCGCGAGACGGGCAAAGTTCTTGGCTACCTTTCAGATTTGAATCTCATGGGGGCCATGATTATCAGCGATGATCCTATGATCGAAGGAACCACCCTGGGCCTGCGCTTTGATTTGCCAGACCCGCCGCTTTTCTCAACCGATCATCTCAACCTCGATGCGCGCGTCGCCTGGTGCCAGCCAGATATTGACCCGGCTTTTTACAATATCGGCTTCCAGTTTGGAAAAGTTACCTCTGAACAGACCAAAATTATCGAAGAGATGATCATTACCTACGAGTTTCGGCGTGATATCCCGCTCTACCCGCCCACCCCCAATTCGCTGCTGGACGATTTTTAAGCTCCGATGCAGCCAGATCGCCCCATTCCAGAGTCCTACTGGATCCTGCCCGGCCAAATTTTAGGTGGGGAATATCCAGTTATATCTTACAGCCCGCAGCGCGCCCGTCAGCGGTTGGGTGACTTCCTTCAGCAAGGCTTTAACAGCTTTATTGACCTGACCAGCCCCGGCGAGACCCTTCCCTATGAAGACCTGTTGCGCCAGGAAGCCGCCGAACGCGGCCTTGAAGTTTGCTATCGGCGCTTCGCAATTGGCGATTATGGCCTGCCCAGCCGTGAACAAATGCAAGCCATCCTCAACCAACTCGATCACTTTCGGCAGACAGGCCGCAAAACCTACCTGCATTGCCAGGGCGGCATTGGCCGCACCGGAACCGTCGTCGGCTGTTACCTCGTCAGCCAGGGGTTGAGCGGCCAGCAGGCCCTCGACCAGCTCGCCGAATGGTGGCAGAGCGTGCCAAAATCGGCCTTTTACCCTCACTCTCCCGAAACACTCCAGCAAGAGCAATTTGTGCGCAATTGGGTTGCTGGCGGCGTATAATCAGGCCATGAACTGGCACGCCCGCTACCAACAACAAGCCCGCTGGACGAAAAACACGCGGGATTATTTGTTTAAACGGGCCGGGCTTGATTCTGCCAAACGGATTTTGGAAGTGGGCTGTGGGACCGGCGCGCTCTGGGAGCAGCTCCCCCTGCCCGCCGGCGCATGCGCTCACGGCCTGGACCTGAGACTGGATTCCGTCAAACAAACCCACGCAAACGCCCCCGGCCTGCTGACCGTCAACGCCGCCGGAGAAGACTTGCCCTATCCCGACTCTTTTTTTGACCTTGTATTTTGTCACTACCTTTTGCTTTGGGTGCAAAAACCGGGGCAAATCTTGCGCGAGATGGCGCGCGTCACCCGGCCGGGTGGGGCCGTGCTGGCCCTGGCCGAGCCAGACCATGCCGCCCGCATCGACCACCCGCCTGGCTTGCAGGCCCTTGGCGCATGGCAGACCGCCGCCCTGCTGCGCCAGGGAGTCAACCCACGCATGGGGCGCGAGTTGGCGGGCGGCTTTGCGCAGGCGGGTATTACCCTGATCGAAAACGGCGTCATCGGCGGCGGGTGGAGCGGCGCTGGCCCCGCTGAAATGGAAATGGAATGGGCGGTGCTTGAAGCTGATTTAACGGGCGCGGCTCAGGCCGCAGACATCCAAAAAATGAAGGAATTGGACGCGCAAGCCCGCCGGGATTCTTTACGAGTTTTGTTCGTGCCGACCTTCTATGCCTGGGGGCGCGTTTAGGGATGGATGCGGTATAATCGGCGCATCATTTGGAGGCAGTTTTGGAAGATTTGACAACAGAAACACTTGCGCCCGCGCCGGAAGATGAGTTGCAAGCTGAAAAAGAAGGCCGGGCGGGCTGGTATCAACTTTTATATGATATTTTAGAGACGATCCTGCTTTCGGCGGCACTGTTCCTGGTCATCAATGCGCTGACCGCCCGTGTCCGTGTCGATGGCTATAGTATGCAGCCGACGCTTGAAGATGGCAATTTTGTGCTGGTCAATCGCCTGGCGTATCGCCTGGGGCAGCCAGAGCGCGGCGATATTATTGTCTTCCATTTTGATCTGACCCGCCAGGATTTGATCAAGCGCGTGATTGGCTTGCCCGGCGATGAGGTGCGGGTCGAAAACGGTGTCGTCTATGTCAATGGGGTGGGCCTGAAAGAAACGTATATTGCGGCTACGCCAAACTATGACGGTTCGTGGCTGGTTCCATCTGATAATCTTTTTGTATTGGGTGATAATCGCAACGATTCTTCTGATTCTCACTCGTGGGGCATGTTGCCAGCCGATAAGATCATTGGCAAGGCGGTGCTGGTCTACTGGCCCTTTAAATATTGGGATGTGTTGGATCATGTTGATTTGATAAAGGCAAGCCAATGATTGATTTAAAAGATATTCGTTTCCAAACTGAAGCTTACTTAAGCGAGCTGCCGCCTGCGCCGCCTGCACTGGCCCTGCCCGTCGGTTCTGAAATTGCGGCCTGGATCGATCATACCGCTTTGAAAGCGGAGACAACCCCTCAGCAGATCATGAAGTTATGCCAGGAGGCGCGCGATCATCATTTTGCGACGGTCTGCGTCAACCCTGGTTACGTTCCACTGGCGGCGGGGGTTTTACGGGCCAGCGGGGTGGGGGTTTGCTCGGTGATTTCGTTCCCGCTTGGGGCGCATTTGCCGTCATCCAAGGCGGTTGAGACGCGCATGGCGATTGAAGCGGGCGCGACCGAGATCGATATGGTGGTTAATATTGGCGCACTGAAGGCCGACGCGCTCGAATTGGTTTACGAAGATATTAGAATTGTGGCCGAGATTTGCCATGAACGGGATGCTCATCTTAAAGTTATCCTTGAAATGTGCTATCTCAATCAGCGCGAGAAGATTGCGGGATGCCTGATTTCTAAGGCGGCCGGAGCCGATTTTGTGAAGACTTCAACCGGGTTTGGCCCGGCGGGCGCGACAGTGGAAGATGTAGCCTTGATGCGGCGCGTTGTCGGCCCGGAAATTGGTGTTAAGGCTGCCGGCGGAATCCGAACCCTGGCCGATGCGCTGACGATGATTGTGGCCGGGGCCAACCGCCTCGGGGCCAGCGCTGGAATTTCCATCCTGAGCGAGGCCAACCGATGAGCGAAGAGTTACAAGAGAAACGCCAGCCTTCTTTTACCTGTCAGCAGTGCCAGGCCGGCGTGATGACGTTGCAGTTTATCACCTACTTTACCTGGCTGGACGAAGAATTGGTGACTGTCCCGAACTTCCCGGCCTGGGTTTGCGATGTCTGCGGCAGGCGCGAGTATGATGGCCGGGCGGTAAACTGGCTTTCGACTTTGCTTAGCCCAAATGCGGGGCGCGATTCGAATAAACCGCGTTTGGCGCGTCCGCGCATCCGCCGGCGGAGCGGCCACCTTGCGCCGCCCTCGGAACAGTGAGTCGTTATGACAATTGATCCGCCTACTGGCACACAACGCCTGATTTCTGCTGATTTTTTCACGCCCAGCTATCGGATTGTCGGTAAGATTTCTGTGCCTTCGACCGGCTTGGTGGGATTGTTAAATGATCCCCTCAACTCCTTTACCGAAATTCAGGATGCGCGCTTGGCTCGCTTGCACATGCCGACCAAATTGGTGGATCATTATCAATCCGTAAAAGTGGTCAAATCTCAGTTGTTTGCGATTTGCCTGGCGCGGCGCGAAGACCTTGGCCCCCAGGCGATTGCGCGCGGCGGATACGTCAATACGGCCGATTATTCTGTGCGGGTCACGACGCCGGTTTATGACTTATCGGGTTCGATCAAGTGGTCGGGCCGCTTTGATTTTTCGGTGATTATGCTTGAAGGCGCGCGTGATTTTGTACCGATGTACGACGCGCTCCTGACGGCGATTCTCATCCCGGCCTTAAAAGTGGACAGCCCGGCGATTATGTTTAATCGCAAACACATCGATTTATTGGCCCAGAAAACCCAGCGCATCGATGAGCCATGAGTTTTCGAAAAAGCCTTAAAAATGCTTGACCGTTGCAAAAGTGGATGATAGAAT
>JAVEWN010000021.1:0-38812 GCA_034004515.1 Anaerolineales bacterium | reverse complement strand
CGGCACGAGGCAACGCCGGAACACGAAGTAAGAGCATTTAAGATTTTCCGTAGAGTCCCGTTGTTACCGTCGTGGTTAAAGGTTTTCCATAGAGTCCCGTCGTTGCCGCCGTGGTGAAAGGTTTTCCATAGAGTCCCGTTGTTGCCGTCGTGGTTGAAGGTTTTCTTTTCGGCTTGTCCGGGTTAGGAAAGCCGTGGCGGTTAAGTTGGGCGCTTATACCCTGCGGCTGGGCTGCCCAACCCTTGCAGGTTCACACTTTTAAATGGCATACGCCCGCTTTTAGAGCGGGCGCAGCCATGACCAACAGAGAGAGAGGAGAGAATTTGCAACGGGCAGAAATTTCTGCCCACTGTTTATGCTTTAAAGTGGTTCGTGGTTCGGGTTGGTTCCGCACCAGGCGCAGGTGGGTTTATCAAACATATTGCATTCTTTGGCGTTCGAGCAGCGCCGGGCCGTCACGCGCGGAGGATCGGGTAGGAAGTCGTTCGGGTAAACAACTTCGGTCTCGAATGCAACTTCGTGACCGACATGGTCACAGTAGCGAATTTTTGTCACTTCCCATTTTTTCTCAGCCATAAGTACCTCCAAAGGTTAATTCCATTTTATCCAAAAAAAAATCTTTTAGTAGTGACAGGCGTCACAGATTTGAATGACAACTTGCCTTATTCGGATGACAGTTGTCGAATTCGAGGCAGAATGCCTGGGTGTTTGCTCAAATTCTTTTGCGTTTGAATTCCAAAATCCAATATTCAGCAACTGAATATTGACAGTTTGCAAAAAGAGTTCTATACTTAAGCTGCTCTTATAACAAAGTCTATTTCATTGGTAGACTTTTGAGACAGGATAAAGTATGCGACTCTCAAAACGTGGTGAATATGGCTTGCGGGCCATGATTTTGCTGGCCGAACCAGATCAAGCCGGCCAGCCCCGCAAAATGCAGATTAAGGAGTTTGTCGCCCAGGAGAAAATCCCGGCCAAATTTCTTGAGCAAATTTTGCTGGCCCTCAAAAACGCCGGGATTTTACACAGCAAAATGGGCGTTGGCGGCGGCTACTATCTGGCCCGCCCGGCAGAAAAGATCACGCTCGGCCAAATCATTCGCGTCCTGGATGGGCCGATTGCGCCGATCAAGTGCGTCAGCCAGGTGGCCTACGAGCCCTGTGACTGCCCGGACGAGGAAACCTGCGGCTTGCGGATGGTCATGTTCGATGTGCGCGCGGCCATGTCCGCAGTCCTCGACCAGACCTCCCTGGCGGATGTCAATCGGCGGGTGGCGGCCAAACGTGCAGCCCGCACAGAATAATTTAAAAAGACCGTTTTCCAAGCGATGTTTTATTTTGTCATAAAAGTCTACTATGCCCGTAGGCTTTATATATTTCAAACTTGATCTGGAGAAAAAATAATGAAAATCACTACCCGCTCTCTTGTTTTTGGCCTTTTTGTTGTTGTCGCTTTGGTGCTGAGCGCGTGTGGAGCCGCTTTTGGCCCGGTCGGCTCAGATGCCTATGGCGGATTGAATATTTTCGTCTTTGTGCTGGTCGGTTTCGTCGCTCAGATGATCGATGGCGCGCTAGGGATGGCCTACGGCGTCAGTTCCAACACCTTTCTGCTCAGCCTGGGGCTGCCGCCCGCTTCTGCCAGCGCCAGCGTCCACATGGCGGAAGTTTTCACGACCGGCGTTTCTGGCTTTTCCCATTGGAAATTAAAAAACATCGATACCGCCCTGGCAAAAAAACTGCTGATTCCGGGCGTCTTGGGCGGCGTGCTCGGCGCGTATATTCTGACTTCTTTGGATGGAGACGCGCTCAAACCCTGGATTTCGGCCTACCTGCTGGTGATGGGGCTGGTGATCCTGTTCAAAGCCTTTCGCGGCGTCAACAAAAACCCGACAGAATTCAAACATATCAGCCTGCTGGGCCTGGTGGGCGGCTTTTGCGACGCGATTGGCGGCGGCGGTTGGGGCCCGGTAGTGACCACGACCCTGGTGGCACGTGGCAACAATGCCCGTGTCTCAATCGGAACGGTTAATTTCTCTGAGTTTTTTGTAACCTTTGCCCAATCTGTGACGTTTATTTTGACCCTGAATTTTGCCAGCTACTGGCAGGTCATCCTCGGCCTGTTGTTGGGAGGTGTTTTGGCCGCGCCCCTGGCCGCTTACATCACCAAGCATCTGCCGCTCAAAGTTTTGATGATTACGGTTGGCCTCGTAATTGTTGGCCTGAGCCTGCGCACGATTTTGTTGGCGATCCCCTGATTGCGGTTTCTCCCACCCTTGCGCTGTGCAGCCAGCCGAAATGGCCTGGCAAATTGCATGAGATGAATCCACGCTGCCTTCAGCCTGCTGGGGCAGCGTAGATTTATGTTTTGTTAACCCTTCGAGGATATAATACTCCTGACGGAGAGAAAAATGAAACTTTTGCGATTATGCGTGACGCTTCTGGCGGGATTGTCTTTGTTTTTCCAACCGGCTCAGGCTCAAACCGACGGGCCGTTGGTGCTGGTCATGGAAGCCAGGGGTGTGGTGGCTCCGGCGATGAAAGAATACGTCTTGCGCGGGATCAAGATCGCCGAGCAGCGCAACGCCGAATTATTGGTCATTAAACTCAACACCCCCGGCGGCCTGATCAGCGAGATGGAAGTAATTGTGCAGGCCATCCGCGCCAGCGATGTGCCGGTGGTGGTCTACGTCAGCCCGCGCGGCGGGACGGCCGGCAGCGCCGGCGCGGTGATTACGATTGCCGGCCACGCTTCGGCCATGGCCCCTGAGACCATTATCGGCGCGGCCAGCCCGATCAGCGGTGAGGGGCAGGATCTCGAAGAAACTCTCGAACGCAAGCAGAAGGAAGCCTTGCGCGCCCAGGTGCGCGCCCTGGCCGAGGCGCGCAGCCCAGAAGCGGTGGCGCTGGCTGAGGATATGATCGAAATTGCCCGGGCGGTTTCAGCGACTGAAGCGCGTCAAGCAGGACTGATCGATTTTATTTCGAACGATTTGGATGAACTTCTGAAGCAATTGGATGGCTTCGTGGTCCAAATGCCGGACGGCTCGCGCACGCTTAATACGGCCAATGCTGTCGTTCAAGATGTGGGCATGTCTTTCATCGAGCAATTGCTGGATATTCTGGTCAACCCCAATATCACATTTTTACTGGTGACGATTGGAGTACAGGCCATTCTGATCGAGATTTCGAGCCCGGGCGGCTGGGTGGCCGGATTTATCGGCGCGGTGTGCCTGGCTTTGGCGGCTTACGGATTGGGCGTCTTGCCGGTCAATTGGTTTGGTCTAATTTTCCTGATTTTGGCTTTTGTCCTGTTTTTCCTGGAGGTTAAGACGCCAACTTTTGGGGCGCTGACGGCTGCCGGGGTCGGCGCATTCGTCATCGGCGGACTGGTTTTGTTCAATTCGCCGGGCGTGCCACAGTTTCAGCGGGTTTCCATTCCGCTGGTGGTGGGGATGGGGATTGTGACCGGCCTGTTGTTTGCAGTCATCGTCAGCTTTGCGATCCGCTCTCTGCGGACGCCGCAGCGCACCGGGCGTGAATCGCTGATTGGGGCCAGCGGAACAGCCCAAAGTGAGATCGCTCCGCGCGGCCAGGTTCAGGTGCAAAGTGAACTATGGAGCGCAGAATTGGCCGAGGGCGAGAAGCGCATCCAAAAAGGCCAAATGGTGGAAGTCATTGCAGTGCAAGGCTTGCGCTTGCAGGTCCGTCGAAAACGCTAATCTATGCGCTTGACTTGCCATTTTGCCCACGATAGAATGTAGTTGAGAGGTGACTTATGAATATAAATAAATCCCAACAAGAACAGCCGCAGGATGATTTTGGGGTGTTTCTCTCAAGCGTCAATCGTGTTTCGAAAGACGATAACCGCACCAGCAAAACTTCGATGCGGATTGTGCGCTGTCTGTCGGAGCACAACGAGACCCGGATCGAGATTATCATGGCCCAGGTGCGCGCGCCTTTTGCTGAGTTCACGGAAGGCTTGCAAGAGTTGAGCGAAGCCGGGCTGGTTAAGGTCGATGACGATGACAAAGGCAGCCTGATTGAGTTGACCGATGAAGGCCAGCGCTGGGCGCAAGCCATGATTGATGACGGCGACGACCTCTAGGGGAAAAGATGAACATACTCTGGTATGAATGGCTGACCGTATTGGGAATTGGAACGCTGATTGGCGTGACCGAGATTATTTCGCGTTATCGTGACGAGCCAGATGACGCGTTGCGGACTGCTCCCGGCTTATTTTATCTCTTGGTCAATGCCGCCGCTTCCGCCATCGCCCTGATTGGTGTGCGCGCCTTTGAATGGACTTTTGGCCTTCAGGGCCAGCAGGCGGCCTGGGCGCAGGTGCTGGTGGCCGGGTTTGGCGCGATGGCGATTCTGCGCGCTTCCTTGTGGAATATCCAGGTCGGCGATCAGAGTATTCCGATTGGTTTGAACGGCTTTTTGGATTCCATTTTAGGCACGGTGGATCGGGCAGTTGACCGCAAACGCGCTGAACAGCGCGCTGAATGCGTCGGCAGGATCATGAAAAATGTCGATTTTGAGAAAGCCGCCCAGGCTTTGCCTTCTTATTGCTTTGGGCTGTTGCAAAACCTGCCAGCCGATGAGCAGAGTAAATTTGCGGCCAAGGTTAAATTGCTGTGCAAGGCTCCGTTGTACAACAAAATCAAGGCCCTCCTGCTCGGCTTGTCCTTGCTGAACGTGGTCGGTGTAAAAGTGCTTGAATCGGCGGTTAACAACCTGGGCCAGGATATTTGTATTACCCCGGCCCTCGAAAATAAAATTGAAACCACACCTGGCCCGTGAAGAAATTCTTTTTTTCTTTTGTGTCTGGCTTCGCCAAAATTTTGCCCCTGCCGCTAAAGCAGGGGCTTTATCGCTTTAAACCTTTGGCGCGCCTGATTCGCGGTTCGATCAACGCCTCAGTTGGGGAGGGTTTGAGCGAGGTTGAAATTGCGGCTGGCGACCTGCAAGGCTACAAGATTTTGCTGAACCTGAAGGCCGAGAAAAGCCGCTGGCTCGGAACTTACGAACCGGAGTTGGCCGAGGCTGTCCGGGAATTTGTGCGCCCCGGCATGACCGTTTATGACGTGGGCGCAAATATCGGCTATGTTTCCTTGCTGCTGGCCCAGGCCGCCGGCCCCACCGGGCGCATTTTCGCTTTCGAGGCCCTGCCTGCCAACACGGAGCGCATCCGCCGTAATATTGAGCTTAACCATTTGGCCGGACGCATTCAGCTCGTTCCCCAGGCGGTGGCGGACCGAAGCGCCGAACTGACCTTTTACGTTCACCAATCGGTGGGGATGGGCAAAGTCGCTGGTTCCGCCGGGCGGCCCGCAGAGCAGTATCAGGCCGAGATCCAAGTCCAGTCGCTCTCGTTGGACGAGTTTGTCTACCAGCAGCGCAACCCGGCCCCCCAAATTATCAAAATGGATATCGAGGGCGGTGAAGTGCTGGCCCTGCCGGGCATGAAACGAATTTTGCAGGAGCATCATCCTGCCCTGCTGCTTGAACTGCATGGCCCTGAATCTGAAAAAGTGGCCTGGGAAACCCTGACCGCCGCCGGTTACAGCCTGCGCGCCATGCAAAGCGGCTATCCGCGCATTGAAACCCCCGCACAATTGGGCTGGAAAGCTTATTTGGTGGCGAGAGTAGAGAGTAGGGAATAGAGAGTAGAGAATAGAGTTGTTCCGAAATAGCGATGTCTGTCTGAATCATGTCATTGCGAAGGCAGTGTACTTCGGCCTGAAGCAATCTCCGGTTTAGCGGTGTTCGTTTTCGATAAAAATTTCCCGTTAAATTGGGAGATTGCTGACCGGCCCAAGACGGCTCGCCGGGTCAAATTAAACATTTGTTTGATCCACCTCGTCCTGAGCGGAGGCCCGCACGATTCTGCGGGCCGCAGTCGAAGGACATTTTCCTGCAAATCACCCTTCGACTACGCTCAGGGCGAAAAATCTTAATCTGACACTATCAAGGCAGTTACTTTCTCAGGACAGAACACTGGATTCTAAAATGCCCTTCCCTGGCCGCCTCGGTCTTGTTCAACGCGTTGTGCCTTCGTACCGCGTCCCATTTTTTGATGGCCTCTCCGCTGCCTGCGCGGGCGGGCTTTCGCTTTTTGCGGGCCAGCCCCTGCCGCTCGAATCGATTTCCGTTGCCCAAAAACTCAACCTTGCCCACCTCGTCCCCGCCCAAAACCTGCACATCTTTAACCCTCAGCACCCATTCTATTTTTGTTACCAGCGCGGCCTGCCCGCCTGGCTCGAAACCTGGGACCCCGCCGCGCTGATTCTCGAAGCCAACGTGCGCTATTTGTCCAGCCCGGCGGCCATCCGTTGGATGCAGAAACGCAAACGGCCCGTCATCGGTTGGGGCCTGGGCGCGCCCCTCAGCCGCGGGCTGCTCTCCGGCCTGCGCCGCGGATTTTTGAACCAATTCGACGCGCTTGTTGCGTATAGCAGCAAGGGCGCCCAGGAATATGCGCGCCTGGGATTCCCGTCAAAGCGCATTTTCGTTGCCTCGAATGCGGTTGCCGCCAAACCAACCTGGCCCCTGCCGGCCCGCCCCGGGCGCTTTGACCCTCAGCCTGTGGTCCTGTTCGTGGGACGTTTGCAAACCCGCAAGCGGATTCCGGGCCTGCTCAAGGCCTGCGCCGAGTTACCCAAACCGCTCCAGCCGCGACTGGTGATTATCGGCGAGGGGCCAGAGCGAAAAAATCTGGAAAGTCTTGCAGCGGCAATCTACCCGGCTGCTGAATTTCCCGGCCCGCTACACGGCCCGGCACTGGCCCCCTACTTCCGGGCTGCCGACCTGTTCGTTTTGCCGGGAACCGGCGGTCTGGCTGTCCAGGAAGCGATGACGTACGGCCTGCCGGTCATCGTTGCCGAGGGGGATGGCACCCAGGACGACCTCGTCCGCCCGCAGAATGGCTGGCAGATTCAACCCGCTGACGATTTCGGGCTGCTGTTTGCCTTGCAGGAAGCGTTAAGCGATGCCGCCCGCCTGCGCAAAATGGGCGCAGAATCGTATCGGATTGTCTCGGATGAAATTAATTTAGAAAAAATGGTGGGGGTATTTCTCGAAGCGCTTGCTGCTCTCAAGGTGGCCTGACTCTACAAATTTACTTCAATCTCGGCCAATTCATCAGCGTGACTTCGGTCAGCAGGCGGGCGTTGACGTTTTTCTCAAGTTTTTCAATCGCGTTTTCGAGGGCCTGGGTCGTTTTGCGCGCTTCGGCCAGTGAAACTTGCCCGGCAACCCCGCCGATCTCCTCGCTCCGGTCGATGTTGGTCAGGGTGCTGGCGGCCCCGGCGGTGCGCAGCAGCACATCCCGCCAGTACGAGAGCCATAAAAACAGGCTGGTGCGCAGGGCTTCTTTATCTTTGGCAAGTTTCTCGGCGTAGCCAAATCTTTCTCGCGCGGAGGCACCCAACAGGCGGCGCAGGTCATCCAGTTTTTCAGCGCGGAAATCGAGCGATTTTTCGTCCTCCGCCAGGCGCAGGGCGTAGCCGGGGCGGCCATCTGAGAGATGGGCCAGCAGGTGGGCTTTTTCAGGCTCCAGCCCGCGCGTTTCGAGGAAAGATTTTGTTACTTCCACTGAAACCGGCCGCAGACGCAAAATTTCACAGCGTGAGACAATGGTTGGCAAGAGTTGTTCGGCGTTGTTGGCGGTCAGCAGCAGCAGGCCATACGAGGGGGCTTCTTCGAGGGTTTTGAGGAGGGCATTGGCCGCGTTTGGGTTGGCTTCCTCGAAGCGCAGAAAGATGACAATTTTATAGGCCGATTGATAAGGTTTGAGCGACAGAAATTTTTGTACCTCGCGCACTTGCTCGACCTTGAGCGTTCCGCCTTCCCTTTCAGCCTGAATCATCATCAAATCGATATTTTGCCCGGCCTCGATCTGTCTGCAGACCCGGCAGGTTTGGCAGGCCACCCCCGGCGCGCTCGGCGTCTGACAGTTAAGGGCTTGGGCCAGGCGCACCGCCAGCGTCCGCCGCCCCACGCCCGACGGCCCGCTGATCAGATAAGCGTGCCGCAACGCCGCATGGCTGACGTGCCCGTGCAGCATTTCAACAGCCCAATCGTGCCCGAAAATGTTCCAGTGGTTCATAGCAGGAATTGGTAAATGGTGACCGGTAATTTACGGCGGGTAATTAAGTTGCCAATCAGCATTTACGGTTTACTCATCTCTCAATCTTAAATAGGATTGATAGCGTTCCGGGCTAACCTGCCCGTTTGCGACCGCATTTAATACGGCGCAGTCTGGTTCGTGGGTGTGGGAGCAGTCGCTAAACTGACATTCTGAGACCAGGCCGCGCAGTTCGGGGAAGTAGGCGTCAATTTCGACCGGTTCGGTATCCCACAGCGCCAGCGATTTCCAGCCGGGGGCGTCGGCCACCCATCCGCCAAACTCAAGCGGGTGCAACTGCCTGAAGTTGGTGGTGTGCTTGCCTTTGTTGAGCGATGTGCTAATTTCACCCACGGCGATTCCCAGCCCGGGTTGGATGGCGTTCATCAGGCTCGATTTGCCAACGCCGCTTGGTCCGGCCAGGGCCGAGAGCTTGCCCTGCAAAATGTCGCGGAATTCATCCAGGCCTGCGTTTGGTTTGGTGGACGTGTACAGCACCGGATATCCGAGCGGCGGGTAAACGCCAAATATTTCCTGGGCGGCTGGCAGGCTCATCAGATCGACTTTGTTGGCGACGATCACGGCGGGTACGTTTTGCTTTTCGGCGATGACCAGAAAGCGATCCAACATGCGCAGTTTGGGGGCGGGCTTGGCGCACGAGAAGACGAAAACGGCCTGGTCTGGGTTGGCCAGCAGGATTTGGCGGTACTCTCCCTGCGGGCGCGGGTCGAGGCGCACGATTGCGCTTTTGCGCGGCAAAATCTCTTCGATGGCCCCGCTGCCGTCGGGTTGAATGCTGAAAAGCACCGCATCGCCCACCGCGGCGAGATCACCCAGGCGCGGACCTTGCTTTAAGCGTCCGCGCAGCTGGCAGGTGACGGGTTGGGCCGCGTCCGGGCTGAGAACGTCGAAAAAACCCGATTGGGTGCGAATGATCAGACCGGTCTGCGCTGGTTGGTCAGACATTAATCATCATTTTCTGGGGCGTCGGTTGGGATGCCGCCAAACGGGGTCGGGGTGCTGACGATTCCGATCTGGCTTTCCCACCAATAACGGGCTTGCGGCCGCCCGGCGATGTAGATTTCGGCCACGCGCCTGAAGATGGGCGCGGCGTATTCAGAGCCTTCGCCCTGGTTTTCGGCGATGACGGCGATCGCGATGTTTTGCTGATCGTCATTGAGCAGTTCGGTGTATCCGGCGAACCAGGAGTGCGGAATCGCGCCGGTTTGGGCGGTGCCGGTTTTGCCATAAACAGGAGTGCGGAAGTTATAGAAACGGTTGTGGGCCGTGCCGCGCGGGTTGTTGATTACTTCGCGCATCCCCAGCCGGATTGCCGCGAGGGTCGCTTCGGAGATGGGCAGCGTGCCGCGCGCTTCCGGTTTGAAGAGGATCGTTTCGACTCCGTTGGCAGCAATGATTTTTTCGACCAGTTGCGGGCGGTAAAGTGTGCCCCCGTTGCCGAGTGCGGCAATAAAGGTGGCGACCTGGAGCGGTGTGACCTGCATTTCACCCTGGCCGATGGATTGGTTGACGGCTTCGACTTCGCCATTCGGGACGGGCGAGTTGACGATTTGACCGGGTTCTTCGTCAATTTGTTCGATGCCGGTCAGGCTGCCGAGGCCGAAGCCGCGCGCCATATCCGAGACGGCATCGACGCGCCCCTGGCGGTAGAGTTCGTAACCGAGATGATAGAACCACGGATTGCACGAACGCATCAGCCCGCCGACCAGGCTCAGCTCGCCAGAGGGACGGTAATCACAGGTTTCTGTACCCAGCTCGCGCATTTGATTGACGCATTTTTCGTAGGTCCAATCGGTCAGGGTCCGGCCAGCCAGTTCGGTCCACTCATATTCGCAGTTGTACATGCTTTCCGGGGTCCAAACGCCGCTTTCGAGGGCGGCCGCCATGGTGATGATCTTGAAAACCGAGCCCAGCGGATATTTTCCCTGGGTGGCGCGGTTGAAGAGCGGTTGATCTACATCATTCAGGATGGAGGTGATGCCGTAAGGTGTATTCGGGTTTTGCGGGTTGAAGAGGTTGCTGTCGAATTCGGGCGAAGAGGCCATCGCCAGGATGCGCCCGGTATCGCGTTCCATGACCACGATTGCGCCGACGAAATCTCCGAGGGCCTGTTGAACCTGGATTTGCAGGTTGCTGTCAATCGTCAGCTGGATGGAGCTGGCCGGTTGGGCATCTGCTTTGGCGATGAAGGACAAAACGCTGCCCTCCGGGCTGACGACATAGAGTGTGCCGCCCGCCTTGCCGGCCAGATCGTCTTCGCCCCAGCGTTCGATGCCGCTGCGCCCAATCAGGGCGTTGCGGGGATAGCCGGCCCGCAGGAAATCATCCAGCTCTTCGGCCTGGATGGCGGCCGTGTAGCCGATGGCGTGTGAGGCGATTCCGTTTTTGTCATAAAAACGGGAGGTGTAATCGACCAATTTCAGGCCGTTGATCGCCCTCAGCGAGCCAATTTGACGGTTGATGTTGGCTAGCGAGGCTTCTCCGACCGGAACCCACCAGTCGCCGCCGGCAAAGGCATAGCGGTTGCGAATGACATCGCGATGCAGGCCGGTCAGCATGGCAAGTTCCGTCAACATTCTGGATTCTTGTTCGGGCAGGAGTTCGCTCGGGACGACGTAGAGGGCGACGGCCTCGGTCTGCTCGACCAGGATATTGCCATTCCGATCATAGATATTGCCGCGCGCAACCGTTTCATAGTCCATCGAAAGGGTGTTGCCGCCGCGTAGTTCTGGCAAAATCAGGGCTTCTTCCCATTTAATTTTCCAGCCGCCGTTTTCGAAGACCACCTCGAAGGTCAGATCGCGCTCGATTTCTCCGACGACGCTGCTCAGATAGGTTACGCTGGTGTTCAACTGGGCATTATCCGTGTTGCGGGTCGTGGCGCGGACGCTGTAGCTCAATTCCTTGAGGGCCATTTCATTCATCGTATCGCGATAGCGCTTGGTGAAGTCTTCTTCGCTGATGTTTGCCTGGCTTTGGCTGCTAATCAGGGCATACATGGCCGGGTAATCGCTGGCTTGCCAGGCTTTGATGAAAATTTGGAGGGCGCTGAGCGGATCGGGCGCGCTGGTGACACGGACGACTGGCGTCGGGAGTTCACTCTCCGTTTGGCCTGGTTGCGGGTTTGCGGGGTTGGGGTCTGGGTTGGCGCATCCGCCCAGGAGGGCAATCAGCAAGAGGGTCGAGATAATCCAGGATCGCTTCATTATTTACCTACTTTATGAAATTACCTTGCAAGACGAATTGGGAGACCGGGCAAGCATAGCGCAGGCTGTTCTGGCAATTCGCGGCTATATCGGCGGGGGGCTGAATCGCCCACTGGCGCAAGAGAACCGTCAGATGGCAGAGCGGCAGGCCCATCACGCTGGCGTAGCAGCCCTCCATATTGACCACCGGCTGGAAGTGCGGATGCTGGATGCCGTAGGCCCCGGCTTTGTCGAGCGGGTCGCCGCTGGCGATGTAAGCGTCCATTTCGGCATCGCTGTAATGGCGCATCGGGACTTCGGTTTGGCAGACGGTACTGAGCAGTTTCTGGTCTGAAGCGCGCAGGATGGCAATCCCGGTGTAGACCTGGTGACTGCGTCCGCGCAGGCGGGTTAGCATCAGACGGGCCTCGCCGGAATCTGCCGGTTTGCCGAGAATCTCACCGTCCAGCACGACGGTCGTGTCTGAGCCGAGGATGACCTGCTGCGGGTGCGAATGCGGCAGGATGGCGCGTGCTTTTTCAACGGCCAGCCGCGCCACGTAGACTGCAGCATCTTCGCCGGGCCGGACGTCTTCGTTGAGGTCGGCGGCAGCCCGGTTAAATGCCCAACCGCCCAGCGCCAGCAGTTCGCGTCGGCGGGGGGAGTTGGAAGCCAGTACCAGCAGGTGGGTTTGCGCTTCAGCCATAACGAATCTGGATTCTATCACAACCGCAGGCGAGGGTATTTCTCGAAATGGCGGGCCTTGCGTGAGGAGCGCGGAAGACCGTCAGACAACCCAAGCCCGGCAGGCTGGAGAGCCGAAACGCAAGACGCGGCCTTCAATCCGAAGGCCGCGTCTTGCGTTTGCGGTAGGCGGGCAGTTTTTACAGGCTGCCGAAAACCCGCCGGTAGAGGTCTGATTCGAGCAGGTTGGCCGGGTCAGTCCGTTTTTTTAGGGCCTTAAATCGTTCGACTGTTTCTTCGCCCAGAAAACGCCGGGCGGTTTCGGGCATGGTTTCACTGTTTTTGGCGAAGTAGAACCGTCCGCCCGCTTCAAGGACGATCTGATCGAGTTCCTGAAGCAGGCTGGAGAGCCGGGCGCGGTTGCCAGTGGTGACTTTGAAATCGAGGGCCAGTGAGAAACCATCGACGGCGTGGCTGAGCAGGAATTTATCGGGCCGGTGGCGTTTGGTGACGCCCAGGTAGGAGGGCAGTCCGCGCTTCTGGCTCAGGCTCAGGATTTCGCGCCAGGCTGCGGCAGCGGTTTCTTTGGGGATGAAAGACTGGTACTGGATCAGGCCGGTTCGCCCGTAGGCCAGTTCCCAGTCTGGAACGTAGTCCAACAGGAAGTGGAACGCGGCGTGAGACTGAGGATACTTTCCTGCGCGCATCCCGGCAATATACTTGGCGGTATTGACCAGCCAGACGCCGGGATTAATCATGAAGGGCGCCATGAAGTAATGGATCACAGATTTGGGGAAGAAACCGAACATGGTAGCGGGCAGGGTCTGGTAGGAAACCTGCATCGTCTTTTTGGGGTTGGGGTCTTCGCCTTCTTTGATATATTGGGCGGTATGCAATTGCCCGCGCCCCAGGCCTGTCCCGCCGGCGGTCGAATCGAGCCAGCCGACGGTGTAATCGTTAAGTGGGGCGTTCTCGAACAGTTCCTGAATGTGGCTTTCAAGGTTGGGCACATTCCAGGCATGGACATTCAGCAGGCCCGAATAAACGTGTTTCATCTGCATGGTGATGGATGTGAAAACGCCCAGCATACCCATGCCCGAAATGATGGCGTAGAACAGGTCGCCGTTCAGGGTGGGCGAGCAGGTCACTTCGGCCCCGGTTGGCAAAAGGGCCTTGAATTCGACGACGTGTTCGCCGATGGTGCCCATCTTGAAATTGTTCTTGCCGTGAATGTTCATGCCCAGGCAGCCGCCCAGGGTGGTGCTCATGGTGCCTGAGACCACCGGCGGCCACCAGCCATCCGGCAGGATGTGCTGCCACAGTTTTTGGAGGGTGACGCCCGGTTCGCAGGTAATCAGGCCGGTTTCCGGGTTCCAGGAGATGATGCGGTTCATGTCCTGGGTGTCCATGATGATGCCGCCGCCGTTCAGGGCGGCGTCGTTGTAGCTGCGGCCAGCGCCGCGCAGGGTAACTGTCAGGCCATTTTGTTTGGCTGATTTGAAGACTTCGAGGATTTGTTCGACGCTGGTTGGCTTATACAAATAGGATTGGGCCGTGAGCGAGTGTCCGAAGTTTTCAAGCGTCTTAAGACGCTCAAAGGGAAGAGATGAGGTAGTCATATTTTGTCCTAAAAGGTTAATCGTCGGAAGATTACCGACGGGATATGACGAATGATGTGCATCAGCAAACCCCACTGGCCGGGGATATAAACCGTCTGCTTGCGGGATTGCATGGCGCGCCAGATGCCCAGGGCAGCTTGTTCAGCGCTGATGACCATCGGCGTGCGCGGGTTGTCTTTGATCATGTCGGTGGCGACAAAGCCTGGTTTAATCGTCAGAACGTTGACTCCGTGCCGGGTAAGCCGGTTGCGCAGGGCTTCGAGATAGGTCTGCAGGGCGGCTTTCGAGGCGTTATAGGCCGGAGCGCCGACCCGGCCTCGATCTCCCGCGACAGACCCCAGCCCGACAATTTGCCCGCTTTTCAGGCCCTGGAAGTAGGCTGCGGCCGGGTTGAGCCAGGCCAGCGCACCCAGGTAGTTGATGCGGGTCATTTCGAGGTCTTTTTCGAGGTTGAATTCGTCCAGCCGAACGGTTTGGAGAATTCCGGCGTTGTAAATCAAGACGTCCAGGCCGCCCAGGGTTTTGACAATTTCAGCAAACAGGTCTGCCACAGCTTGCGGATCGCGCACGTCGTGGGCAAAGGCCAGGGCGCGGGTTTCACCGTGTTTTTGATTGATGGTGACGCAAAGCGCCTCAAGCAGTTCTGACCGTCGTCCGAGCAGGGCCAGCAGATAACCTTCGTCTGCTAATTTTTGCGCGAGTTCAGCGCCAATCCCGCTGGATGCGCCCACCAGAATGGCGCGCCGGTATATTTTAAGCGGCGTTTGCTGTGAAAAGCGGCGTTCGGGCATGTCAATCTCCATTATTTTCCAGGGAGTGTACCCTTTCAAATCAAGTGAAAATAAAATACAAATATTTTGCCAATTTCAATCTAAAATTGGACGGGTTTGCCGGGAGTTTTTTGAAAAAAATCTGCAAAGATTGCTCAAATCTGCAGAATCCGCCTTTTATCACCCTAAAATTGTTGAGAGTGTCATTTATTTTCTTAAAAAGCAGTTTTAACGATTTTAGCATATTACAAAGTACAATCTGTCACTTATAATCATGACATCCATCCCAGAGCGCGGATATTGGATTCTATGAGCGATATAAAACATAAATGGCTGACAGCTTTTGAAGCGCGATTGCAAAATACGGATTTGCCGGCAAGTGAGCGAAAATCGTATCTTGAATTGTTAACTTCTTTGCTGGATGGCGTGGCAGATAACGCGCCGAGCGGACGATATGAGCAGGTCGCTGAAGTGTTGGCTTCGCGTATTTTTTCGCACCATAATCTGTTGGGGGTGATTCGCCAGCAAGCTGCCGAACTGGACGCCGTTAAGCGTTTGACCTACAACCTGACCGCCAACCTGGAGTTACAGACCGTTTTGGACAACGTTGTGGCCGAAGCCATGCAATTGGTTAAAAACTCGCGCAACGCCCATATTTATCTTTATCAAAACGATAGCCTGCGTTTTGGCGCTTATCTGGATGGGCAGGGAGTGCGCAATAAGGAATTTTGGTCGCCGCGCCCCAACGGAGTTACTTATACCGCTGCCCGCACAAAAGAGATTTTGCTGATTGAAGATCTCCGCAGCCACCCATTATTTGCAAATAGCGAATGGAGCGGGTCTTTTATTTCCATCCCGCTGATGATGGCCGAAAGCGTTATCGGCGTCATGAATCTCTCGCGCTGGCAAATTGGGCCGTTTTCCCCGGCTGAACAGCGCCTGCTGAAACTGTTGGCCGACCAGGCGGCGATTGCGATTATCAATGCCCGCCTGCACGAAGCGGTATCGCTCCAAGCCTTGAGCGATACCCTGACCGGCCTGCCCAACCGGCGCGCCCTCGACCGGTACATCGATCACCAGGTCAGCCGCACGAACCGTAACGGCCGTCCTTTTGCAGTCCTGATGATGGATTTGGATGGCTTCAAGGCGGTCAACGATACCTGGGGCCATGCCATTGGCGACCGGGTTCTGCATGATATTGCCGCCTTCCTGGCCTCGGTTTCACGCGCAAGCGATTTTTTGGCCCGCTATGGCGGGGATGAGTTGTGTATGCTCCTGCCTGAAACCGACGCTGCTTCAGCCGTTCAGGTAGCCGAGGGGATTCGTCAGCGACTGGCCGGTTATGCTTGTTTCCTGCCGGACGGTGCGGCTTGCCGAATGGGAATCTCTGGCGGGATTTCGATTTACCCCACCCACGCCCGCAGCGCATCGGATTTATTGCGCGCGGCAGACGAAGCCTTGTATCGCGCAAAAAAACACTCGCGCGGCACCTTCCAGATGGCGCGCGGTTTTACCGGTGAATTACAAATGCCCATCGTTAAAGGTTAAGGTATCTACTTTCTTGAGTTTGGAGTTCAATTTGAATCAAAGTTTTTTTGTACACGGATTGCACGGGTTACGCAGAATCTCACGGATTTTTCTTAAAAAATCCGCGAAATCCGTGTCCAGATTCTTAATCTTTTTGGTTTTCCTTCGTCTACTTTGTGCCCTTCGTGGTTAAAGATTTAATCTTTGTTCAGCGACAAGACCATCCAAATTGCGGAAAATACTTTTACAAGCCTAATGGAGGAACAATGCCCGCCCTCAAAGACCTGAACGACTACCAGCGCCAATCACGCAAAACCTGGAACCTGGTCCAGACCGACCATCCGATTGTTTATCCGACCCTGGGCCTGGTCAACGAAGCCGGAGAATTGGCCGGAAAGGTAAAGAAAATCTTTCGTGACCATGCCGGCCAAATCAGCCCGGCTGACCGGGAAGCGCTCAAATATGAGTTGGGCGATGTTTTGTGGTATCTGGCCCAAATTGCGACCGAGTTGGAGATCCCCTTGCAGGAAGTGGCTGAAGCCAATCTTGAAAAACTTTTTTCGCGGCTTGAACGCGGCAAAATCAGGGGCGAAGGCGATTACCGCTAAACAAAACAGGAAGTGGCGAAGAACCGCTTTTTATTTTCCAACAGCCTGACAGGCTTGAGGGTGGTAAAGGTATCACTCCGCAAATTCGTTCTTTAATCTCTTACGACTGAAATTTTTGCACAAAAAGCAAGGAATTTGCCACAACCCTACAAAATACGCGGGAGACGAGGCAGCGACGGAACACGAAGTAAGAGCATTTAAGATTTTCCGTAGAGTCCCGTTGTTACCGTTGTGGTTAAAGGTTTCCGCTTGTAAAGCCGGCGACCGCTACTTTTTCTTTTCTTCCCAAATTTTGACCCGTTCGAACAACTCGGCCAGCGGACGTAAATCGGCCATGGGGACAGACATATTTTTGGTCTGGGTTTTGCTATATTGGAAGACGCGGCTGCCCGCAAAGATGGTGATGGCTTTGCGCCTGAATTCTTCGCGCGTCATATAGCCGGTTAGCCAGGTTTCCAGGCCATAGATCCAGATGTTGCCCCAATCGCGGGCGGAAATCAGGTAAAGCTCGCTGCGCGCGCTGCTGTGGATGCCGATCCGCGCATCGGGGATTGAGTCGACGTGCAGGCAGGCCAGGCTGTAGAGCGGCAAATCGACCACGACCCGGGTCAGCGGCTCCAGCTTGTATTTTGCGCTGATGAATTCGCGCTCACTGTTCTGCCCGCTAATTTCGACGGTGAGCGGCGCGCTGCATTCGCTTTTCAGGCTGATTTTTCCCAGCGCAACCCAGGCGGCGGGGCGCGACCATTCGGGGCGGAGCGGGTGGATCAGATAGGTCGGCTGGCCGGCAGCGATGGCGGTTTGAATGTCCTCGTGCGAGTTGGTCGTAAGCCCCAATAAAAAGGCAAACAGATACAGGTCGTGATCGCTGTGGTTTTCACCGGCAAACTGATCCGCGGGGATCAAGGCTTGCGCTTGCAAGGCAAGCGCCGGGTCGCGGCGCATGGCGCTGATCTGGCTGCGCTTCGAGCTGACGAAGGTCTTCAGGTCGCAGCGATGTCCGCCCAGCGAAACGTCATACTGATCTGGTTCGGTGAAGGGCGTCAGGCCTTTGACATCGAAGGGAATGGCCTGCTCGCCGAGGTAACGCCGAAAGGCCAGTTCAACCGCCACGCCACCCACAATCCGCCGCAAGCGCGAGTAGAGCGAGCCGCCCATGCGGTTGTAGGTATAAGGCAAAGAGCGGATGGCGTAGGCAATTCCGCTTTCGGTCAGATCGGGGGTATAGGGCAGCCTGATAAAATCGTCAACGCTGATCATCCAGTATCCTGTTTTCCTCGTGAGAATAGCTTTTTATCAATCCTATAACAAAGTCGGGGTTATGCCAAGAAGCAATTTGCAGAAGGCGGGTTGGTATAATGGGGAGGCATTCTGCCCGATTTATGGGGCGTTCACTGGAGGAGAGAAAATGTCTCGGCTGTCATTGCGCGCAGTTTTACTTGTCTTGTTTTTGATGACCGGGTTGGCCGGCTGCAATTTGCCGAAAGCCACCCCGCAGACCAACGATGCTGTTTTTACCGCCGCTGCCCAAACCGTGCAGGCGCAGTTGACGCTGGATGCCCTGCTTGCGCCGCCTGCGACAATCCCGCCGCCGCTTTCTTTGGCAAGCGCCACGCCTGCCGTGCCGACGGCCGCCCCACCGGCAACTGCGACGGCCAGCGCGACGCCCTTATGCGACCTGGCGCAGTTTGTGAGCGATGTCACCTTCCCGGATGGCGCTCAAATCCTGCCGGACCAGGCCTTTACCAAGACCTGGCGCCTGCGCAATATGGGAACCTGCACCTGGACGACCGGTTATCAGCTTATTTTTGATAACGGCGATTCGCTCGGTGGCCCGGTTTCCCAGCCATTGGCGGGCAATGTGGCCCCCGGAGGGGAAGTTGATTTGTCTGTGGCTCTCAAATCACCGGTCAACCCTGGGGATTATCGCGGCTATTGGCGTTTGCGCAACCCGGCTGGCGTTTTGATACCGATTTTATACGGTTATAAAGGGACTTCATTTTTTGTGGATATAAAAGTGATTCCACCCAGCCTGACCCCGTCCCTGACGCCGACCGCTTCTGCGACGCCAGTCCCCTCCGCAACGCCGGTGCCATCCGCCACGCCCTGAATAACGGTAATGCTTTCATTATGAACGGATATCCGCCTGGCCGGATATCCGTTTTTTCTTTTTGTTATAATCCTGGTTTGTTCTGAAAGGAAACCTCATGAAAAAACAAATTAACAACATCGTCATTTTGGGGGTTGTATTTATCTTGTTCTTAAGCGCCTGCGGCCCAGAGACGGCTGCCACCCCAGATGCGGATGCGATTGCCACGTCGGTTGTCCAAACCGTCGCAGCGCGCGATACCCAACAAGCGCTTACCCAAAAGGAGACGGCTGTCCCAAGCGAGGCCCCTGCAACGCTTGCGCCAACTGCCACGTTTGCGCCCTCGCCAACTACCGCCGTTTCGCAGGGAGGCGTGCCAGGCCCGGCCTGTTACTTCGCCCAGTTTGTGGCCGATATCAGCATTCCAGACGGCATGATTATGCTGCCCGGCACGGCTTTTACCAAAACCTGGCAGATTAAAAACATCGGCTCCTGCCCGTGGGACACCTCCCACAGCCTTTATTTGCAGAGCGGCGAAGGCCTGACCACGACCACTTCGATTCCGCTCACCAAAACGGTCTACCCGGGCGATGTGGTGAATCTGTCGGTTAGCATGACCGCGCCCACCGCCGAGGGCGTTTATACTGGTTACTGGCGGATTGCAACGCCCTATGGCGGCAGTTTTGGCGTCGGCACGACCGACACCTCCCTGATTGCCAAGATCACCGTCGCAACCAGACCAGACGACGCCTACGCCGTGACAGAGGTCTTCTACAGCATTGCCCGTGAACCCAAGCAAGGCTGCCCAGCCAGCGGCACAAAATATATTGTGACTGCCACCGTCGTCACCAACGGCCCGGGCGAAGTCCGCTACAGCTGGTATCAATATCCTTATGATGGCGGCCTGCGCGAGCGCGGCAAACTGAAGTTCACAGAAGCTGGCCGCCAGGTCATTAGCTGGACGTGGAACCTGAAAGAAGATGCTGTTCAGGGCATGGAGCGCAAAGTGTCGCTCTTTATTGATGAGCCTAACAATGCTGAATTTAAAGACGGGATGCCTATTTTTTACTGGACCTGCCCATAGCCTCGCCCAGCTTACCAACAGCCGGAGCCAGCCTCCGGCTGTTTTGATTTGGGAACCTTTTTAGCGAAAAGCGCGTCTATAATCGATAGGATGTTTTTGAATTCAGGAGATTATAAAATGAAGAAATTTTTCCCGGCTTTCCTGCTGGTGGCGGCCCTGTTTGGCTTGAGCGGCTGCAACCTGCCAAACTCCACCCCCGATGCGCCTGCAACGTTGCAGGCAATTTATACCGCTCAGGCCGCCACGCTGCAGGCCTTGCAGACCCAGGCGGTTGTTACTCAGACGGTTGTCACCCAGGCTGCCCCGCCCACCCTCAATTTGCCGACCCTGCTGCCGATTGCAACGGCCAGCGCCCAGCCGGGCATCACCCCGTTGGCAACAAATGTGCCGCTTCCAGTCACTCGCTGTGATCAGGCCACATTTGTGCGCGATGTGAGCATCCCGGATAACACCACGCTTGGCTCTGGCGCAAACTTTACCAAAACCTGGCGCATCCAAAACAGCGGAACCTGCGCCTGGACGAGCGCCTACGCCCTGGTCTATTCCTCTGGCGCACAAATGAGCGGCCCGGCCTTCGTCAACCTGCCCAAATCCGTCCCGCCCGGGGATACGGTCGATATTGCAGTCAACCTGGTTGCCCCGGCCGGGCAAGGCACGTATCGCGGCAATTGGATGCTGCGCAACGCCAGCGGAATTTTGTTTGGCTTGGGCGCTCAAGCCAACGCCCCGGTCTATGTCCAGGTGCAAGTCAATGCCAACATGCTTGGCGTATATGATTTTGTCGCCAATTACTGCAATGCCGATTGGCGCAGCGCCGCCGGCGATCTGGGCTGCCCCGGCAACCTGGACGGCAAAAAAGGCTTCGCCTACCGGCTGGATGCCCCCAAAATGGAAAATGGCATCACCCACTCCCGGCCCGGCTTGCTGACCGTGCCGGAAAGGGTCAATAATGGCTACCTGCGCGGCCACTATCCGCCCATCGAAATCAAAAATGGCGACCGATTCCGGGCCACCATCGGCTGCGAATACGGGGCCAACGGCTGCAACGTCCTCTTCCGCTTGCAATATCAGCTCGGCAACAAAGGCGAGATTAAAACCCTCTGGCAGTTTGTCGAAGCCTACGAAGGCCAGGTCTACAATGTGGATGTGGATTTGAGCGCCCTCAAAGGCCAGACCGTTAAACTGATTTTGATGGCCGATGCAAATGGTTCTGCCACGAACGACCGACCGATTTGGCTGGATGCCCGTCTTGAGCGTTTGGATAACCTGGTAACTTCGACCTTCACCCCCAGCGCCACGGCCACCGTCACGATTACAGCCAGCATCACGGCGACACCTACGGCTACCGCCACCGCCACCCTGACAGCGACACCGACCGCAACGCCAACCGAAACGCCGACCGCAACGCCAACCGAAACAGCGACGCCAACCGCAACCCCATAGCTTTAACGAAACAGGGCGAGATCAACATCTCGCCCTGTTTTTTTAGAACAAATTTTGGTTCAGACTGACCCAATCAAACAATTGCCTGACTCCCTTTTCAACATTAAACTTTGGCTGCCAACCCAATTCCGCCTGGGCCTTGCGGGTGTCTGCCACGAAGACCTTCTGGTCGCCGGGACGCCAATCGCCGCGTGAGACGGGGATGGCTTTGCCGAGCAGCTTCTCCAGCAGCGGCCCAAACTCTGTCCAAACTGAAATGGTATTGGCCGGGCCGCCGCCCAGGTTGTAGACTCGCCCGCTGACCGTCTCAATTTTTGCAAGCGCCAGGTCGTAGCCATCGAGCAGATCGTAAACGTGCAGCAGGTCGCGCACCTGTTTGCCGTCGCCGTAGATGGACATTGGGCGGCCGCTAACGGCTGCAATCACGAACCAGGCCACCCAGCCCTGATCTTCGACCCCAAATTGGCGCGGGCCGTAGATGCAGCTCTGGCGGAAGACGACTGTCCGCAGGCCGTAGATGCGTCCGTAATCGCGCACGTATTGGTCGCCAGCGCCTTTCGAACAGCCATACGGCGAATGGAAATCGAGCGGTTGGGTTTCGGGGCATCCAAACGGCAGGTCTTTGTACTGCCAGCGCGAGTCGCTTTCGACGACTTCGACATCGTCCATGCCGCCGTAGACCTTGTTGGTGGAAGCGTAGAAGACAATTGGGTTGCGTTTACTCAAGCGGGCGGCTTCGAGCATGTTGAACGTGCCGAGGGCGTTGATCTCAAAATCTTCGCGCGGGTTGACTACCGAAGTGGTTACTGCCACCTGGGCGGCCAGGTGCGCAATCACATCGGCCTCGCGGGCGGTCTTGGCTAGCAAATCGGCGTCCCGCACGTCGCCCTCTACCAGGCGGAAGGCCTGCTTGCCGAAGGTTTCTTCGAGCCATTTCAGGTTGCGCGGCGCGCCAGCCCGGCTGAGATTGTCGTAAATGGTGACTTTTTCGCCGCGTTCGAGCAGTCGCTGGACATAATTTGAACCAATAAACCCGGCTCCGCCGGTGACAAGGAAATGACGGGACATAATTAAAGCTCCTCGCTGGTTTTTTTGTGGGTTAGTCTTTCGTACATCCCCATCAGGCTTTCGCCTTCTTTGGAGAAGGCAATCATGCCAAAAATACCGGAGTAAATAATGTGCATCATGTGGTGGGTAATCGCAAAGGCAAAGGCGATCCCTGACGAAATGCTGAGAACCCCGAGGGCCACGACCACCGCGCCTTCGTAAACGCCCAGGGCTGAAGGCATGGAGGGAATCGCCCCACCAAAGGATGAGATTCCGAGTGAAAAGGAGGATGCGAGCGGTTGCGCAGTCGGCAGAAACCCGCGCAGCAGGGCGTATTGGTTGCCCAGCGAAAATAGCCAGGAGAGCGCCATCCAGCCCAGGCTGATGGAGAAACTCTTCAGGCTGGTCAGGACGGTCAGACCGTCGAGGAACGAATCGATGCGCGGCAGGATATATTTTTCGACCAGCTTGACCCGCCCGGCAGTTTTATCGGCCCAGCTGCGGAGCGGGGCGCGGAAACGGGCAATCAGGTGGAGCGAGAATAAACCAGCGCTGACCAGGCTGAGGGTCGTCAGCGCGACCGGGCGCGCCCAGTCGACGCCACTGAAGACAAAGGGCAGCGTCCCGATTACGATCAGGGCGGCAAAGGCCAGGTCGTAGGCGCGTTCGATCATGATGGCCGGAATGGTGAAAAATGTTCCGGTGTTGGTTTTGCGTCCGAGCAGGTAGGCTCGTCCCAATTCTCCCAGGCGAAAGGGTAAAACGTTGTTGAGCAGGTAGCCCTGCATCATAATCATAAATGAATCGCGGAAGGTGGGACGGTCTTCGAGCAGGGTGCGCGCGCCCATGGCCCGGGTGGCGACCGAAAGCATGTAAAGCAGGCCGTGCAAGGCCAGGAAGCGCAAATCGACGCTGCGAAAGGCTTTAAAGACATTCGGCCAATCGACGATAATTACCAGGATGACGATGACAGCCAGGCTGACCAAAATACCGGGCAGCGCGCGGCGCAGATCTTGTTTGGGGGTTGGGGGCATAATCGCTCGTAAATGGGGTCTGATTTGGCCCAAATATAGCATATTTCACTCTTTTGGTTTGCCCAACTTGGGATTATAAAAACCTATAAGTTTTCGTTATCAATAACATGACATTTATTCTGCCTCTATAATGACAGGCCGCACTTGTAGTTCTGTAAACTTTTAATTATTATCAATATATTGAGGATTCCGAATGTCTTCATGGTTATATATTCTGTAGAATTGCATTAGGAGAATGCACCATGACAAAATCAACTATTACCTGGATGAAATGGCTTTTTGGCGCGGTTGCTTTTGCCAGCATGGTTGGCCTGGCTTTTTTGGTGGCGGCCCCCACCGGCCCGGTTCATGCGGCAGAGTTGCCTCAGGGAGGCGTAGCGGATGCCTGTAAATCTTGCCATGCTGATCTTTACGAGCATTGGGTGAGCAGCAAGCATGGTATGGAAGAGACAAACTGTTTTGCCTGCCATAAACTTGGGACAGGGGAAGGGGCCCATCCGCAGGTTTCTTACCTGGTTTTGCCTGAAGCCGAAACTTGCGATGTTTGCCACGTGGATATTAAAAACGAGTGGGTTTCGAGCCGCCACGGTGAACGCGGAATGGGCTGCATCACCTGCCATGAGCCGCATTCTCAGCAGCAAAAATTGATCGATGACAACAAAACTACCTGCGAGAATTGTCACCGCACCCAGGTGAATGCGACCCACGGTTCGACCCATGGCGCGGCCGGGGTCGATTGCGCCAGCTGCCACCTGGGACCCAAGGTGGGCCATACGTTTATTTCTGAAATTTCGACTTGCCAGTCTTGCCATTCTGACATTCATGAAGCCAACAGCCTGATTCGGGGTGTCTCAATCACCCCGGTTGCACCAGCCATTAAGCCGCGCGCTTCCGCCGAAGCGGAAAAGCCTGAGCGCGGTGGAATTAACCTGCCGGTCTGGTTGTTCTTTGTGGTGGGGATCGGACTGGGCGGGGGCGGCGTTTGGGTCTTGATCGAACGCGAGTTGGATGTCGCCGCCAAACCTGAGCCAGAAGATGAAGACTCACAAGAAAACCAGGCTTAGTTGGTTGCAATTTACTTGGAGGTAATCCATGCAAAATCGAGATGAGAACACAAAAGATACGGAACAATCTTCCGTTTCCCGGCGCGATGTTTTGAAGATCGCCGGAGGGCTGGCGGCCACCCTCGGATTGACCCAGTTTATCAGTATTAAGTCTTTGGCCAGTTCGCTGGAAGCCGGCAGCGTCAACCCGGATGGCGTCAAATGGGGCATGTTGATCGATATCAATAAGTGCATCGGTTGCAATTATTGCACTTATGCCTGTCAGGCGGTCAATAACCTGGCAGACGACATGCTCTACAACGTGGTGACCACCGAAACCACCCAGAGCGGCACCGAGTTTTTCCTTTCGCGGCCCTGTATGCAGTGCGCTGAAGCGCCTTGCGTGCATGTCTGCCCGGTCGAGGCAACTTATTACCGCGAAGACGGGATTGTCATCATGGACTATGACCGCTGCATTGGCTGCCGTTATTGCCAGGTGGCTTGCCCGTACGATGCGCGTGTCTTTAATTGGCGCGAGCCGATTGAAAAATCTGACCTGATTCCGACCTTTGGCGTTCAGGAAGTCCCCAACCGTCAGCGCGGGGTGGTCGAAAAATGTCACTTCTGCTCCCATCGGATTGACGATGGGCTTCAGCGCGGACTGGAGCCTGGCGTTCATCCGCAGGCAACCCCCGCTTGTGTCGTGGCTTGTCCGACCGGCGCGCGCGTTTTTGGAGACTTGAATAGCCCGACAAGCCCCATTTCCAAAGCCCGTGACGACGCTCGTGTAACGCTGCGCCTGCGCGAGGAACTCAGTACTGAGCCGCGCGTCTATTATGTTCCGCCCGATTCGGCCTACAAACCTCCATTCCAGACGGGAGAAGAATAAGCCATGCAAGCGATTGTGAATTACCCTAAAGTTCGGATTGGTAAATACTCGATCGATATCTTCCCCTACTGGATTGGCCTGCTCTTGGTTGGGATTGCCTTTGGGCTGGTGGGCGCTTTCATCGTCCTGACGCAAGGCTTGCAGGTTACGGGGCTTTCCAACAAAGTCCCCTGGGCTTTATGGATTTCGATCGATCTTTCCTCGATTGCCCTGGGCGGCAGCGCCTTTGTTTTTGGCGTGATCGTCCATTTGCTGCGCATCAAACGCTTTGAAGTGGTCGGCAGGCTGGCAATTTTGCTCGGTTTCCTGGGCTATTCGACCGCTGGGATGGTGCTGCTCTTCGATCTGGGAAAGCCTTTCCGCTTCTGGCATCCGATCGTATACTGGCAGCCCCATTCCCTGCTCTGGGAAATCACGATGTGCGTTGTGCTTTACCTGAGCGTTCTGATGGCTGAAATGCTGCCGATTGTGCTGGAACATCCTGCTTTTTCGAACCATCCCTGGCTAACCCGTTTTCCGGTTTTGGAAAAGTTGATGAAGCCGGTTCGCCGCTTCTCTCACTGGCTGCATGGTTTTAGCCCGGTCCTGGCGGTGATTGGGCTGACGCTTTCGCTGCTGCACCAGGCCTCGCTCGGCGCAACCTACTCGGTCTTGTCGGGACGTGGTCTGTGGTTCAACCAGTCGGCTCCGGTTCAGTTTGTGCTTTCAGCGATGGGCGGCGGCGTCGCGCTCCTGTTCATTTTGAGCATTATCGTCTTCCGCATTACGCGCCCCGGTTTGGTCAAAGATGGCGTTTTCTACGATCTGGCCCGCATTTCGGGAGCGGTGACGCTGCTGCTTACCTATCTGCGCGTTTGGGATTTTGCGGTCACAAACTACTACAGCTTTGACCGCGAGATTGCCCTCCAAACCCAGGTTTTGAATACGATTGCCCCTTATTCGCTCACCTTCTGGCTGGGGCAGGCCATTCTCCCGGCGATTGCGGGAGCTATGCTGCTGGCCGCCAAACGGATTCGCAGCTTCAGGGTTTTATTGGTGGTTGCCACCGTCCCGGTTCTGAATGCGATCCTGATGCGCTGGAACTATAATTTCTCAGGCCTGATTGCTTCAATCTCCTACGATCCCTTTACCCCGTCGGTCATCCTGAATTCGTACACCCCCACCTGGATCGAGTTTGCGGTCGGGGGCATGGTCATCTGTTATTGGCTGTTGATGTTCAGCCTGGCGGCGCGCTACCTGCCCTTCCATGCCACAGACCACCCCAAGCATTCATAAAAACTCAGCCCAAGCCACGCCAAGCTATGCCTCTCCCGTCAGCCACCCTGACGGGAGATTTTTTACAAGAATGATGGACATTTCTTGTCGAAATAGTGACATTTATCACCCGCCTTTCAGCCCCCTTTTCAGTTTCCCTTAATCTAAAATATGTAGAATCCTTATCAGAGTTCTCTGGATAAAATTTTGGCGGGTTGCTCAGACAGGCAAGCCAACCGCAATTCAACTTATTTTGCGCGGCCAAGAGACCAGAGATGTACTCACAAGATAGTAACCGTATCCTTTTGAGACGCAGGCCCTGCCTGGGCCAGTGCCGCCGGCACAGCTGAGCGGAGCGTCCTTCTGCGTAGTCGCAGGCCGGACTGTAAAATTAATTTTCTTAACATTAATAGCAAATTACCCGAGGAGAAGAATCCATGGCTCAAAACCCCCGCATTAAATTTATCTTGGGCGGTGTAATGATTTTGCTGGCCGTTGTTTATCTTATTGCTTCATCCACCCAGGCCAGCGCCCAATATTTCATGACAGTTGAAGAACTGCGTGAAAAGCAGGCCGATGTCTCGGGCCGCGAACTGCGCCTCTCTGGCGCGATTGTCGGCGAAAGCATCGAGTATGATCCGGCCACCCTTACTTTGAAATTTGTCGTTGCGCACGTCCCGGGCGATAACGCCCAGATCGAGCGCGAGGGCGGGCTGGGCGAAGTCCTGCACCAGGCTGTCATCGATCCAACCCGCGCCCGCCTGAACGTCATCTTTGTTGGCGTCAAGCCTGACCTGATGCGCGATGAAGCCCAGGCCATCATGACCGGAAAAATGGGAGAAGATGGCATCTTTCACGCCGATGAACTCTTACTCAAATGCCCCACCAAATACGAAGAAGCCCTGCCTGACCAGGCTGAAGGCTAAAGCGCAACCGCTCAAACCCGAAAGGCCGAGTCCCCTTTCGGGTTAATATTGTTAAGGAGTCTTTATGCTCGCAGAATTTGGGTACGGCGTTATCGTTGTCACCTTTTTAGTCGCAATTTATGCCATATTTGCCTCTGTTTTTGGGCAGGTTAAAAAGTCGCAAAAGTGGATTGAAAGTTCCCGCCTGTCCATGCAATTAACCTTTCCTCTCACCAGCCTGGCGGCCTTGCTTTTAATTTATTTACTGGTTAATAACAACTACAATATCTCCTTCGTTTACCAGGTTACCAGCCGGGCCATGCCAACCTACCTGAAAGTGACCGCCCTCTGGGGCGGACAGGCCGGCTCCTTGCTTTTCTGGTCCTGGCTGCTTTCGCTCTTCATGACCGCCGTCACCCTCCGCAAATGGGATCGTGACCGCGAATTCCTGCCGTGGGTCGTTCTGGTTGCCTCGATCACGCTCGCTTTCTTCATCGGCCTGAACGTTTTCTACGAAAACCCCTTTACCCGTTTCTGGCAAACCTTTAGCGGCGTCCAGCCCGCCACCTTCCGCCCGGTGGGGGGCATCCCCTTCACGCCGGCAGACGGCAATGGCCTCAACCCGCTCCTGCGTCACCCCGGCATGATCATTCACCCGCCCATGCTTTATTTGGGATTTGTGGCCTTTGTCATTCCCTACGCTTTTGCGATGGCCGCCCTGATTACCGGACGCACCGACGACCGTTGGACGCGCATCACCCGCCGCTGGACACTCTGGGCCTGGCTTTTTCTCTCCCTCGGCCTGGTGCTGGGCGGCCGTTGGGCCTACGACGTGCTCGGCTGGGGCGGTTACTGGGGCTGGGACCCGGTTGAAATCGCGGCTTTTATGCCCTGGCTTTCAGGCACAGCTTTTCTGCACTCGGTCATGATTCAAGAAAAACGCGGCATGTTGAAACACTGGAACATGATCCTCGTCATTCTGACCTATTCGCTGGTTATTTTTGGAACCTTCCTGACCCGCTCTGGCGTCCTCTCCTCTGTCCATTCTTTCGCCCAAAGCGCCATTGGCCCGGCTTTCTTCATCTTCATCGGCCTGACTTTTGTGGTTTCGATAGCCCTGCTCATTTGGCGCTGGCCCGAACTCAAAGCCGAAGCCCAGATGACCTCCCTGCTCTCACGCGAAGCGCTTTTCCTGCTCAACAACCTGCTTTTCATCGGCATTCTGGTGATCTGTTTTTGGGGCGTTATTTTTCCGCTCATCTCTGAGCTGGCAACTGGCGCGAAAGTCACGGTCGGGCCGCCTTTTTACGAGCGCGCCACTGGCCCGCTTTTTGCGGCCCTGCTTTTCTTGATGGGCATTGCTCCGCTCTCAGCCTGGGGACATTCGACCGTCAAAACCCTCGGCAAGGCCATTTGGAGGCCGTTGGCCGTTGCTCTTGCGGTGATGGCCGCAATTGTGGTTTACTTCCTGCTCAACCCGGTTTTGATGAATGGCTACTTCCCCTACGCCCTGATCGGATTGTTCGTCACTATTACGACGGCCTTCATCACGCTCTACGAGTTCTGGCGCGCTTCTGCCGCCCGCTCCCGCGCCCAAAAGGAGAATATTTTCCTGGCGCTCTGGCGGCTGGCCGGACGCAACCGCCGCCGCTATGGCGGGTACACCATTCACCTCGGCGTGGTGCTGATGGCTTTTGGGATTATCGGGATTGAAATGTTCCAGACCGAAACCCAGGGAACGATTGCTCCCGGCGAGAGCCTGAACCTGGCCGGTTACAGCATGACCTTCAAAAGCCTGCAAGACTTTGATCTAAAAAATGCCGATGGAACCCCCATGCAAAACGTCGCCCGGGCCGTGGTCGATGTTTCAAAAGATGGACAATACCTGACCAGCCTCTACCCGCGCCGCGATTACTACTACGATGCCCAGCAGCCGATGACCATCCCCGGCGTGCGCTCGACCCTCCAGGACGATTTCTACGTCCTGCTGGTAGACTGGCAGCCGATCAGTTCAATCGGCGCGACATTCAAGATTTACCACAATCCGCTGGTTAACTGGCTCTGGTTTGGTTCGGCCATCTTCATCCTCGGCACATTTATCGCCGCCTGGCCGGATAAAGAACCTGAAAGAGTTCCGGTTCGGGCCCGCAAGGCGGCCGCAGCTTATCAGCCCGGTGACTAGCCAAAAGCCCGCAGCGGCTTCCCAGCAACCGAATGGTCAATCCATGAAAAAACTTGTACTCTTGTTCATCTTTGCCTTGTTGGCATCGTTCGCCATCCACGGAGCGGCTGCGGCTCAATCGCCGAACCCGACCCCCAGCGATAACGAGGTCAACCAAATCGCGCGCGATCTGTATTGCCCGGTTTGCGAGAACACCCCGCTCGATGTCTGCCCGACCCAGGCCTGCGCGCAGTGGCGCGAGTTGATTCGCCTGAAACTCTCCGAGGGCTGGACGGAAGCCCAAATCAAGCAATATTTTGTCGATCAATATGGCGCGCGCGTCCTTTCGTCACCGCCCACCGAGGGTTTTTCGATCCTGATCTACATCATCCCGCCCATTTTTCTGGCGATAGGCGTTTTGATCGTCTTTCGTACCTTGCGCTCGATGCGCAAACCGCCTGCGCCTGCCGCCGCCCAAATTGACTCAGCCGAGCAGCCTGCCCTGGCCGATGACTATCTGCGCCGGGTTGAAGAAGAACTCAAGCAACGCAGCTAAATTGAAGGAATTTTACTTATGATAGAAAATATACCCGCAGCCTCCCGGCGCAGCGTCCCGCTTTGGGCGCAGATTTTGGTTTGGGTGGGGCTGGTTGTCCTGTTGGTGATCGTTGCCCTCGGTTTGCGGCGTTCCCAGCAGGGGACTGTTCAGCCGGGCGAGATGATCCCGGATTTCAACCTGACTCTTTTTGACGGTTACACCTATCAGGGCCAGACCCAGATCAACTTTAGCGAACTGCGCGGGAAAGTGGTGGTGATTAATTTTTGGGCCTCCTGGTGCAAACCCTGCGAACAGGAAGCGGCTGACCTCGAATCAGCCTGGCGCTACTACGAACCCGGCGGCGAGGTCGTATTTCTCGGCATTGATTATGTCGATACCGAACCCGAAGCGCGCGGTTATCTGACCAAATTTGCGATTACTTTCCCGAACGGGCCAGACCTTGCGACCAAAATCTCACAATTTTTTCGGATCAAAGGCGTCCCTGAAACCTACTTTATCGACCAGAACGGCGTTTTGCAATACATTCAGGTCGGGCCTTTCCCGTCTGAAGCGCAGATTCGGCAACAGGTCGATCGGCTTTTGAGCCAATAACCCCAACAAAGGTGATTCATGGAATTAGGCGCAATTTTACTTATTTTGGCCCTGTCTTTGCTGGTCGCGTTTTTCGTGGCCCAGCCTTTTTTTGAGCGACGCGCCATGAAGCTGGTCTCGCCGGAAGAGCATCAGGTTTCGATGCTGCTGGCTGAACGCGACCGGCTGATTAATGCCCTGCAAGAACTCGATTTTGACCACACCCTCGGCAAAATTCCCGCCGAAGATTACCCGCCGATGCGCGCCGATTTGTTGCGCCAGGCTGCCGATGCGCTCCGCAATCTCGATCAGCTGACCCCCGCCAGCTCGAAAGCCGCCCCCAAGCCGGTCAGCGCTGAAGAGCAGATCGAGGCCGAGGTTGCCACCCGCCGCAGCGACGCCGCCATCGGCCCGCAAAACCCCGCGCCCGCTGCCCCAGAGAATCAGATCGAAGAACTGATCGCCGCCCGGCGCGCCGCGCGTAAGGAAAAAACGGCCGGTTTTTGCTCAAAATGTGGCAAACCCTTGTTGAAATCGGACAAATTTTGCCCCTCCTGCGGCAACCCTCTTTAAATTCTGCCCGCCTGTTAAAACCCAAACCGGTCGTCTTAAGACTTTTTTCTCTATATTCTGAAGGACTTTTATGAAATTTCGCGTTATCTTCCTGGTTGCCCTGCTTGGCCTGGCCTTGAGCGGTTGCCTCTCGCTGGCTGAAGACATCACCCCGCCGCCAGATTATGTTCCGCCTGCGCCCGCCCCGACCCTGGGCGCGCTTTTCCCGGCTGCTGCGCCCGATATTGCCAAAGGGGCCGCGCTCTACGCCGAAAAATGCGCTCCCTGCCACGGCCCGGGCGGCCAGGGTGATGGCCCGCAGGCAGACATGCTCTCAGTGGAGGTGCCCGCGCTCGCTCAACCGGCAGTCGCTCGCCGCGCGGCGCCCGCCGCCTGGTTTGGGATTGTCACCCAGGGCAACCTGACCAATTTCATGCCCGGTTTTGCCAGCCTGAGCGATCCGCAGCGCTGGGATGTGGTGGCCTACGCCCACAGCTTAAGCACCAGCCCCGCTGAAGTGGCCGCCGGGCAAGCCGTTTACGAGGCCAACTGCGCTCTCTGCCACGGCCCGAACGGCAAAAGCGCGCCAAACGCCGATTTCACCAATCTGCAATGGCTGGCCTCGCGCTCGCTCGACGATTGGGCGGGCAGTGTCCGGCAGGGCTTGGCCCCGGAGATGCCCGCTTTTGAGGGTCAATTGGCGGATGCAGACATTTACGCCGCCCTGGCCTATGCCCGGACTTTTGCCTACAGCGCCCCTTTGGCCGTTTCCCCGCCGCCTGATTCCGCTCAAAGCGCCGCGTCCACTCCCGAAGCGGCGGCCCCGGCGGAGGCAGAGTCGCTTCCGAACGCCCCTGCCGAAACGGGTGAAACCATCCCGGTCGATGGCGGCCAGGTGAGCGGCCTGGTTAGCAGCGGCGCAGGCGTTGATCTTCCATCCGGCCTGAAAGTGGTTTTGCACGGCTTTGATCACGGCGCAGGCGGCAGTTTTGCCGAAACGCTCACCCGTGAGGCCAGCCTGGCCGCGGACGGGCGCTATCTTTTTGAGAAGGTTGAAGTGCCTGAGGGCCGCGCTTTTTATGTTTCGCTCAATTACGAGGGTCTCGAATATGCTTCTGAGGCCGCTTTTGTGCAGGATGGGCTGGTTGCGTTTGATTTGCCGATTGAGATTTATGCCACAAGCAGCGACTCAAGCCTGTTGGAGATTGCCCAGGCCCATGTTTTGCTCGATTTCAGTACCCCGCAGAAGATTACGATCATTCACTTTTTCGTGATCGACAATCCTTCTCAGACGACCATTGTTGCCCCAAGTGAAGGGCAGCCGGTGGTGGCGTTTCGCCTGCCGCAGGGTTTTGAAAACCTGGAATTTGAAGATGGCGCTTTGGGCGGACGTTTTTTGATGACCGAAGACGGTTTTGGCGATACCACAACGGTTTTGCCGGGCGAAGGCCAATATCAGCTGGTTTTTGCCTACGATCTGCCGTATAGCGCGCCCTCAGGCTTGGCCAGGCTCTGGGGCAGCAGCGCCCAGGAACTTTCACTGCCGCTGACGCTTGGCGCGCGCTCGGTGACGATTTTGGTGCCGGAGGGCGTGACGGCCAGCGCCCCCGGCTTGGCAGACGCTGGTTTGCAGCAGATGGGCGGCAGCGTTAACTTCCAAATGTATCGGGCCGGGGCTTTGCCGCCCGGGCAGGAACTTAAGTTTGAGTTTTCCGGCAGCCCAAAATCGGCGGCAACGCTCGATGAAGCCCCCAACTCGAATCAGAATATCATTATCGGGATTGGCGCGCTGGGAATTGTCCTGATTGCGGTGGGCGGCTATCTTTTCTGGCGCGAACGCCGCCGCGCGGCAGAGGAGCAAGACTTTCCAGACGACCCGGAAACCCTGGCCGAAGACGAGCGCCCTCAGCCTGAAATTGGGCAGGACGAAATTTTGGACGCCATTCTGGCCCTCGACGACCAGTTTAAGGCTGGCAATCTTTCAGAGACGGCCTATCACGAGCGCCGCGCTCAGTTGAAAACGCAGTTGAAAAAGATGTAATGATTATCGTCAAGAAACTGATTAAGCGTTTTGGCCTGAAGACCGTCTTGCGCGGGCTGGATTTTCGCGTGGAACGCGGTGAGTTTGTGGCGTTGCTTGGCCCAAACGGGGCCGGTAAGACCACCTTCTTGCGCATTCTGGCTTCGCTCTCGCGCCCCAGCCTGGGACGGGTCAGCATTGCGGGCTATGAACTGCCGGCCCAGTCGGCGGCGGTTCGGCGGCGGCTGGGGGTGGTCTCGCACATGCCGCTGCTCTATGGCGACCTAACCGCCGAGGAAAACCTGCAATTCTACGGACGGATGTACAACCTGCCCGAACTGCCGCAGCGGGTCAATCAGGTTCTGGAGATGGTCGGGCTGCTGGCCCGCCGCCGCGATCTGGTGCGCACTTTTTCGCGCGGGATGCAGCAGCGCCTGGCAATTGGCCGGGCAGTGCTGCCCGACCCGCAAGTGATGCTTTTCGATGAGCCGTACACCGGGCTGGATCAGGACGCCTCCGAGATGCTGGATGGCGTTTTGCGGCAAGTGGCGGCTCAGGGCCGGACCGTGGTGATGACCTCCCACGACCTGGCGCGCGCAGAAGGTTTGGCGAGCCGCTTTGATATCCTTTCGCGCGGCCTGATCACGGCTTCCGCTTCTCAGGCCAGCCTGGGGGCCGGCAACCTGCTCGATTTCTACAAACAGGCGCTGACGCTATGAGCGAAAAGCTAACATCCGCCCGCCCGGCTGAAAATTATTTTGGCGCGGTGCGGGCCGTTGCCTGGAAAGACCTGATTGCCGAACTGCGCTCGCGTGAACTGCTTGCGGCCATGCTGATTTTTGCAATGCTGGTCATTCTGGTTTTTAATTTTGCGCTTGAACTGGATCGCGAGGCGCGCGAATCCGTCACGGCAGGCGTGTTGTGGGTCACTTTTGCCTTTGCCGGAACTCTTGGCTTGAACCGTTCCATGGCGATTGAAAAAGATGGCGGCTGCCTTGACGGCCTGCTCTTGGCCCCGGTCGACCGTTCAGCGATATACTTGGGCAAAGTGATTAGCAATCTGGTTTTTATGCTGATCGTTGAAATCATTGTCCTGCCGATTTACTATGTTTTATATAATCCGAAAAATTTTTTCAACCTCGGTTTTTTTGGCGTAATCCTGCTTGGCTCGATTGGTTATGTGGCGGTCGGCACGCTGCTCGCGACGATGTCCATCCAAAGCCGCACCCGTGATGTGCTTCTGCCAATTCTCCTCTTTCCGGTCGTGATTCCGGTTTTGGTCTCAGCGGTGCAGGCCAGTAAGGGCTTTCTGGCCGGTCTCCCGGTCGGCGAGTTAATGCCCTGGCTGAACCTGCTGATCGTTTACGATATTATTTTTATCGCCGCCGCGTTTATGTTCTTCGATTATGTGGTCGAAGAGTAAAATTCATACTTTTGGAGAGTTGAAATGTCCCCTCAACCCCGTGCCCTGGTTGCCCTGAACGTTGTTTCCGTGCTGCTGCTGGGTGCTTCGTATTACGCATCCCTGGTTTATGCGCCGCTTGAAGCGGTGATGGGTGCTGTTCAGCGTGTTTTTTACTTCCATGTTGCCACGGCCTGGGTCGGCATGCTCGGTTTTGTGATGGCGGCCGTCGCCGGGATCATCTACCTGTGGAAGAAAGACCTGAAATGGGATGCGATTAGCGTCGCAGCCGTTGAAATCAGCCTGGTATTTTTCTTTATCGCGATTGTGCTCGGTTCCATCTGGGCGCGCCCGATCTGGGGCACCTGGTGGACCTGGGAGCCGCGCCTGACCACCGCCGCCATTCTTGAGATGATTTATCTGGCCTACCTGCTCTTGCGCCAGGGCATCGAAGACCCTGAAAAACGCGCTCGTTTCGGCGCGGTTTACACCCTTTTGGGCGGGATCAGCGTCCCGGTTACTTTTGTCTCCATCCGGCTTTTTCGCACCATTCACCCGGTCGTGATCGGTTCGGGCAGCGCCGAGGCCCAAGGCGGATTCAATATGGCCCCGGCCATGCTCCAGACCATGTTTTTTTCCATTATCGCCTTTTCGGTCATCTTTGTGACCATCTTCTGGCATCGGATGCGCCTGGCTTCGCTTGCAAATCGGGTGGAGCAACTTAAACTGAAAGCCCTGGACTAAAGGAGTAAAAATGGATACGCCCAATACCATGTCTTATATGCTGGCCGGATATATCATCTTTAGCGTGACCTTTTTTGGCTACCTGGTTTACCTGTGGCTGCGCTGGAAACTGCTGCTGTCTGACGAAGAAGACCTGCAAAAGTTTGAAACAAAAGAATAGCTTTTTGCGCGCGAGTCCGCTATAATTGAAGCGGACTCGTTTTTAATATGGCGCATCTGCGTTTTCGACTTCCGTTTTTCCTGCTGGGGCTTACGTTGGCCGTCCTGCTTTTGGGCGGCGCGCGCGGAGCGGTTTATGCGTCCGGGCGCGCCGTGGAGGAGCAACCCGGCGGCCCGGATCGCTTTACAACCATCCAGGTGGAGGTAACGGTCTTCGATTGGTGGCTGACGGCCTGGGAGGATAATGAAATCCACTGCCGGCTTTCGGTTGAACATGAAGGCCTGCCCACTCATAACGAGGTTTTCAACGTCTGCGGCAAAACCCTGTATGATGAGTGGGTCAAAAAATCACAAGCCTGCGATTTGGAAGAATACTGGCTCTGCAAAGGGTTTTATTGGCAACTGTCTGACGAGAAAACAATCGAGCGGGAAGTAATTGTTCCGCTGCCGGATGCGCAGGTTTGGGTTTCCCTTGAAGATTGCGACGAAGACTCAAACGGCTGGTGTACCAATGAATTTCCGCGCCTGGTGCTGACGGGCGAAGAACCGCTTTCAGGCGAGTCTATCACCCGTATTCAGGGCTTGGTTGGCGCGGATGCGTTTGCCTGCGACGGCGCCCGTTGTGATTTTTTACTGAACGCGACCGCGGCTGAGGGCATTAACATCATCTTTTGGGCTGCTTCAAGTTATGGCGATACAAGCCCGACCTTTGAGGCCACCATCCGCGTGATGACGACGGAGGATAGCCAGCGCCTGGTCCAAAAACGCTACATCGATGTGCTTAGCTCGCAATGGAGGGGTAAACCCAATGCGACTTGCTCAGTGGCCTGGCAGTCTTTTCCTCCTGCTGAAGGGCTGCCCGCCTGGTTACTGACGCCCGAAGATCCCCAAGAGCTGCAATCTGACGTTTCTTATGTTTACCTGGCTGGCAATCTGATTCAGCAGGGCGCGGTGAATGTTGAGGCCTGCCTGGATGGCGGCGTCTATGCTGATGGCAGCGCCACGCCCTGTGGGGTTGAAGCGGCCAACCTGGCGGTGGTCGATTGGCAAAATCGGTTCGATACGCTTATTTTTGACGTGGCCCGCCAGGGAGAAGTCCCGGCCCAGTTGCTGAAAAATCTTTTTAGCCGTGAAAGCCAGTTTTGGCCGGGGATATTCAGCCTGCGCGACGATGTTGGCCTGGGGCAGCTGACCGATCACGGCGCAGATACGACCCTGATGTGGAATCCCGCTTTTTATGATGAGTTTTGCCCCCTGTTCCTGGATAAATCCGTCTGCAAAGCCAACGGCTATGCCAGCCTGGCGAGCGCAGACCAGGCCCTCTTGCGCGGCGCGCTCCTGCAAAGCGTCGATGCCACTTGCGTCGATTGTCCGCTTGGGATTGATATCGAACAGGCGGATTATAGCGTGACCATCTTTGCGCGCACCTTGTTGGCAAACTGCGAACAGGCCGGGCAAATCATCGAAAATGTAACCGGCAACCCGGCTGGAGAGAATGCCAGCTATGAAGACCTGTGGCGCTTCACCCTGGCCAACTACAACGGCGGCGCAGGCTGCCTGGCAGACGCTGTTCAGGTGGCCCATGCCAATGGCCTGGAACTGACCTGGAAGAATGTAGCCGATAACTTCCTGTCTGGCTGCCGGCCGGTGGTGGATTACGTCGAAGATATAAGCCAGTAAGCGCCGGAGTTAAAAATCAAAAATCCCGCCAAATTTTGGGCGGGATTTTTATTTGGTGAGCCTTTTACGCGCTTTCGAGGGCCTCGTAAAATGCTCCCACGCTGGCGTAACGGTCTTTGGGATTTTTTGCCATGGCGCGTTGGATGGCGTAGGCTACATGACGCGCTGTTTCGGGCAGGCTTTCACGCACATCGGGCGGTGGGGCCGTGAGGTGCGCCAGCAGAAGCGCGCCGGTATTGGGCCGCTCGAAAGGCAATTTCCCGGTCAGCATCTGGTAGATCATCACACCCAGAGCGTATTGGTCGGCTGCGGCGTCCACCTCCCCGGATGCCTGGATCTGCTCAGGGGCGATGTAGTCGAAAGTGCCCAGGACACCCGTCGCGGTGATTTTGGTATGAGCGTCGGCGATCTTGGCGATGCCGAAATCAGTCAAGACGGCCCGCAAGGGCAGGCTGGACGAATCGAGCATGATATTGGAGGGTTTGATGTCGCGGTGTACCAGCCCGCAAGAGTGGGCATAGTCCAGGGCGGAGGCTGTATCTCGCAGCAGTGGCAGGATGTCGGCCAGAGCGATGCGCTTGTTCTCTTTTAGCAGGCTGCGCAGGTCGGGCCCATCCAGATATTCCATCACGATGTAGCATGTCCCGTTTTCTTCGCCATAATTCAAGATTTTTACGATATTGGGGTGATCCAGCGCGGCGATGATTTCTGCTTCGCGCATGAAGCGCCGTTTGAATTGCTCGTCTTCGGCGAAAGAAGGCGGCAGGACCTTGATGGCGACCGGGCGGCCGTGGGTCGGGCTTTCGGCGCGATAGACATCGGCCATGCCGCCGCGCCCGATCAGTTTCAATTTGCGATAAGAGGAGAGCGTGCTGTTTTCAAGCGGATCGCCGTTCTTGCGCAGTTCCACCGGGGTTTTTTGGTAATCGATTTTAATGTTATAGAAGAAGTTATCGACAAAATGTTGCAGTTTGCGGCGCGCCGGTTGGAAGAGCGCCCCGGCAGCCAGGGCCGAGGCGGCTACTGCCAGCAAGGATTGGTCGCCGCGGTTGATGGTACGGAAGATGAGCGGCACGCCCAGCAGAACTCCGCCAAAAACAAGGCCCAACCCAACCGTCAGCCCCAGATAAACCAGCGAACGGTTGATCAGCAGGTCGATATCGAACAATTTTGAGCGGGCAATTGAAATTGTGATCGAGGCCGGCAGCATCAGGAACAGGAAGACCCCCGCCAATTGGGCGGCGAATCGCCAGGAATAGGCCTGCTGCGCGCTCGCAACCAGCCCGAGGGTGATATCGAGTGCGTTGAAGAGGATGAACCACGCCAGAGGCCCCAGCAGGCCGATCATCACCCAGCGGATTTGCTGGCGCTGCAAGGTGCTGCTCTGGCGGGCATAGCGATACGAAAAAATGACGGCACCTAACAAATACCAGGCCAGCATAATCCCGAGCGAAGCGTAGCCATTCAGTTTTTGATAGTAGAGCGGCGAAGCCGGGATGGCGTACAGGTTCAAAACCGTCAGGGCCAGCAGCGGCGTGAAATATTTGACCCACTTTGGGGTAAATTTCCCGTTTGGGAACAGCATGCAAAACATCACAATGCTAAAATCGCCCAGAGCAATCACGAAACCGGCTAA
>JAVEWN010000020.1:11381-38890 GCA_034004515.1 Anaerolineales bacterium | reverse complement strand
GCCACCTTGCTGCGCTCGGATTGGGGCAGGCCGGCCGTGCTGATTTCCACCCGTACAACCGGGGCAATTGGCCGATCCGTCTCATTTCGAAGGGTGGCCCGCAGGCTGGCCGTTTCGTTGCGCGTCATCAGGGCCGGGCAGGAAAAGCCAGGTAAAGGGTTGCTGGTGAGTTGGGGCAAGCCATAGAAAATAGCTTCAAAATCTGACCAGGCCAAACCACCCACGAGCAGCGCCCCCAGTAGAATGCCAACCATAAATAAAACAGTGCCGATAAATTTTCTGGGTTGTGATTCTTTTTTCATAGTGCCTGGATTCTACAGTGTTTTTGGAGCGCCGACCAGCCCCAATCCGTAATTTTCAAGCGCCAGGCGGCTGTCCCGCCCATAATCTACTATAATACTTTCATGCCAATCCTGATCGACGGACACAACCTGATTCCCAAAATAGGCCTGCGGCTTGATTCTTTTGATGATGAAATGGAATTGGTCGCGCGCCTGAACGAATTCTGCCGCCTGAGCCGAAAAACCGGCCTGGAGGTGTATTTCGACGGAGCGCCCGCCCTTCAGGCTGGCTCCCGTAAAATTGGCTTGCTCAAAGCCCATTTTGTGCGGGCCGGCCTGACGGCCGATGCCGCCATCGCCCGCCGATTGCGCGCGCTGGGAAAAACTGCCAAAAACTGGAGCGTGGTCAGCTCCGACCGCCAAATCCAGGCTGAGGCCCGCGCCGCCCGGGCCGAAGTCATTCCATCCGAACAGTTTGCGGCCCAGGTCATCAGCACCCTGCGGGCCGGGCCGCCCTCCGCCGAGAAAAACAGCAGCCTGACGGAAACCGAGCTGGGAGAGTGGCTGACCTTGTTTGGCGAAAGAAACGCCAAAGACCAGACAAAACTCTAATGGTTTATTAATACAAAACAGACCGAAAAGGTTGTATATTGTTTTTACAACATCTGCCCCCCCCCTTTACTGGTATCGCAGAGGTTGTCCATCGAAAATGGTTTGCATGCCCCCCCCATGCCGGCCAAAGATGGTGTCCCTCCCCCCTCAAGATAGCCCGCTATGTCCACAAGACATAGCGGGCTATCGCTTAATCAATAAGAGTTGTATTAGACTCGCCCTGCCTGGCTTGCAAGCCAGCAGTCAGAAGCATACAATCAATAAATGGATTACAAAGACTACTATCAGGTTTTGGGCGTCGCGCGGACTGCCAGCGCAGAGGAAATTCGCTCGGCGTATCGCAAACTGGCGATGAAACATCACCCCGACCGAAACAGGGATGATAAACAGGCGGAAGAGCGCTTTAAAGAAGTGAATGAAGCCTACCAGGTGCTTTCTGATGCTGAGAAGCGCGCCCGTTATGACCAACTCGGATCGGCTTATTCCTCGTGGCAGGGGCGCGGCGCGCCCGCCGGTGGATTTGACTGGAACCAGTGGACAAGCGCCCAACCCGGCAGAGGCCGGCCCGGAGCGGGGCAGGTCAGTGTGGAAGATATCTTCGGCGGCAGCGGCGGTTTTTCGGATTTTTTCAGCGCCATCTTTGGCGGGATGCCGGGCAGCAGCGGCGCGGCCAGCGTGCGCGGCCCGCGCATGGCCCGTCAAAATGAGCAGCCGGTTTCGATCTCGTTGCAGGAAGCCTACGCCGGAACCAGCCGCATCCTTCAAGGCAGCGGCAAACGCGTGACCGTCCGCATCCCGGCCGGGGTCAAAACTGGCTCCAAAGTGCGCGCGGCTGGGGCCGCCGCTGATGGTTCGGATGTTTATCTGAAAATCAACGTTGAGAAAAATGAAAATTTTGAGCGCAAGGATGACGACTTGCACACGACCGTCAGCGTGGATGTTTTTACAGCGCTTTTGGGGGGCGAGGCCGAAGTCCAGACGTTGGGCACTAAAATCCGCATGACCATTCCGGCCTCCACCCAGCCAGAGCAATTAATCCGCCTGGCAGGGCGTGGAATGCCAAAAGTTAAATCGCCCGAAAACAAAGGCGATTTATATGTAAGGGTCAAGGTGCAAATCCCTAAAAACTTGAGCGATCACCAAAAGAAACTGCTCGAAGAGGCGCGCAAACCCTAACGTTAATTTAAAATTTAGGAGTATTGTATGAACAGAAAACTGGCTTTATTGGTTGCAAGTAGCGTACTTTTGCTGGCTAGCCTGGCCTGTGGCGTATTTGTGCCAGAGATCAGCCGTCCGCCCATTTCCATCCCCAGCCCTGTCTGGGTTCAGCCGGCTGCCCCGGTTGTGGTCAGCGCCGATTTGCTGGAAGGCCAGGCCCAGTTGGTTTCGTTGTATGAGAACGTTTACCCGGGCGTTGTTTCGATTCAGGTGTTAACTGCCTCGGGCGGCGGCCAGGGATCCGGCTTTGTGTACGACAAGCAGGGCCATATCGTCACCAATTATCATGTGGTTGAGAATGCCACCCAGATCGAGGTCGTTTTCCCTTCTGGTTTGCGGACCTACGGCCAGGTGCGCGGGGTTGACCTGGATTCGGATTTGGCGGTCATCAAGGTGGATGTTGCCGCGCAAGAGTTGACCCCGCTGCCGCTCGGCGATTCGGACGCGCTTAAGGTCGGCCAGACGGTGATTGCGATCGGCAATCCCTTTGGCCTGAGCGGAACCATGACAACCGGGATTGTCTCGGCCCTCGGGCGGACGCTGCCTTCAGACCGTCAGGCCCCGGGCGGCGGTATTTTCAACGCTGCGGACCTGATTCAGACGGATGCCGCCATCAACCCCGGCAACTCTGGCGGGCCGCTCTTCAATTTGCAGGGTGAAGTGATCGGCGTTAACCGCGCCATTCGGACGGTATCCAGCACCAGCCAGGGCGAACCGGTCAATTCCGGGATCGGATTTGCGATTTCGGTCAATATCATTAAGCGCGTCGCCCCGGGCATTATCGAGAATGGCAAGTACGATTACCCCTACATGGGAATTGCCTCGATCAGCGACTTTTCTCTCGAAGCGATCCAAGCCCTGGACCTGCCCCAACCGACCGGCCTGTATGTTACTGAGGTTCAGCCCAACAGCCCGGCAGAGCGGGCCGGTTTGCGCGGCGGCAGCCAGAAAACCTCCATCCCCGGCCTCTTGGCAGGTGGAGACTTGGTGATTGCGATCGATGGCCGCCCGGTTAAATTTTATGAAGATTTGATGCGTTACCTGATCTCGAACAAAGGCCCCGGCGACGAGGTGGTTCTGAGCGTGCTGCGCGACGGCCAGCAAATTGAGGTCTCTTTAACGCTTGACAAACGCCCCTAGAATCCTGTTCTCAAGGGCTACAATGGCGTTGAAATAATTTATCCTGAAAAGGTGAAGATCGCTGACGCGCCCTCCGTTGCCGGAGGGCGCGTTTTTTTGTGTGAGTGGCAAGAGTCGCCCGGCCTGGCGACTACGCTGAAGGACGCTCCGCTCACCTGTGCCGCGGCACTGGCGCAGGCAGGGCCTGTCTTCAAAAGGTTTATCTTAATATAACGACTTTGGCACTTGCCAGGTTTTCCAAATGGGCTTTTCGAAAGGCAATTTCGTCTTCAATCACCAAGCATGTTATTCAGTTTAACAAATTAAATCGGTTCTCCGATAGGCTGCTAACTTCAGTATACAAAATTTGAGCATTGGAAATCTGGTAGGATAAGTTTAAAAAAAACGGCCAGCAGAAAGACGCTTTTGGTCCACTGTTTTGGGCGCATGGTTTTGAGCAGGGCTTTGAACAGGAGGGTATTTTAATCCAGAATGGTGAATTGGATGCGCAAGATTGGATACTCTAATATCGATTACCCAATCTCGAATGCCGAATGCCGAATTCCTGCCCCGCCTGGGATGATAAAATACGCCCATGCAAAAAACTCGTCTGGATTTGCTGCTGATGGAGCGCAGCCTGGCTGAAAGCCGGGCCAAAGCCCAGGCCATTATCATGGCCGGGCAGGTGCGGGTTAACGGCCAGGTGGTGGATAAGGCTTCTGCCAGTTTCTTGCCGGATGTGGAGTTGGCCGTCGATTCAGGCCCGCGCTTTGTCTCACGCGGCGGCGAAAAACTGCTGGGCGCGCTCGCAGCGTTTTCGCTCAACCCCGCCCGGCAGACCTGCGCCGATGTCGGCGCTTCGACCGGCGGATTTACGGATTGTCTGCTCCAGCATGGCGCGGCCAAAGTCTATGCCATCGATGTTGGCAAAGGCATCCTGCACTGGAAGATTCGTTGCGACCCGCGCGTGATGGTCATGGAAGAGACCAATGCCCGCTTTGTCCAATCTCTGCCCGAACCCGTCCAATGGGTGGTTTGTGACGCTTCGTTTATCTCGCTGAAAGTTTTGCTGCCGGTCATCCAAAAGTGGTTTAGCCCCCTGGCGTGCGCAGATGCGGCCACCCTGATTGCCCTGATCAAGCCCCAATTTGAAGCCGGGCGCAAAGAGTCGGCCAAACACAAAGGCGTCATCCGCGACCCTGAGATTCATGCCCGAATTTTGCTGGATGTGTTGGGGTTTGCGGTCGAATGTGGCTACAGCCTGCGCGGGCTGGAAAAATCTCCGCTTTTGGGGCCCAAAGGCAATGTCGAGTTTTTGGCGTGGCTGGATTTAAATCCAGCCGAGAGCCTGGATATTCCGGGACAGGTTGCGCACATTCTGGGAAATTCAGCCCCTGAAATTGCGGGCGAATAGGCCTCTCGCGACAGTCCTCCATCTCTCCCCCCAGAGCCGAAAAAGCCCGTCCAAACTGTCCTGAGCTTGTCGAAGGATGGCAGCGCAGGCCCGGCTTTGCTAAAGCGGTTCTTCCGGCTCGTCCACCCGTCGGCGCGATTCAGCCAGAATTTCATCGATGCCCATACCTGTCCGCGATTTGCGGGCTGGGTGGTAGTGGACATGCACTCTCCGAACATCAGAAACCACCCGGCAAAGCAGAAATTCGACCTTGTTGGCGATCTCATCCCCTTCGCGGATGGTCATCTCACCATCAACGCCGATCGTGAGGTTGAGGACGAGGTGCGGGCCAAAGCGGTGGGCCTGAATCTCTTCGACCTGTTTGACGCCTGGGATATCCAGCAAAATTTCTGCAATTTGGACGGCCAGTTGCTTGCTGGGCACGGCATCCATCAACTCCACGGAAGACTCGCGTAAGATGTAGATTCCGGTGCGCAGGATGAGCAGGGCCACCAACGCCCCGGCCAGCGGATCGACCCACGGCAGGCCGCGCTGACCGAGAAAAATCCCCAGCGAGGCCGCTGAAGCCGAAAACAGGTCGTTGCGGTGGTCATAAGCCATGGCCTGGACAACCGGATTGCGAGTTTCTTTCCCCAATCGCCCGATGTAAATTGTCAAAAACACCTTAAGCAGGACCGTGAAAAGCGCCACCCACAAAGCGAGCGGCGTTGCGCCCTGGTAACTGTTTAGCCCGCCTGAAAATAAATTCCAGATTTTGTTAATCGCGTCCCAGAAAACAGCGATGGCGGTCGCAACCACAAACGAACCAACCACAACCGAGGCGATGCTTTCCAATTGGCGGTGCCCGTAGGGGTGTTCATTGTCGGCGGGTTTGTTTGCCAGACGCACAAAAACGCTTGCGACCAGGTAATAGGCCACGTCCGAGGTCGAGTTAATCCCCTCCGCCAGCAGGGCCGGGCTGTTGCCCACAATCCCGACCCCGGTTTTGAGCGCGGCCAGAAGAATGTTGGTAGCCAGGCCGATGTTAACGGCCCGCAGGCTTTTTTTGTTGCGTTGGGGAGACATGTTTTCGGGTTATCCTGATAATTCTGCGAGAGCCGGCGATGGCGGCCCGGAGTGCAAGTATAATAGCCTCGCTTTATAAATGGAATAAAACTGATGAATTGTCCAAAATGTGCTGCCCTGTTGGTTCACAAATCCTACAAAGGAATGATGGAGGTCGAGTGCTGTCCCAACTGCCGGGGAATGTGGCTCGATTCTGATGAACTTGACCGGCTCGAAGATGTCGCGTTTGATCAGGATCAGCTGAAAGGCTCTTTGCTCCACCGCCAAAGTGTGACAGATTTTGCTTGTCCGACCTGCGGCAGGCCGTTGGTCGAGTTTCAGTATCGCCTCTACAGCCTGAAGCTGGAGCTGTGCCTGGAAGGCAGGCACGGGTTTTGGCTCGATGCCGGGGAAGATGAACGCGTCCTTGAGATTATGCGCCGCCGCGCGCACGAAATGAACTACAAGCTGGAAGTTGAAGCCGAGTGGCGCACGATCCTCAAGCGCATGCACACTACTTTATAAACGATGAAAGAGAAGTATGACCGACTATATTCGTAACTTTTGTATTATCGCCCATGTGGATCATGGCAAATCGACCCTGGCCGACCGCCTGCTCCAAATCACGGGCACGATCTCTGATCGTGACATGACCGCCCAGGTGCTGGACAGCATGGATTTGGAGCGCGAAAAAGGCGTCACCATCAAGGCTTCGGCGGTGCGGATGAATTACCGGGCCAGCGATGGCAAGGACTATGAACTGAACCTGATCGATACCCCCGGCCATGTCGATTTCGGGTACGAGGTCAGCCGCGCCCTGAATGCCTGCGAGGGCGCCCTGTTGGTGGTGGATGCGACCCAGGGCATCGAAGCCCAGACTTTAGCCAATCTCTACCAGGCCGTCGAAGCCAACCTGGTAATTATCCCCGTTATCAACAAAATCGACCTGCCCTCGGCCCGCCCAGACGACGTGGCGGAGGATGTTGCGGCCCTGATCGGCGGCGACGCGGCGGATGTGATTCAGATTTCGGCCAAGGACGGCTTGAACGTGGCCCAGGTGCTCGAGGCCATCGTCGCGCAGGTTAAACCGCCTTCCGGCGAAGACGACAAACCCTTGCGCGCGCTGATTTTCGATTCGCATTATGACTCTTACAAAGGCGTCATCTGTTATGTGCGCGTGGTTGAAGGCTCAGTCTCGATCAACGATACCGTCCGCATGATGGCGACCAGGGTGGATGTCAAGCCAATCGAAGTCGGGATTTTCTCGCCGGGCATGAAACCGGTCAGCGTGTTAAAGGCTGGCGAGGTCGGGTACATCGCTACCGGGTTGAAAACGGTCCACGAGGCGCGCGTGGGCGATACCGTCACCAAGTCCAATGCTCCTGCGGCAGAACCGCTTCCGGGTTATTTCCATCCCAAACCGATGGTTTTTGCCGGGATCTACCCGGTCGATGCCGAAGATTACACCGATTTGCGGGATGCGCTCGAAAAACTGCAGCTCAACGATGCCTCGCTGACCTATGCGCCTGAGACTTCGCAGGCGATTGGTTTTGGCTTCCGGGCCGGATTTCTGGGGCTGTTTCACATGGAAATTATCCAGGAGCGGATCGAGCGCGAGTATGACCTGGATGTGCTTTTTACCGCGCCCTCGGTCGAGTACGAGGTGGTGACGGTGACGGGTGAAACGCTGCTGATCGATTCTCCCGCTGAACTGCCCGACGAAGGCCGGGTCTCTGAAATCCGTGAGCCGTGGATGACGATTGAGATTATTACGCCAACCGATTATTACGGCACGATTATGGATCTGGTCACCAAACGGCGCGGGATTTTTAAGCAGCAGCACTATCCGGCTCCGCACCGGGTGCAGCTCGATTTTGAAATTCCACTGGCTGAGTTGATTGTCAACTTTTTTGATGAGTTGAAGAGCCGTACCAAGGGCTATGCTTCGTTGGATTATCAGTTTCTGGAGTATCGGTTGGATGACCTTCAAAAGCTGGAAATTTTGGTCAACAATGACCCGATCGATGCGCTGGCGGCGATTGTCCACAACAAGGACGCCTATCATAAGGGCCAGGCCCTGATAACCAAGTTGAAGGAAATTATCCCGCGCCAGATGTTCGATGTCGCGATTCAGGCTTATTCAGCGGGGCGGGTCATCAGCCGGGCCAATGTCAAGGCCCTGCGCAAGGATGTGCTCGCCAAGTGTTACGGCGGCGACATCAGCCGCAAGAAAAAACTGCTCGAAAAGCAGAAAAAAGGGAAACGACGTTTGAAGATGGTCGGCAATGTCGAAATTCCGCAGGACGCGTTTATGGCCGTCCTGAAACTGGGTGATGATTAGGTTTTTTCACGGAGAGCAGCTAAGAGCGATTTTCACGCAAAGACGCAAAGTGCGCAAAGAAAACCAGGCAATTCAAAAACTTGGCGTCCTTTGCGGCTTTGCGCGAGGCTTAAGGTTTTGTTCTCAAGAGTTTTTTTACGGAGAGCAGCTAAGAGCGATTTTCACGCAAAGACGCAAAGTGCGCAAAGAAAACCAGGCAATTCAAAAACTTGGCGTCCTTTGCGGCTTTGCGCGAGGCTTAAGGTTTTGTTCTCAAGAGTTTTTTACGGAGAGCAGCTAAGAGCGATTTTCACGCAAAGACGCAAAGTGCGCAAAGAAAACCCAAGGCAATTCAAAAACCTTCGTCCTTTGTGTGAAATTTAATAAAAGCCCTTGCTGAGAGAGTTAAGCTATGACTGAAAATGAAGTAGCCAAAATCGTTGTTGATGCTGTCTATCATATCCACGTAAAAATGGGACCAGGTTTGCTTGAGTCGGCCTATGAAATGATTTTGGAGTATGAGCTACGCAAACGCGGCTTGCGCGTTGAGCGGCAGGTGGTTGTCCCGGTAATTTATGATGATTTGGTTGTCCGCGATGCTTTTCGCGCGGATTTGATTGTCGAAGATTTGCTCATCCTTGAATTGAAATCGGTTGAGCAAATGCACCCGGTTTATGCCAAGCAATTGCTGACCTATCTGAAATTGACGGGTAAACGGTTGGGTTTGCTCATCAACTTCAATACCCAACTTATTCGGGGTGGTATTATCCGAGTAGCCAACGGTTTGCCGGATTAAACTCTTTTTCACGGAGAGCCGCTAAGAACGATTTTCACGCAATGTCGCAAATTGCGCAAAGAAAACTAAAAAATTAAATGATCTTGGCGTCCATTGCGACCCCGCCAGGGCAGGTGTTGCGTGAGGCAGGTATGTGAACAATATGAAAGAAATCATCTACGGACGAAATGCAGTTTACGAGACTTTGCGCGCCAGGCGCCGGCATGTCTTTGGCTTGGAAGTGGCCGAAGGCGCCCAGGAAAAAGGCCGTTTGTCTGAAATTATAAAAATGGCGGCGGAGCGCAAAATTCCGGTGCGGCGTTCCCCACGTATTCGCTTGGACAAGGTCAATGCCAACCATCAGGGTGTGCTGCTGGAGGCTTCGGCCTACCCCTACCGCGAATTGACCGACATTTTTGAACTGGCCGAAAAACGTTCTGAACCGCTCTTCGTGCTTTTGCTGGATACGCTCAACGATCCGCAGAATTTTGGCAGCCTGCTGCGCACAGCCGAGATTGTCGGGGCGCATGGAGTCGTGATTCCACTGCGCCAAACCGTCACCGTTACCCCGGCAGTGGTCAACGCTTCGGCGGGGGCCAGCGAACATTTGCTGGTGGCCCAGGCCAATCTGCACCAGGCCATCCAGGAGCTAAAAAAGGCCGGGGCCTGGATCGTTGGCCTGGAAGGCGGCCAAGGGGCGACGGCTGCGGAGCAGGTTCGGCTGGATGGCGCTTTGGGCCTCGTCGTCGGCTCGGAGGGCGAGGGCATGCGTCTGCTGGTGGCGAAATCGTGCGATATCCTGATGAAATTACCGATGCGCGGCCAGATTGAGTCGCTGAATGCGGCGGTGGCCGGATCGGTGGCCTTGTATCTGGCCTTGATGGCGAGGCAGAAAACGGAATCTAAAAACTCCTGATTTTGGTCAAAAGCATGGGCCATCGGCTGCTTCGCAAAGATTTTTGATTCCGGGAAAAGAGGAACAGCATGACCGCATATCACTTTCCGCGAGGGTTTTTATGGGGCACGGCCACGGCTTCCCACCAGGTCGAGGGCAACAATACCAACAACAATTGGCATCGCTGGGAGCAGGAAGGCCACACCAAACACCTTTCGGGCCTGGCCTGTGACTGGTGGGGCGGACGCTGGCGCGAGGATATGGATCGGGCTGCTGAAACCGGCCAGAACGCGCACCGCTTCTCGGTCGAGTGGAGCCGCATTCAGCCGGAGCCAGACCGCTGGGACGAGGACGCGCTCGAAAAATACCGGGCGATGGCGCGCGGGATGGTCGAACGCGGCATTACGCCGATGGTCACACTCCACCATTTCACGGATCCGCTCTGGCTGTACGAGCGCTGCGGCTGGGAGAAAACCGAAGTTGTGGCCCTGTTCGAGAAATTTGTGCGCAAAACGGTTGAAGCCCTCAAGGAATATGTCAGCCTGTGGACGACGATCAACGAGCCGAATGTGTATGCGCTCAGCGGATATGTCGCCGGAGATTTCCCGGCCTGCCACAAGGGCCTGAAGACCGCCATGCTGGTTTTGGCGAACATGCTGCGCGGTCACGCGGCGGCCTATCGCGCCATTCACGAAATCCAGCCGGAGGCGCGCGCCGGCTATGCCCTCCATTACCGCCCGATGCTGGCCGCCAACCCCTGGTCGCCGCTCGACCGCTTGATGCGAAATATTCAATATAACGGCATCAACATGGCCTTCCCGAGCGGGATTTCGACCGGCGTCATGCGCACCCCAATTGGCAATTTCTCGATCCCTGAAGCGAAAAACACCCAGGATTTTCTGGGCCTGAACTATTATTCGGTCGATACCGTCAAATTTGAGATCGCCAACGTCAAAGAGTTATTCGGCAAACGCTACTACCCGCCGGATTCAGACTTGAGCGCGACCGACTTCATCGCCAACATCCCGGAAGGGCTGTACCAGTCGATTGAGTGGATGGCGAAAACCTACCCCAACCTGCCAATTTTGATCACGGAAAATGGCGTCGAAGACCCAGACGACAAGATGCGCCCGCGTTACCTCGTCCAGCACCTGCACCAGGTTTGGCGGGCGGTCAATTACGGCTTCCCGGTCAAGGGCTATTTCCACTGGTCGTTGGTCGATAACTTTGAGTGGGAACGCGGCTGGACGCAGCGCTTCGGCCTGTGGGGGTTGGACGTCGAGACCCAGGCCCGTATCCGCCGCCCAAGCGTTGACCTGTACGCGGCCATCTGCAAAGAAAACGGCATTACCCGTGAGATGGTCGCACAGTACGCGCCCGAGGCGCTCGAGAAGGTTTTTCCGCCAATCAATCCTTAGCTCACAAGATGGCAAAATAGCCGGGCTGCTAATTTTGATGCGCCTCCCTGAAACCTTCCTGTGCAACATCCGCAATTCCTTTGGCGCTCAGGGCGAGCGCTGGCTGGCGGATTTGCCTGAACTGTTAAACAAAGCGGCCCGCCGTTGGGATTTGTCCCTCGGCGAGCCGTTTTTGCTTTCCTATAACTACGTCTGCGCCGCAACCCGGGCCGATGGCAGCGCAGCGGTCTTGAAAATCGGCGTCCCAAACCGTGAGATTTTTAGCGAAATGGCCGCCCTGCGTTTATTTGATGGGGCCGGGGCCTGCCGTTTGCTCGCAGCGGATGATGAAAATTGCACCTTCCTGCTTGAACGTTTGTTTCCCGGCCAAATGTTGGTTTCGCTGGCGGATGATGAAGCCCGGACTCAGATTGCCTGCCAGGTGATGACGCGTCTCTGGCGGCCAGCCCCGCCCGAACTGCCGTTCATCCCCCTTTCGGCCTGGTTCGCGGAACTGGATCAGCTGCGGCCTCGTTACGGCGGCGCGACAGGCCCGTTTCCGGGCGGACTGGTCGCGCGGGTTGAGTCGCTTTTGCCCGACCTGCTCCACAAATCGAACCCAGTCCTGCTGATTCACGGCGACTTTCATCATTTCAACGTCCTCAACTCGGAGCGCGGCTGGCTGGCAATCGACCCGAAAGGCGTGCTTGGGCCGCCCGGCTACGAGGTCGGGCCGTTCCTGATTAATCCCTGGGACGAATTGCTGAAAGCCGCCAATCCTCTGGAAATGACAGAACGCCGTCTTTCGATTTTGAGCGAACAGCTCGGCCTGCCTGCCGCCCACCTGCGCGATTGGGGGCTGTCTCACTGCCTGCTTTCGGCCTGGTGGGATACGGACGAGAGCGGCCGCGGCGGCGAATATCCGCTGGCCTGCGCAGAGCTGCTTGCGCGCGCCAGGCTTTAATAATCGATAGAGATAATTTGTGGGTTGCGGATCGCATCGCGCGTAAATTCTTTTTGGTGGGCCAGGGTTCCGCGGGTTTCCCATTCGACTGTGAACAGATCTGGGGTTTTGTATTCCCGTTTGTGGATCACGCGAATGTGCAATTGTTTAAATCGCTCATCCAACCCTACCAGCTCTTCAATCGCTGCCGCGCTGATGCGGTAAGTCCGAATTTCGCGCCCAAGTTTGTTCAGCCAGATATCGATGCGCACAAAAAACCACAGCACAACCAAAATCATCAGCCCGGCGTAGGCGGCCAGGGCAAAGCGGCCCATGCCGATTGCCATGCCCATTGCAGCCGCAGCCCAGACTGAAGCGGCCGTCGTCAGGCCCTTGACCTTGCCTTCAGAAAACAGGATCACGCCCGCGCCCAGGAAGCCGACCCCGCTCACAATTTGGGCCGCCACCCGCGCTTCCTGATCCAGTTGCAGCGACAGCATCGTAAAGAGGGTCGAGCCCACCGTAATCAGGGTAATCGTGCGGAAGCCCGCGCTTTTGTTGTGCATCTCGCGCTCAAAGCCGATAATTGCTCCGGCCAGCAGCGAAATCAATAGTTTTGCCAGGTCGGCAGTTATAAAATCCATCAGGTTTCCTTTCATTAACCCGCCAGCGTGCATTTTGAAATCAGGCCCAAACCGCGCCCGCCTCCTTCGGCAAGATCGATTCCGATTTTACGAATTGAGCCCATCCAGGCGCAGTGGTGTAACTGCGGAATCTTGTCGAACCTGTCTGAGCGCGGCGCTCCTGCTCTGAAATTTTCCACTGGCGAACGTAAAATAAAAAGTGGGCAGCCCCCAAACAGGCTGCCCACTTGATTTTACCCGTTTTTGGGTTATTCGATCTCTTGCACGGCTTCTTCGGCGCTGATTTGTTCTTTGCGGGCTTTGATACGCCCATGCAGGCTGAGGCTCACCACCCGCTCTGTCCCGTTTAATAATTTTTTCAAATTGGGACGTAAAGCCCACAACAGCAGGATTTCTGCCAGAACGCCATACCAGACGTAAATCCAGGGCGAGTACCCCAGCCAGGCCCGCACCGCAAAAACGATAATCGCTGTCAGCCCGACGCTGATGGTCGTCACCGAGGCATATCCCAGCCCGAAAAAGACGAGCGCCCCGACCGGTATCACGATCAGCCCGGCAACCGGCCAAAGTCCGAGGGCGCCGCCCGCAGCCGGGCCGCCTCCCGCTCCGCCGCGCAGGCGTTTGAATTTGCCGTTTGCGTCAAATTCGGGCAGGTAGGCCGAGTAGTTGTGTCCTAAAATCGCCGCGACCGGGGCCAAAACATAGACCCATTCGGTTTGGGTGAGGGCCTGGGCGATCCAAACCACCGCTGCGCTTTTGAGAATATCCATCAGGGCAGTCGCCAAACCAGCCCCAAGACCGGCGGCCCGCAGGGCGTTGGTGCCGCCGGTCCGTCCGCTTTCGATAGTCCGAATATCTTTGCCTGTTTTAAGTTTGACGATGATCAAACCAAACGGGATTGAGCCAACCAAATAGCCCAATAAAACCAAACCTGCATCCAATAAAAACTGCATTCTCTCGCCTCCGCACTAGAGATGTTGTTCAGTATTTATGGTAACACACAAGCAATCTCGAAGTTACCGTATCGGCTGGGCGTAGTGCTGGATTACTTTAGCAGGATAGCTGCCAGGCCGAACAAGCCGAAATAGATTCCGGCTTCGAGCAGCGCAGATTGTATTATTTTCGCAAACGTCTCAGCCGTACCATCCGCACCCCATCCATCCCTTATGGGCATTTCTAATTGTCGCCATGTGGTTTTCTTAATAATTGTCGTTGACAGCCCAGGCGGGTTTAGTCAGAATAAAAAATGCCCGTCTGTGCCAGCGTTCCTTGCCGGGGCAAAGGCATTCAGACTTCTGCCCAGTCGGCTGGGGGGGGCCGTAAGGTGTCTGCTGACAATCGGCCAGAAAACAGCCTGTCCTTGCGAGCAGGATGCTCTTCCCGGCGAAGCAATCCCCATTTTGATGAGAACCCCCAAAAGCAGGCCGGGACGACCAAGACCAGTACAATTTCACCGACCCAGATTCGCGGATTATGAAGAACAGCACCAATAAAGGGTATGAACAGCATTACAACGCGCAAGTGGCTGTCACCCAGGGTAAGACGTTGATTGTAGCCACCTCACTCTCCAATCATCCAAACTAACATCCTGGCGATTGAGAAACGCCAAAGTGTACCCAGATTTTAGCCCTCAGGAACCACTTTTTCTAAATGGGACAACTTGCAACTGATCGGATACTTTCCAGCCCAGCCAATCCAGCCTTTGGCGCAGAGCTTCCAATTGGGAAGGGCCTACGAGCAACAGGTTGGGGGCGAGATAGCCTTTCAGGAGCGATTTCATCAGCGGGCTGGCGATGACAGCCTGGAAAACTTTTTCATGAGGGCAGCGCAGGACGATGACAGTTTCCAGTACTTGCCCATTTTGGTGGATTTTTCGCCCCACATTTTCATCATCGGCTTGATTTTTCTGAGTTTACCTGCGGCAAGGCATCATCAAAATAACGCGGCATGGCTCAAGCCTCCAGCACTTTGGGTGTATGGCCCAGTTTGAGCAAACGCGCCAGTAGGTTGTCCATTTCGCCGGGGGCGACAATCGCCACGCTGGGGCCAAGCCGGGTCAGCAAATATTGCGCCGCGCGCGGGTCGCCATACAGGCCGTCCAGAATTAGGGGATCGGCGATTTCGATCAGGGGCAGGTTCTCATGCAGGATGGGCTGGTTCATATCACTTCGTTCTCGTATAAAATCTCATATTTGTAGCCTTGCTCGGTCAGGAAGCGCTGCCGGTTGGCGGCGAAGGTCTGGTCAACCGTTTCGCGGGTGACGATGGTGTAGAAGTGCGCCATTGCGCCGTCGCTTTTGGGGCGCAAAATCCGCCCGAGGCGCTGGGCTTCCTCCTGGCGGCTGCCGAACATGCCAGAGATTTCAATCGCCACGCTGGCATCCGGCAGGTCGATGCTAAAATTGGCGACTTTTGAGACCACCAGCGTTTTCACTTGCCCGGTACGGAACTTCTCGTAGAGTTTTTCGCGTTCTTTCACCGGCGTTTGCCCGTTGATCAGCGGAGCCTGCAACAGCGCGGCGATTTCGTCCAGCTGGTCGAGGTACATCCCGATGACCAGGATGTTCTCACCGATATGCCGCTCCAAAATAGCCTGCAAAACCGGCAGTTTTTTGGAATTGTGCGCTGCGATGGAATACTTATTGCGCTGTTCAGAGACTGCGTACTCCATCCGGGCGCTTTCGGCGAGCGGCACGCGGATTTCGTGGCAGATGGCGGTGGCAATCCAGCCTTGTTTTTCCAAATCTCTCCAGGGCACATTGTATTTCTGTGGCCCAATCAGCGAGAACACGTCACCTTCCATCCCGTCTTCACGCACCAGCGTGGCGGTCAGCCCCAGCCTGCGGCGCGCCTGGATTTCGGCGGTGATCCGAAAGACCGGGGCCGGCAGCAAATGTACTTCATCGTAGATGATTAAGCCCCAGTTGCGGGCGCTGAACAGGCCAAAATGCGGAAACTCATCACCGGAGCCGCGCTTGCGGTAGGTCAGAATCTGGTAGGTGCTGACAGTGACCGGGCGGATCTCCTTTTGCAGGCCGGTATACTCGCCAATCATATCTGCCGTCAGCGAGGTTTTGTCGATCAATTCGCTAATCCACTGGCGGACAGCCACTGTGTTGGGGGTCAAAATCAGCGTGGAGGTTTGCAGCTGCGCCATGGCCGCCATCCCGACGATGGTTTTTCCCGCGCCGCAGGGCAAAACCACCACCCCGCTGCCGCCGCGTGCCGCGCCGCCCGCGTGAAAAACCTCCGCGGATTCTTCCTGGTAATGCCGCAGCCGGAACGGTTTACCGCCCAGCGTTGCCAAGCGCAGCGCAATCGGCAAATCGTCACCCGCCACGTAGCCGGCCAGGTCTTCGGCGGGGTAGCCGATTTGCAGCAGCGCCTGCTTCAGGTGTCCGCGCCGCCCCGGTCTCACAAGCACACGATGCGCATCCAGCTGCTGATGCAGGTAACGCGCCGTAGCTTTGTGATTCTGAATTTCCACCATCAGCGTTTCGTCTTCGCTGACCACAATCAGGTTTTCACCCTCGCGCATCAGCTTGACGCGCCCGTAGCGCGCGACATACTCGTCAATGTCGCGTACCACGTTGGATGGCAGGCCGTATTTGGAAAAATCTTCCAGCTGCGCCAAAATCTCGGCGGCGCTCAGCCCCGAAGAAGCCGCGTTCCACAGCGAAAGCGGCGTGATGCGGTAGGTATGAATATACTCCGGCGATTTTTCGAGTTCGGCAAAGCGCGCCAAAGAATCACGCGCGGCTTCGTAGCGCTCGTTTTGCACTTCGAGCAAAAGGCTTTTATCGCCCTGGACGATTAATGGGTTGGAAGGATTTGGCATAACGGTCTACCGTTATTCGATTTCAATGGCGTAGCTATCTTGTAGATGTTGAACCGCCTCGTCAAACTTATCCTGTTCTTTTTGCTGAAGGCTGACGGTGCGGGTGGCCGAATCAACGTGAAAGGGACAGTGCAGCTCGGCAAGCATTTTCTGGATGGATTCGAAGGCTTCGGCATCCGGGAATTGGTAGCTGACGGTGACCACGCGCCTCACCTTTACCGGTCTCGCCGGCAGCGGAGCAGTATCCGCGGCTGATTCTTTGGGGAACAGGCTGACGGCGGTTTCCGCTATCAGGGCCAATTCGCCTGTTTGGTGCCAGACCCGCAGCGGAACGCAGCCGAGTGCTTCCAGCATGGAGAAAAGCTGACCGGAGTTTCGCACCAGGCGCAGGCTGGGGCTGATGCGCTCGACGGTAAATTCGTCAGCCTCGGGAACTTCATTCACGCTTTCCAATAGGGCAAAACCTTCATAGAGCGTAAACTGGTCAGCATGACCGGCCCATTCATCGAGTTCGATTTGCACGTTGGACGGCAGGTCGCGCCCACTGAGATTTTTCAGCAGGGCAATCACATCCAAATCGGGATTCTTCACCTGGGCGGCGGCCACGGCCGCCTTTTTGAGCTGGAAAATGCCGATATACGCGCCGTGTCCGCTGTTGGGGCTGGACATCTGCTCGCCCAGCGCGCCAATCTTTTGGATAACGCCTACCGGGTAGAAATCAGATTCAACGACCACCTCAAAATTGGGCTGGACGGTGACTTTAGGCGTGGATTCTTTGCCGCTCATCAGACGCAAGAAACGCGCGGTGACGCGAAAAGCTTTGAGCTGGTCTAAACCAAGTTGATTGTTTTCGACGTGTGGATCGTAGGCCACTTCGACAAAGCGTAGGATCAGCGGAATGTTTTCCAAAAACCGCTCCACATAGCGACCCTCAACGCGCTCAAAAGCATTGCCTGCGTCTTCGAGAATTTCATCTTCGTTGGAATAATCGTAGGTTTCCCGAATGCCTTTGTAACGGGTCATCGGGCTGCCCCATCGATTTTTGGCAGGCAGATTTTCAGGCAGCAGAAAATAGGGATGGTTGGTTTTCAGGTAAGCAACCAGCGCAGCAGTGCTGTACCAGACATCGGGCGCGCATTTTTTGAGCAAATCGAGCAAAAATTGGCGCACCGCCCGGAATTTAACCTGGTCGAGATGGGTGTCGTATGTGCGTAATGAAGCAAGCGTGGAAAGCACACCGTAGTATTCCAGTTCGCGCGCAGTATGGACCAGTAAATTTTCCAGAATCTTTTTTTCCTGGGCGGCGGGGGTCAGGGCATTGAATTTTTTCAGGCCCACTTTGTTAATCGTTACATAATTATCGGTAAAGGTTGGCGCTGAACTGCTGTAGCCGATATATGTGCCCTTGGTGTCGTAGTCAATCAGCGCTAACTGGTGGGCCAGTTGATCGAGCAAATTGCCCCAGGCAGTGCCGCCGCTTTCCTGGGCAATTTTGACCAGTTCCGAGTCACCCAGCAGCTTGGCAATTTTGATCGCATCAGACTTGGGAATTTCGTTGGAGCGTGTCATGCGTTTAATGCCGCGCTGTTCAATATAGTCCAGGTAAATATACAGATCGCGCAAAATATCGCGTTCGTTGGCAAATATAGTCAGGTCTTTGGGGTCGAGGGTTTGAAGTTGCATTATGCTTTGACCGTTTTCACCACAAACCCGGCTTTTTTGAGCACTTTTTCCACTTCGGCGCGCCAGGCAGGCGGAAAGGCAACGTAGTGCTGGTCGAGAACCACGATGTTTTCTCTGAATTCGCGTTCCAGTTGGACGCGCAGGCTCAAATCACGCACGCGGGCGATCAGCAGGGTTTCGTGGATGAGAGTTTTCCCCCACTTTTCGTTGACTGTTGCGATGGTTTTCCCAAACGCCGGGACTTTTTCTGCCAGCCAGAGGGAGAGCGGGGCCTGGCGTTGGGCGGGGAGGGCGCGTCCAAGTTTGACCAGGCTGAGGGATGCGTACAAGGCCCCATTTTCGATGGCGAGATGGGTCAGCGTGTTGAGCAGGTCCAGGTCGTGGAGCGGAATCAGACGCAGGTCAATTTTGACGGAACCGGGTTTGGAGGCGATATCGGCCCAATCAAGGGAGGCCGGAGGCGGGGCGTTGAGTCCGGCTGGAGCCAAGACAGGCGCGAGGCGGTAATGGGGCACAGAGTCAATTTCCAGCCGCGAAAGAAGTCCCAATTCCCAACCGGATTGAAGTAGTTCTTCGGCAGGCGGAATTTTCCCGCCAAAGCTGTAGATTTTAAGGGCGGGTTCAATGTCTGTGGGCTTGATCCAGGCTTGGGCGTCCAGCAGCTTGAGGGCGGCTGTGGTGGGGATAAGCGAAGCGGGGACATTGGGTTGGTAGGTTAGCAGGGCGCGATTCCAGGCAAATAGCTGCCAATCGTGGAAGGCGGTTAGCGTGAAAGGCTGATCTTTGAGATAAAGACTGCCACTTTTAAGAGCCAGGGGCATTGAGTCATTCAGGTCTTGATTTTGCCCCAGGATTTGGGTGAGCTTTTTGCGCAGGGCATTTTCATTTTCCAGACCGGGGCTGCTGTTTTGGGTGCAAGGCAGGGGTGGCAGGAAGGGGGCAAATTCGGGCGGCAGGGCAAATCGCCAGCGTTCCATGAGCGTGTTATCGCTGCGGGTTTTGGCTTCGGACATGACCACCAGGCCGCACCGAACAAGGTTCTTTTTAACGGCATCGAAGGTGCTTTTGTAACGCTGAGAGTAGGTGCCGTGCGGCTGACCCGTGCCATAAAGCCGCTCAAAGAAGGCCACTGCCACTTCGCCGGTTTCGTGGAGCAGGCCCAGGGTGATGGCTTCTTCGGGGGTCAGGCCGGCCATGTTTTCGGCAACGCCAACGGCAGTGACATAAAAACTGGCAAAGGAGGTGCGCGAGGCGGTTTCGCTGGCGCTGAAGCCGCGCGCTTTGCGGATGGCGTTCAGGTCTCCGTCGGGCAGGTCGGCGCACATGGTATGGAGAAGCTGGGGGATGGTCATGGAGTTGATTGTACGGGAGCATGGGGAGCGTGTCAAATGTTATGAGGGTAGCTCGCAACAAGAAAAATTTAACCAAAGGTGGATGTTTTCAGCGGGCTGTCCTATGATGCGCGCGCTCCCCGAACTACACAGGCGCTTGGCGCTCCAGGCGGCAGAAAAACGGAAATGGTTGTCTCTCTATTTAGACAATATTCGTGACACTACCCTTTTCTACCAGGGAAACGAATTCGCCCGATTTCGTTCGCACATTTTCAATTTTTTTGATTGTACGAGAGACTGCCATAGATGTTAAGAAAATTAATTTTACATATCGGCCCTGCGACTACGCTGAAGAACGCCCCGCTCAGGGCCTGAGGTTCCTTGATATCTTTAGCCGGGGGCAGGGATGCAGCAGCGACCAGAAGCGCGAAGGTTACAAAATCTCGGTGGTGATTTCTTTGGCGCAGCGCACAAAATCGAGCACGGTCGGCACGTTGCGCATCATGACCGCCATATTGCCCTTTACATCCAATTTGCGGGTCAACATGGCCTGCATTGGGTCCAGTTTGCCTGTCAGTACCCCGGCAAAATTGTTGTAGCCGGCTTTAAGCACAAAAGCCGGGTTGTATTTGCCCGCCTCGGCCACCATCTCGACGGCGCGGCACTCTCCATGCCACAGGTCGAGATACATGATTATTTGCGCGGCCAAATTGCCTTCAGGTTCGATCACAAAATACATGTCGCCTTCCCAGTTTTTGGCAACCTGGGCATAGCGCTGATCGTTGTTCAGCTTTTCTTTGAAGGCTGCCAGCCATTCGGCAGATGGAAAAATTGCGGCCATTTTTGCTCCTGTCTCTGGTTTTAGACAATCGTTGTCTGACTATTTTATCATCGGCGCGGCAGAAGAAAAAATTTTGTAAAGACATGCTAAAAAAACCTTTCTGCGGGTTGTTTTTTCAACTTAATTGCAATAATGTTAAGTCTGCCAAAAAAAGCCGCAAGAATGCGGCAAATTACCCAAAGGAGAGAGATATGAAGAAAATGTTTTCGCTTTTAAGCCTGTTGATTCTTTTCAGCCTGGCGCTGGCCGCGTGCGGCGGCAGCCCTCAACCAGCCGCGAACGGTGGCGGGACCGCTCAGGATGGACTGCCCGACCTGGGCGGCACAACTGTGACCGTCGCAGTTGAAAATGCCTATCCGCCTTTCAACAGCATCGACGAAGCCTCCGGCCAGGGTGTCGGCTGGGACTATGACGTCGTCAACGAAATTTGTAAACGGGTCAACTGCGTGGCCGATTTCAAACAGGCCGCCTGGGACGGTATTTTCCCGGCCATGGCCGCCAATGAATACGATGTCTTGGCGGACGGCGTGACCGTCACCGCCGAACGCGACGAAACGGTCGATTTTTCAACGCCCTACGTCGTCGTCGGGCAGGTTCTTTTGACGCGCGTCGATGAAACCCGCGATCTGGAAGCCTTCAAAGCCGATGGCGAGGCCCTGATCGGGACTCAGATTGGGACCACCAACGCCATCGTCGCCGAGAAAACTTTCCCTGGCAAAACGATCCAGTCTTTTGAAGATTTTGGGGCCGCCGTCCTGGCCCTGATTGGCAATGACATCGATGGCGTGGTGATCGATAACGTCACCGCTTCGGGCTATATGGGCGAAAATCAGGGCAAACTCAAAATCGCCGGTCAAATTACTTCGGATGAAGAACTGGCTTTTGTCTTCGCGCCCGGCTCAGACCTCGTCCCAGCTTTTAACGCCGCGCTGGCAGCCATGAAGGCCGATGGCAGTCTGGACGCGCTCAATAAAAAATGGGGACTGACCCAGTAAAAAGCAGCCCAACCTGGCCGGGCGGGGTGGGGAGGCTCTTCCCGTCCGGCCAGTGTTTTCCAGATTTCGGGAGGAAAAATGGAATCGACCGAAAAAATGCCCCAGCGCCCGAGTCTTTTGCCCGGCGTAGACCCCTCCCAATGGCCGTGGTGGGCGATTGGGCTGGCCTTACTGGGCCTGGCGGGTTCGATGCTGATCATCGGCTCAGAAAATTACCGCGCTACTTTTGTCTACCTGCTGGATGGTATCGCCACCACCCTGCGGATTACCCTGCTCTCGTTCATTTTCGCCACCATTTTGGGCCTGTTAACCGGCCTGGCGCGCGTCTCGAAAAACGTCTTTTTCTTTAACCTTGCCACGCTTTACGTGGAAGTGATTCGCGGCATCCCGCTCATCGTGCTGATTATCTACATCGCTTTTGGAATCGTGCCGGTCCTGGTCGAACTCTTAAACGGAGCCGGGATTGCCGTCTCGATTCGCGATTGGCCGATGGAAATGCGGGCCGTGGCCGCCCTCTCGATTGGCTACGGCGCTTACGAAGGCGAAGTCTTTCGGGCTGGAATCCAGTCGATTGGCAAAGGCCAAATGGAAGCGGCCAAATCGCTCGGCATGAACTATATCCAGGCCATGCGTTTTGTGATTCTGCCCCAGGCAGTCCGGCGGGTGCTGCCGCCGCTTGGAAACGACTTTATCTCGCTCCTCAAAGATTCCTCGCTGGTGACGGTGCTGGCGGTCAATGAACTGACCCAGCTCGGACGCCTGCGGCGCGCCTCGACCTTCCGTTTTCTCGAAACCTTCAACGTGGTCGCGTTTCTTTATCTTTCGATGACGCTCATGCTTTCGAGCGCGGTGCGCTGGCTGGAAAACAAACTGAAAATCCGGGAATAGACCATCCTGCAAAAGTTGTCCCTCGTTGGCTGGTAAATGTCTCCGCTGACCTGTCCTGGCGCGCGGGCGCAGGCAGGGCTTATCCAAGAAACCTAAAAGTGTTTCAACACTCGCTCAAAAGGCGTTTCGTGCCCATCAAAAACGGGCCGGGAGCGTCTTTTTTGATAGAATCAGGAAAACCAAATACCCCTCGGAGAATCCCATGAAATTGACTGGCATTTACGCTCCCATTGTGACCCCCTTCGATGCGGACGAAGGCATCCATTACCCTGTCCTCGCCCAACTGATCGACTATCTGATCGAAAACGGCATCAGCGGCCTCGTCCCTGGCGGCACCACCGGCGAAGTCTACGCCCTGAGCGAAGCTGAACGGCTTGAAATCTTTCAGTTTGTCAAAGAGCAGGCCAAAGGACGGGTGACGCTGATCGCCGGGACAAACGCCGGCGCCACGCGCGATGTCATCCGCTATTCGCAGGCCGCCGAAAAGATGGGCTACGACGCCCTGATGGTGGCCGTGCCGCCCTACTCGCGCCCGACCCAGCGCGAACTGCTGGCCCATTTTCGGGCCGTCGCCGCCAGCGTGGGTCTGCCGATTGTGCTGTACAACTTCCCCTGGCGGGCCGGCAGCGAAGTCGGCTACGAAGTCATGGACGGCCTGCTCGACCTGCCGAACGTGATCGGCATCAAAGAGGCCTCCGGCGATATGAGCCGCGTCTACGAGTTTCACCTGCGCTATCGCGAACGCTACCAGATGATCTGCGGCTCCGACGACCAGGCCCTCGATTACTTCTTGTGGGGCAGCCGGGCCTGGATCGGCGGCGGGGCCTCCTGCGCCCCGCGCCAGCACGCCGCCGTGCTCGAGGCGGCCCTGGCGAACGACTTTGTCCGCGCGCGGGCGGCGATGGATAAACTCATGCCGCTCATGCGCTGCCTCGAAAGCGGCAGCTACACCCAAAAAGTCAAGCGCGGCTGTGAGCTGCTCGCCATCCCGGTCGGCGGCCCGCGCCGGCCGCTGCTGCCACTGCAAGAATCCGAGCGCGCCGAATTCGAGCAGATTTTTAAGAGCATTTAAACCCCAAGGACACAAACGGCACGAAGTTTTTAAAAGATTTCCTTTGTGTACTTCGTGTCCTCGCGCCCCGCGTATTTTGTGGGGTTGTGTTTAATCTTTTAGGATGGAGAAGCGATGAAACGCATCCCGTTTTTGGACTCTCACACCGGCGGAGAGCCGACCCGTTTTATCAGCGAGGGCTTTCCGCCGCTTGGCTCTGGAACCGTTGCCGGGCAATTGACCACCCTGAAAACGGGTTTCGACCACTTCCGCACCCAGGTACTCTCCGAACCCCGCGGCAGCGACGTGCTGGTCGGGGCCTTGCTCGTCCCGCCCGCAAACCCAACCTGCCAGTTGGGAGTCATCTTCTTCAACAATGTCGGCTATCTCGGCATGTGCGGTCACGGCACGATTGGACTGATGGCCTCGCTTTCTTACCAGAACAAAATCGGGCCGGGGACGTATCGCATCGAAACCCCGGTTGGAATCGTCGAAGCAACCCTCCACGAAGCCGATTCAGGCTACCCGAACCGTGTTTCCGTCCGCAATGTGCCGGCTTATCGCCTGCTGGAACAGGTCGCCGTCCCAATTGACGGACGCACCGTCCACGGCGATGTGGCCTGGGGCGGCAACTGGTTTTTCCTGAGCCACGATCACGGCCTGGAAGTTTCGCTCAAAAACCTGGAACAGTTGACGGATTTTGCCTGGCGCATCCGCGAAACCTACACCCAAATGGGAATTACCGCCCCCGATGGGCACGAAATTGACCACGTCGAGCTGTTCGGGCCGTCTCTTGAGGCCGATAGCCAGAGCTTTGTCCTTTGCCCCGGCAAAGCCTACGACCGCTCGCCCTGCGGAACCGGCACCAGCGCCAAACTGGCCTGTTTAACGGCAGACGGGCTTCTGGTCGAGGGGCAAGTTTGGCGGCAGCAATCCATCCTGGGCAGCACCTTTGAGGGCAGCGTCCGGCTTGAGGGCCAAAACATCATCCCGACCATTACCGGCGAGGCCTGGGTGATGGCGGAAGGCCAGTTGTTGATCGACGAGCGCGACCCGTTTAAGCACGGGATTCGGGCCTAGGGGTGTCTCGCTGGCGAAGCAATCTCCTCCCTGCGAGTAGATAATTTGTTTAATTGGAGACTGCCACGCGCCAGAAACAGGCGCGCGCGGTGACAGAATAGAGGAAACCATGACCACAAAAACAGACGTTCTGATCATTGGCGGCGGGGCAATTGGCCTGAACGCCGCTTATTATTTGCTCAAATCTGGCCGGAGCGTGACCGTCCTCGACCGGGATGCGATTGGGCAGGGCAGTTCGGCGGGCAACGCCGGCCATATCGTCCCGAGTCATATCATCCCGCTGGCCGCGCCGGGAGTCATCCCAACTGCCATAAAATGGATGCTGGATCCGCCGAACAGCCCGTTTGGGCTGAAAGTCAGCCTGTCGCCGGCCTATCTGGCCTGGCTGATCCGTTTTAGCGCCGCCTGTAACGAAGCCAACGTGCGGCGCGCCATTCCGCCTTTCAAGTGGCTCGGCCTTTTAAGCGCGCAAAACTTTGCCAGGATGATGGCTGAAGAGAAATTCTCGTGCAGTTATCAAGAAACCGGCCTGCTCTTTCTCTACAAGACCGAAGCGGCCTTTGCCGCCGGACGCCACGAAGCCGAACAGATCCGCCAACACGAGCTGCCTGCTGAAATTTTGGATAAGGCTGCCCTGCACCAGCGCGAACCGGCGGCGCTCGACGATGTGATCGGCGGGGTGGACTTTACGGGCGATTCGTCGCTCCACCCCGGCGAATTCCTGCGCCTGCTCAAAAAGCGCGTCCACGAAATGGGCGCGGAGTTGCGCGAAAACACCCCCGTGACCGAGATCGAAGCGACCGCCGGCAGGATTACCCGGATCGTTACCCCCACTGAAGAATTTGAGCCGGCCCTGGTCGTGCTGGCCGCCGGGGCCTGGTCGCCGCAAGTCGGGCGCGGGCTTGGCCTGCGCCTGCCCATTCAACCGGCGCGCGGCTACAGCCTGACAATGCCGGCTACAAAAATCATGCCGCGCGGGGCATTGCTGCTCGGCGAGCGCAAAGTGGCTGTCACCCCGCTCGGAGATAAACTGCGCTTCACGGGCCGGCTGGAGATCGGAGAAATGTCTACCCAACCCAACCTGCGCTGGATCGTCAACATTGAACGCGCTGTGCGCGAGTATATTCAAATGGACGCGCAACTGGCGATCAGCGAAACCTGGGCCGGTCTGCGCCCGACCACCCCGGATGGGATGCCGATCCTCGGCCTTTCAGCGCGCTACGAGAACCTGATTCTGGCTACCGGACACGCCATGCTGGGGCTTTCACTTGGGCCGGGAACCGGCCAGGTGGTGGCAGAACTGGCGAACGGAATCGCGCCCGGCTTCGATTTGCAAGCCTTCAGCCCGCAAAGATTTTAGGAACTTTGAAGTTAAATCCTTGCACAAAAAGCAAGAAAATTAAACACAACCCCACAAAATACGTGGGGCGCGAGGACACAAAGTAACACGAAGTAAAATCTTTAGGTTTTCTTTTCCGACTTGTCCGGGTTAGGGAAGAGGCGAGACTTGTGAAAAAAAGACAAGCCAGACCGCAAACGCGAGCAGCAGCACGAAAATAAGCAGCGCAAGGTTCGCACTTCGTTGCCGCGCACGGGCAGTCTTTTTAGAGGCTTGCGTGCGCGCCCGGGAAACTTTCCCGTCTATTTTGCGGGCGGGGGCCGGCAGGGTGGGCAGGAGCGGCATGGCTTTTTTGACAGTCTCGGCCAGCAGAGCCGAATCATCCGGTTGATAGAGTGCAGATTTCTTGCAGGCTTCCTCGAGAGCTGCTGCCATTTCGAGACAATTGGCAAAGCGATCCTCCGGCTTTTTTTCGAGGGCTTTCAGGATGACTGCGTCCAGCTCTTCAGGCAGGGCCGGGCGCAGTTTGGAGGGCGCGTCTGGCGGCTGGGTGATGTGCAGGAGGGCCGTGTCCATCGGGTTGCCGGCGTTGAAGGGCACAAGTCCCGTCAGCATCTCGTACAGGATGATTGCGAGTGAGTATTGGTCGCTTTGCGGCACTGCTCCCGCCGAGGAGATGGCCTGTTCGGGAGAAATGTAATAGGGCGTCCCAAAAACTTCTCCGCGTGTACCGATCTCGGTCAGCAGCGCCAGGCCAAAATCGGACAGAACGGCCTGGCCTTCCTTGCTGACCAGCACATTAGAGGGTTTGATATCGCGGTGGATGATCCCCTGTTCGTGGGCATAATCCAGCGCGGAGGCCAATTGCTGCGTCAGATGGCAGACATCGGCCAGATTGAGCCAGTTCCCATTGGCGTGGCAGCTCTCCATGACCGAGGCCAGGTCTGCGCCCGCGACATACTGCATGGCGATGTAGATGACGTTGTTGATTTCTCCGTAGCGATATAGTTTAACAATATTGGGGTGGTGCAGGCGTGAAATTGCGAGGGCCTCGCGCTCGAAACGCGCGCGATAATCCAGATCGTCTTGAAAAGAAGCGTCGATGATCTTGACCGCCGCGATCCGTTTTGCTTGCGAATCGAGGCCGCGGTAGACGCGCGCCATGCCGCCCTGCCCCAGCAGCGATTCGAGTTTATATTCGCCGAGGTACGAGCCAATCAAAGTATCGTCACTCATGGGATAAAGACCTCACAGGAACCCGCCCCAATCTGGCAGCGGCCAACTTCTTCGCCCTGCCACAAAACTCGAAATTGCTGACTTTCGGGCTGGGCGGTCCAGAAAATATATTCGCTTTCGCGCGCGTAAAAGCGGCTGCTCAGCGTGCGTGATTCGCACAGCGGCGGGCGCAGGTAAACCTCGCTTTTGGTAATTTCAATACGCATACAGCGTTCGGGGTGCAGGGTGGCGTAGAATTCGGCCCACAGCCAGCCCTCGAAGCGGTTGAGGGTCTGGTCGTTTGGGTCGAGCCGCTCGAAAATCAGCGGCGAAATCGAACGGCTGGCGTTGGAGGTGTTCAGCACATAAAAACCGCTCTCATCGTAATAAAACAGCAGTTTTTTGCCGTTTAGCGCAGGAATTGCCGCGCCGACTGTGGCCGTCGGGCTGGCTGTTTCGGTGACAGTGGCGCTTTCGGTGGGGCTGGGGCTGAGCGTGGCCGATGGCGCAGGCGTTTCCGTCTCTGTCGGCGGAAGGGGTTCGGACGTTGCGCTTGCCGTGGCCGCTGCGGGCAAATCTATCGCGG
>JAVEWN010000020.1:0-11281 GCA_034004515.1 Anaerolineales bacterium | reverse complement strand
GCTGCGGGCAAATCTATCGCGGGCGGTTGGGTGGGCGCAGGGGTCGAGGTCGCAACTGGCGGCGGGCTAGGCGGAATTGAAAAGGGCAGCAGTTCGGGAAAAAACCAGAAAATAGCGATCAGGGACAAAAGCAAAAACAGGAGGGTCGCGGCCAGCAGTCCTTTTCCGCGCCTGGGCCGGGATGCGGACTCAGCCGGGAGCTGGGCGGCCGTTGGCGTGGCCGCGGGCGCGTTCTGACGCCGGGCCACTGTCGCGGTCTGGCCGCTCAGCACGCCGGCTGGTATGGCGGGCAGCGGCAGGATTTTGGGTTGGTTTGCGTCGGACAAATTTGTCTGCGCCAGGGCTTCTGCGAGGGCCGCGAGCAGCGCGCCTCCGTTTTGGTAGCGTTCCTGCGGTATTTTTGCGATGGCTTTCAGCAAAACCGCTTCGACCGCCTCGCTCAGCTGCGGGTTCAGGCTGCGCGGCGCGGGCGGCGGCTGGGTGATATGCTGAAGCGCGACGCTGGTCGGCGAGGGGTCATCAAATGGGACGACGCCCGTCAGCATTTCAAACAGAATCACGCCCAATGAATACAAATCCGACTGCGGGACAACCTCGGAAGAGCGGCGGGCCTGTTCGGGTGAGATGTAGTGGGGTGTGCCAAAAGCCTCGCCGCTGGAGCCTTCCTGCATATCGAGGGCCAGGCCAAAGTCGCCGAGCACGATCCGGCCATCGTCTGCGACCATGATGTTGGACGGTTTCACGTCGCGGTGAATGACGCCGTGTTTGTGGGCATAGTCGAGCGCGCTGGCGATGGCGCGCCCGATGCGCAAGACATCTTCGGCGGGCATCAACTCGCCTTGGGCGGCATAGGCGGCCAGGATGCTGGCTAAATCCTGACCGTCGATATACTCCATGGCGTAATAATAGAGGCCGTCCTGGTCGTCCGCGTAATAAATCTGGATGATGTTTTCGTGCCGCCAGCGGGCAACGGCCCGAGCTTCCTTGACAAAACGCTGGGCGTAAGCCGGTTTGCCGCGATAGCGGGCGTCAATGACCTTGATCGCGACCGGGCGCTGGAGTTTGACATCCTGCCCGTAGTAGACCTGGGCCATGCCGCCGCGCCCAAGCACGCGTTCGATCAGGAAATTTGCCAGTTGGCGTCCGAGCAATGGGTCTTTGTTCATGGCGATACTCTCTGCAGAAAACGGGTTCGACGGCTGGCGATGGTGATGCGCTGTAAATCTCGAATATATTGGTTGAAGCCTTCGGCGTAAGCATCGAGATAATCTTGCGTCATCTGGCGGGCCAGATCGGGCCGGCCAAAGCTGTCCAGGGCGGCTACCTGCGGCCGAAAATCGCGCAGGCTGACGCGCATCACGCCGCGCGCATCGGTCAGGATGCCCCAGGCCAGTTGCTTTTGTTCGTTGTCGTCTTTGGCGGTTACGAAGCGCGTCAGGGTGCTGGTGGAGCTGACTGCCCCGACGTTCGAGAAGACTTCCCGGCCTTTGAGCAGGTTGTTGAGGATTTCGAAGCGCTCAGGCATTTTGTCGAGCAGGCGCTGCAAAGCGACGGGCATGTGCGCCAGCATTTTAATGGCTCCAACGCTCGCGCTCTGGCCCTGGATGGCGATTTGTTTCCATTTGTGGAGTATGATACCAAACCCTGCCAGGCTCGCCAGGTAGGTGCGCTGAACCTGGTCAAAGTTGGCAAAAGCCTCGGCCCGCTCGCCGGAGGTGTTTTCGTACTCGCTCAGGGCTTGCAGGACGCGCTGGTGCAGGTTGAGCAAATCCAGTTCGGCCAGGGGGACTTCGATGCTGAGCGGGTAAAGCCGTTCGCGCGGGGCGTGGCGGCTGGCATCCATCGGAATCAGCATGGCGGGGTTGACGGCGCGCGCATCTTCCAGGTTTTTGCGGAGGATGTTGGCCAGGGCGCGCTGGTCCCGGCCCTGGCTGGCAAAACTCTCAAGGGCTGAAATCAGCCCGGCGGAGGGCCGATATTGGGCGGCATGAATCGCGCGGTAGAGCACCAGCAAATCATTAACCGTCAATTGGAGCTGACTGCTGCGCTGTCTGAGCAGGCGGCGCAGGCTGGCGCAGGGTTTGAGCAGGATGCGGTCGCTTTCTGCGCCGCTTTCGAGGGTCACGCCGGGTTGTTTGGCGCACAAGGCCAGGTCTGCCGGGGTCGCAGAGAGATCGAGCGTGGTAAAGGCTGGTTTAGCGGCTGGCCGGGCTGCGGAGAGCGTGCTGAGATAAACGGCCCAAGACAAAGCCTCGTTGGTCAGGATTTCGGCCAGGGCTGCGCCTAAAATCCCGTCGAAAAAAATGTGAGATTGGTCAAAAACAAAGGTCTGGCCGGTTTGGAAAATGGTTAAGGCGTGGCTGCCAATTCCGCGCTCGGCCTGGCGCAGGTCCGTCAGCGACAGTCGCAGCGGGCGCGAGTCGAAGTTGAGCAGGATCGGCGCAAAACGCAAGGCATTCAGGTTTTCGGCCAAGCCGGGGCTGAGGTGACGCTGGATGAGCGGCCAGGCGGCGCGCCGCATTTTGGCGAAGGGCGCCAGGTTGGCCGCTTCTCCCGGCTCGCGGCCCAGCAGGGCCGCGACTTGTTGGCGGGCGGTTTGCGGATCGAGCAGGTTGGAGGTGCCCGGCGCGCAAACGGGAATCAGATGATAGCTGCCGCGATAGACCAACCCCACCTGGGCTTGCGAAAGCGGGAAGGGGATGCGGGTTTCGCCATACTGGCCCGGCTCAAGATAAGCCAGGATCGACATCTGGCGCTGGTAGGCGGGCAGGTCGGTTTTGGCGGTCTGCTCCAGCTGGTCGGCCCATCGGGCGCGGATGGATTCGGGTAGCTTTCTGAGGGGTTCAGCCAGAAACTGATCAAATTTCAGGCGGCGGTAGGCCGGGTAATCGTAACGGGCCGCTTCGGCCTCACGCCGATAAGGGCGCTGGGTTTCCCAATCGCGGTACAGGCGGGCAGCGCCAGGTTGGTTTTCGGTTAATTGGCCCAACAAGCTCGTGGCAACCCTTTCGCGCCATTCGATTTCGAGCAGGTCTTCGTATTGGTGCAGGCTTGAAACGGCGGCCATGACCCAGGCGCTGATTCGGTCTTGTTCGCTGAGGACCAGGCCGTGCTGTTCAAGCAGGCTGTCGAATCCGTGGGTTTCGGTGATGTGACGGGCGGTGTCTTCGCGCAGGGCGTAATCAACGTAAAACTGCCAGGCCCCTTCCGGGAAGGATGAATCAGGGTCTTTCCCGGCTAGTTTAAGCAGGTTTTGGTAGCCCCAGATGACGGCCGCCGGGCCTGCAAAAAGCGCGCCATACGCGGCCCGGTCCAGGATTTGTTCGACCCCTTTGAAGAGGATGCCGATGTGCTGGTGCATGGTCTGGGCCGGCAGGCGCTGGCCGGGGATGCGCGCCAGCCCGCTCAGAATCATCCCCGGCACGTTCCCTGCCGGAACGATTTGGGCAGTCAGGTCGACCACCGCATTGATCTCTGGCAGGGATAGGCGCGTCAGTGCCCGAATTTCTTGCGAATGGGCAATGCTGCGCAAGTCGTTGGCGGTTTTGGTGGAGGCTTGCAGGTAGCTGACGGGGAGGCTCATGGGGGCTGCTATTTTGGGGAAGTTGCGCTTTCAAAACTCAGGCGGATTTTTCTGCGACAGGCTAAGATTATCCGCAATTAATGGATTATACAACAACCCGCCCCGGTTAAATTTTGGGCTTTGGGCGGTTGTGCGCCGGGCCGTTCACTGGAGAATAACTTTCGCCAGATTCATAATCATTTTGGCCCCGTTCTCTGACCTGCCGAAAAGCACCGCCGACCCGCTCCCCTGTCAAACTGTACGGTCACTCGCCGAAAATCTCTTACAAAGAATTAATTGCACCCGCCCTCTTTGCTCGTTATAATTTATTCCGACAGGAGAACTCCGATTATGTTTATGTTTGAAGGCCCTGACCGCAGGCAGGAAGAAGAACGCATTCGCAGCGCAGGCCGGCTGCCCGCTGGACAATCGCTGACGCTGAAATTTTCGGTCTTGCACTATGGGCCGCTGCCGCCTTTCAACCCCGCCACCTGGGATTTTCGGGCCTGGGGTGAGATCGAACAGGAAAAACGCTGGACATGGCAAGAATTTAACCAATTGCCGCGCACCAGCCTGGTGATGGACATCCACTGCGTCACACGCTGGAGCAAGTTCGATACCCGCTGGGAAGGCATTTCGGTTCGGACGCTGCTCGAACAAGGATTCATCCAGCTCAAGCCGGAAGCCAAATATGTCATGCAGCACGCTGAATATGGATTCACGGCCAACCTGCCCCTCGAGGTGGTCCTGCAAGACAACTTCCTGCTGGCAACTCATTTTGACGGCGAACCGTTGAGCGCGGATCATGGTTATCCGCTCCGCGCCGTGATCGGCCACATCCCTCAAACAGAGGGGCTGGCAACGCCTTATTTCTGGAAAGGGGCCAAGTGGCTGCGCGGGCTTGAATTTATGACCGCAGACCGGCGCGGATTCTGGGAGCAGGCCGGCTACCACAACCGGGCCGATGTCTGGCGCGAAGAGCGTTTCGGCTAAATCACGGCGCAGATTGTTTGCGGTGCAACCCCGGCCCCTCAAAAACAGCCGGAATCTGAACCCTGTCAAGGCAAAGCCAGTCGTGATATACTTGCCCGGCTCTGGTCACGGAGACCGGGCACATTTTGCCTGGGATGGGCATCAAGCATCCCTGAGCGGGTTAAAAATTCCCGCTAAACTTGTCCAGGGAGCGCGCCAAAGCCGGGCGCGGCCCATCAGACAACAAGGAGAACCAATGGCTATAGTTTCTATGAAAGCCCTGCTTGAGAGCGGTGTTCACTTCGGGCATCGCACCAATAAATGGGATCCGCGCATGAAGCCGTACATCTTTACGGAGCGTAACGGCATTCACATCATCGACCTGCAACAAACGGTCAAATCCATTAACACCGCTTACAACATTATTCGGGATGTCGTCCAAAAGGGCGGCACAGTTTTGTTTGTGGGCACCAAGCGCCAGGCGCAAGAGACCGTCCGCGACGAAGCGACTCGCTGCGGCATGCCCTATGTCACCGAGCGCTGGCTGGGCGGCATGTTGACCAACTGGAACACCATGAGCCAGCGTATTCAGGAAATGGAACGCCTGGAAGGGCTGCGGGACAGCGGCGAAATCAACCGGCTGACGAAAAAAGAAGGCTTGTTGATCGAGCGTGATATTACCCGCCTGCAAACCCGGCTCGAGGGCGTTCGCCACATGAAACGCGTCCCCGACCTGGTCTTTGTGGTGGACGTTGGCCGCGAAGAAACCGCTTTGCACGAATGCAACCTGCTCGATATTCCGGTGATTGCCCTGGTGGATACCAACTGCAACCCGCAAAGCGTTGATTACGTCATCCCCTCCAACGACGATGCCATTCGGGCGATCAAGCTCTTGGTTGCCAAAATTGCCGATGCCGTTCTCGAAGGCAAAGCCATGCGCAAAGACGAGGACATGGGCGAAAACGAAAACATTGCTTCGATCAGCAGCGGCGAGAAATCACCCCGCAAATTTGCCAGGATGGATAACGAAGAAGAATTGAATGACGAAGAATTGCTCGGTGATGCCACCCTGGCCAAGCTAAGCGTCCCGGCTGCTGAGGAAGAAACCGCAGAAGTAGTGGTAGAAACGCCCGCGGAAACTGTCGAAACTGAATCGGAAAGCAAAGAGTAACGAGGAAATTATGGAAATTACTGCCCAGATGGTAAAAGAGTTGCGAGCCGCAACCAGCGCGGGTATTCTGGATTGCCGCAAGGCCCTGACTGAGGCCGACGGCGATTTCAAGAAAGCGGTCGATTGGCTGCGCGAAAAAGGCGTGGCGACCGCTGCCAAACGCTCCAGCCGCCAGGCCTCGAATGGCGTGGTCGAACTTTACGCGCACGGCGGCGGGCGGGTCGGGGTCATGGTCGAAGTCAACTGTGAAACAGACTTTGTCGCCCGCTCCGACGCTTTTCGCAGCTTTGCCCATGAAGTAGCCCTGCAAATAGCGGCCTCTGCGCCAGTCTACATCACGGATGACGAAATCCCTGCCGACGTCCTGGCCCACGAAGCTGAAATTGCCAGGAAACGGGTCCTCGAAGAAGGCAAGCCTGAAGCGGTTGCAGAAAAAATTGTCGAAGGCCGTTTGAGCAAGTTTCGCGATGAAGTTTGCCTGATGCGCCAGCCATATATCCGTGACGAGCAACTGACCATTGAAAAGCTGCTCCACGCCACAGTTGCCAGCACGGGCGAAAACATCATCATTCGCCGCTTCGAGCGCTGGGAGCTGGGTCAAAGCACTGCCGAATAAATCAAAAAGCCAACCGCAAGGTTGGCTTTTTTTTCGTAACCATCAAAATTCAAGGAGAAAAAATGGCAGAACTCAAATATCGCCGGATTTTGCTCAAGCTCAGTGGTGAAGCCCTCGGAGGTGAAAACGGTTTCGGAATCAATGTCTCGGAGGTGGAGGCGATTGCCCGGCGCGTCAAGGAAATTTACGAGATGAAGGCCGAAATTGCAATCGTGATCGGGGCGGGCAACCTGTGGCGCGGCAAGCAGGGCCTTGAGCGCGGCATGGATCGCGCCACCGCAGATTATATGGGCATGCTCGGCACGATGATGAATGCCCTGGCCCTGATGGATGCCCTCGAGCGCCAGCAAGTCTTGACGCGTGTCATGTCTGCCATCGAGATGCGCGCCATTGCAGAACCTTATATCCGCCGCAGAGCCATCCGTCACCTTGAGAAAGGCCGGGTGGTTATCTTTGGAGCAGGCACAGGCAACCCGTTTTTTTCAACGGATACCGCTGCGGCCCTGCGCGCAACCGAAATCGAAGCCGACGTGGTTATCAAGGCCACCAAAGTGGACGGGGTTTACGATGACGACCCGAAGCAAAATCCCAACGCCATAAAATTTGAACATTTATCTTATATCGACGTGCTAAATCGCCGTCTCCAGGTGATGGACTCAACTGCCATCACGCACTGCATGGAAAATAATGTGCCGCTGCTGGTCTTAAACTTATGGGATGATGTTGCCCTGAAACAGGCCATGCTTGGCGAAAAAGTGGGCACGCTCATCTCGACCTGAGCAAAAAACCGCCAAAAAACGGCATACATCTCTATTGGGTGTATGCCGTTTTGTTTCCAACCCAAATTTGAAGCCGCTCACTTTTCCAAATTCCTAATTCCAAATTCCTAATTCCAAATTCCTACTTCCTAACCCCTACTTCCTAATTCCTGCCTCCTAATTCCTGCTTCTGCTTAGTGGCGTAATTTGAGACTTTAAGGTATCCTTAGTGTAATAAAACAATTTCGGGAGGCCAATGTGATAAAAGATTTGCTCAAAGAAACTGAGTCGCGGATGCGCAGCGCGATTAACGTGTTGGAACACGATCTTTCTGGCATTCGCACGGGCCGCGCTCACCCTGGCCTGGTCGAAAAAATCCATGTGGAATATTATGGCGCAGATACGCCCTTGATCCAGCTGGCATCGATCAGCGTCCCTGAACCGCGCTCATTGCTGATTAAACCTTTCGATAAATCGACGCTGAAAGCGGTCGAAAGGGCAATCCTGGCCTCAGACCTGGGCCTGACTCCGAACAACGACGGTCAGGCCATTCGCCTGAATCTGCCCGTCCTGACTGAAGAACGCCGGCGCGACCTGGTGAAAGTGGTTCACCGTCGCCTTGAAGATTCACGGATAGCCGTGCGCAACGTTCGCCGGGATGCGATGAAAGACTTGAAAGAATTTGAAACCGAAAAAATGGTTTCTGAAGATGATCGTAAACGTGGCGAAGAAGACCTGCAAAAGTTGGTGGATGAATTGATTGCAGAAATTGATGCCATTGGCAGGCGCAAAGAACAGGAAATTTTGGAAGTATAAACTGGCATCGATGAGTCAGCCCAACCCATTTCCCGATTCTACAAAACTACCCGCGCATGTTGCGATCATTATGGATGGCAACGGACGCTGGGCTTTAAAACGCGGCCTGCCGCGCCTGGCTGGTCATAAAGCGGGTACAGAAAACTTGCGCCGTGTAATTCGCGCCTGTGTCGAGTTCGGCATCCAATATTTGACGATTTACGCTTTCTCCACCGAAAACTGGGGCAGGCCGCGCGAAGAAGTCAATGGCCTGCTGCGCATTCTTGAAGATGTAATCGATAAAGAACTCAAAGAACTGGACGAGCAAGGCGTGCGCCTGCGCCACATTGGGCGGCTCGACCAGCTGCCCAGCCACCTTCAAAAAAAAGTTATCGAGGCTGTCCACCTTACCGAAGCCAATACCCGCCTGACCCTGAACGTCGCCTTTAACTACGGCGGGCGCGATGAAATTATCCAGGCCGTTCAACACATGCTGCGGGATGGCATCACCACCGAACAAGTCACCCCTGAAACCTTTGCGTGTTACCTTTACACCGCCGGTACTCCCGACCCCGATTTAATCATCCGAACTTCGGGCGAGTTACGCATCAGCAACTTCCTGATCTGGCAGGCTGCCTATTCTGAATGGTATGTAACTCCCACTTACTGGCCTGATTTTGACAAACAGGAATTTCAGAAAGCGCTCGAAACCTACGCCAATCGTGACAGGCGCTATGGCAAGGTCTCTTCGACAGATTATGAGGCAGATCATGCTTAAACGCACGATTTCATCACTGGCAATTCTTGCAATCGGATTGCCGGTTTTGATGATTGGCGGAATCCCTTATTTTCTACTAATTGCTTTCTTGCTGGTTGCCGCAGCCTGGGAATATTCAATAATGTTTCGGGCTGCCGGCCGCAACCCGTCCCGCCTGGTGCTGTTAGGCGGGATTTTTATTGTCATCGCTGTCCGTTCGTTTTTCCCGGCTTACAGCCTGCCCGCGCTTGAGATATTAATCCTGCTGGCGCTCGCCATCCACCTTTTCGATTATGAACGCGGCCAGGATGGCGCAGCCTTGGATTTTGGCATCACGATCTCTGGCCTGATCTATTTGGGTTGGGTCGGCGCTTATCTGCTCGATTTGCGCAGCCTGCCGAATGGGGCCTGGTGGGTTTTTCTCGCGCTTCCCTGCGTCTGGATGGCCGATTCTGGAGCCTACGTAATTGGCGCAGCTTACGGCAAACATAAAATGGCGGCGCGTCTCAGCCCTAAAAAATCTTGGGAAGGATACTGGGCAGGCGTCTTCACCGCCCTCTTGTCTGGGATGTTTTTTGCTTTTGCATACACAACCTGGGGCCCGCTCGATGTCGCCATTTGGCAGGGTGGCCTGCTGGGCCTCTTGGTGGGTTTGCTTACCCCTCTCGGCGATTTGGGCGAAAGCATGTTCAAGCGCCAGGTCAATATGAAAGATTCTGGCAATATCATCCCCGGCCACGGCGGCGCCTTTGACCGAATCGACTCCTGGTTATGGGGCGCAATCCTCAGTTATTATTTCATCGTGTGGTTTCTCTAAACCCAAATGCCCATGCAGCCTCTTGCATGCCGCATCCAAACTTGATAGAAGGAGCAAAAACACATGGAACGTGAACCAACTCGAAACCTGGCCCTCGACCTCGTCCGTGTCACCGAGGCCGCTGCCCTGGCCGCCGGCCGTTTTATGGGACGCGGCAACAAGGAAGCCGCGGATAAAGCCGCCGTAGACGCCATGCGCCTGGTGCTTAACAGCATGGACATCAACGGGATTGTGGTGATTGGCGAGGGCGAAAAAGATCAGGCCCCGATGCTGTTCAATGGCGAAAGAGTCGGCACCGGCAAAACCAGCCTGGAATTTGACCTGGCCATTGATCCGATTGACGGCACCCGCCCTTTGGCCTACGGGCGCTCCAACTCAATCGCGATTGTCGCGATTGCCCCGCGCGGCAGCATGTTCGACCCCGGCCCCTTCCTCTACATGGATAAAATCGCAGTTGGGCCTGAAGCCAAGGGCGTCATCGACATCCAGAAACCGATCGCAGACAACCTCAAGGCGATTGCCCGCGCCAAAGAAAAACACCTCGAAGACCTGACCTGTGTCATCCTCGACCGCCCCCGCCACGACGACATGATCCGCGAAATGCGCGCTGCCGGCGTCCGCATTCGGATGATCCCTGACGGTGATGTCATCGCTGCCATGATGACTGCCTGGCCTGATACCGGCGTCGATGCTCTGTTTGGGATTGGCGGCACCCCTGAAGGGGTTATCGCGGCCTGTGCCATGCGCGCCATGGGCGGCGAAATTCAGGGAAAAATGTTTGTGCGCGACGAGAGCGAACTCAAAAGAGGCCTGGAGATGGGTTATGACTTCAACCGGATTCTAACCATCGAAGACCTGGTCTCCTCTGAAGATGTCTTTGTGGCCGCAACCGGTATCACCACCGGAGATTTCTTGCAGGGTGTGCGCTACACCAGCGACGGCGCAGAAACAGATTCGATTGTTATGCGCGGTTTAACTGGCACAATCCGCCAAATTCAGGCCACCCATCGCTGGGATAAACTCAAGCGTTTGAGCGCAATCGATTACTAATTTGACTTGACAGGAGACCTTCATCTGCATATAATCTGCATTCGCGTTCCTCGTTAGCTCAATTGGCAGAGCGAGCGGCTGTTAACCGCTAGGTTCGAGGTTCGAGTCCTCGACGAGGAGCCTGCCCAAAAAGCCTCTTCCATTTTAGGAAGGGGCTTTTGCATTGTATGAGCATTGCGCGAACTGAACTGGCCCGGCCTCATTCTTCCACGATAATCGTATATTCTTTCGCGCCGGTTTGCCCGCTGACGTTCGTCCCATAACACCAGATGCTGATGGTGAAGGTGTAGCTGCCAGCCTGGGTCGGAATGCCGCTTAACATCGCCCTATCTTCTGGTTCAAGATGTTGCAGGCTGAGGCCAGGCGGGAGTTCACCTGGGCCTATCCAGAAATCCCCGACCGGGGTGGCGTTGTTTGAGATGGAAATTGTGGTTTCATAGGCTTGCCCCACCCCGGCGGCGGGCAAAGACTTGGGAGAGAAAACCGGGGCAGCGCGCGTATCGGCGGTGAACACCCACAGCCAAAAGCACAGTCCGCACAGGCAGCAAAGAAAAATTGCCGCCACACAACCCAGCCCCAACTTAACGAACAGGTTGTTGCTCCAGCGCGCGCGTCCGCCGGAAAAAAACAGATCACCCAGTTTTAAAGGTCGGTTCATTTACTTGAGTTTAGAGATGGCTAAAACAGCGCATTACTGCGCTGATGTGATTAGAACCTTGAAAATTGAGAAGCAGTAACAAATTTAGCAAGTTTTTGGCTGTTTTTGCGCCTTTTTGCTTTTGA
>JAVEWN010000124.1:0-8390 GCA_034004515.1 Anaerolineales bacterium | reverse complement strand
AGCCTCACTTGGGCGTCGGTTGCGGTCATGGGCTCTCCTTCGTTCAAGAGAGTGTAGCCGCTTCCGAGACCCGCTTGGTGGGCATTTCTAGTTGTCGTTGATGGGTAATTGTAGTTGTCGTTGAGCGTGAAATCTATGCCAAACCGGTATTGATTGGTCAAGTTATTTATGTCCAGGGTGCTTCAACTCATACTATATATGCAATTTCGCCTAACGATGGGCGAGTAATCGGAAAATTGCAGTTAGAAAAAGCACCGCAGTGGTTATCACAGCCACGTTTTTTATATGTTTCGGGACTTCTAAATTCAGAAAAATATCTGCTTATTACTACTTCTAACACGGTATATGCTTATAGTAAAGATGGGTGAGATGCAGTCTCATCTTGTCTAGATTCGGCTCACCAACGCTGCTGAAACAAAGAACTCTGAGCTGCGCTAAAGTTGAAGGCCATTTAATCTGTTCTTGTTCGTATTTTGGAAATACCCACTGATAACCCTGAACTCATGTGTGTGAGCCATTTGCTCCAACCAACTGATTAGTTATTCTTTCTGGTGGCGCGTAGCTGATGGTGATTTAGCCCACAATTCCCTTAAGGCGGACGCTGTGCTCCGGGAAAATCGCGTCCACGGCCGGATTGTTGAGCCGCGCCTGGGGTGCGCCCTAATTTGCCCGTGCAGCATGAAGAATTACATAAAAATCCCCATTTCGCCTTGAAGTATGTCATAATCTGGCTCCTATCCATTATTCTGAATCGGAGGCCGTATGTCCCGACCGCTTAATAAAACCCAACTGCTCGCAGCCATTCAAAAGCAATACGCTGCCCTTGAGAAATTCCTGGCGACATTGACCGTCGAACAACTGGCCTTTTCAGCCGCTCCGGGCAGCTGGTCTGTCAAAGATATCCTGGCACACCTTTACGAGTGGCAGCAAATGTTCTTTCGTTGGTACGAGGCCGGCCTGCGCGGCGAACTGCCCGAAGTACCCGCGCCCGGCTATAAATGGAATCAACTCCCGGCTCTCAATCAGGCCATCTACGAGAAATATTCCGGCCTGAGCGCAGACCAGGCCCTCGAAAAGTTTCGCCTGTCGCACCAGGAAACCGTCCAATTCGCTGAGAATGTGCCAGAGACCGGCCTGCTCCAACCCGGCTTGTATGCCTGGATGAATCAGAATACGCTCTTGTCGTATTTGAATTCGATCAGCGCGGCCCATTACATTTGGGCGATCAAGGAAGCCAAAAAGGTGCTCAAAAACGGGAATTAAAGCACGCGGCGATTAAAATTTCCGGACGCGAATCTTGCAGGCCAGCCCAGATTATCAGGAGACAAAAAATTTCCCGGGCGAAATTCTGAGCGGCCCCAAAATACCCTCAATCTGCGCCCCGCCGCGCGATTATAATCAGCCCATGCGTTTCAAAAATTTATTGCTCTGCTTTACAATCCTGACGGTCAGCGTCGGAATGTTCTCGCCGCCCCAAAATGCCCAGGCCCGCCCGGCCAGCGCGGTCAGCGCCTACGAGTTAATTCTGGCGATGAACACCCTGCGCGTCTCGTATGGCAATCCCGCCCTGATCGAAGACCCAATCCTGAACGCGGTTGCCCAGTACACCGCCCAGGTCATGGCCGATAATCAGATGTCCTGGCATATCGGCGATGTCCGCGGACGGATCGCGGCTGCCGGCTATGGCAGCGGTGGGACTGTCTGGGCAACCGAGAATTTCGCGGTCGGTAATATGGGCATCGACCAGATCATGGCCGCCTGGGCCGATTCGGAGCACATGCGCCCGGCAGTCACCGCCGCTTACTGTCATATTGGGGCGGGCATAGCAACCGCAAACGGGAAAACCTATTACGTCCTGCAAGCCGCCTACGTCAGCGGACAGGCTTGCGGCAGTATTTCATCCGGGGGAGGCGCTCCCGGTTCCGGCTCCAGCGGCGGCTCCAACCCAAATCCGGTTTCACAGTTAATCATCCCGGTAAAAATCGCCACGCCCGATCCGGACGGGAACGTCTACCACGTTGTCCAGGCCGGGCAATCCTTCTGGTCGATTGCGATTGCCTACCAGATCACGATTGCCGATCTGGAGGCCTGGAATAACCAGCGACGTGAGATTCCGCTGACCACCGGCCAAAAATTATTTATTCCCGGCAAAAATACAGCCGGGTACGCCACCCCCACCCCAAAAGGCCTGATCTTGCGCAGCGCGCCCGATGGCGACGGCAAAATCATACACGAGGTGCAAGCCTATCAGGCTTTGTTCGGCATCGCGGAGGCTTACGGCGTCAGCGTCGAACGGATTTTGACCCTGAACGGCCTGCAAGCCGATTGGCCGCTCCAGATCGGGCAAAAGCTGCTGATCGACCCCGGCCACGTCACCCCCAGCCCAACCCTGAGCGCGATTCAAAAGCTGACCCCGGCCAGTGACGGCAATTATTATCACATCGTCCAGAGCGGAGAAACACTCTCCTGGATTGCGGGACTGTATGGCCTGCCCCTCCAAACCCTGATGAACTGGAACGGCCTGAACGACGCCTCCTTCATCCGCGCGGAACAAAAATTGCTCCTGCTGGTAACGCCCCCAGCCCCGCCCAGCCTGACCCCCGCCCCGCCCAGCCCCACCTCCATCCCTACCCAGACCGCTGCGCCCAGCCTGAGCCCGGCTTCGACAGAGGCACTGCCGCCCCAGGATGCGGCCGCCCGCCCGCCGATTGGCCTGGTGGTTGCGATCTGGGCGGTTGTCCTGCTTCTGGGCGGGCTGCTGTGGTTCGGCGTTACCCGCAAAAAAGGCTAAAAAAGCAGGAGACCGTTTTCTTTTCGAAAAGAAAACGGTCTCCTGGCGCAATCAAAACCCGGATCAAGCCGCAGCCAAAGCCTGCTCCAAATCTGAAATCAAATCCTCGACATGCTCGATCCCAACCGAGAGCCGCACCAAATTGGCCGGCACTTCCAGCTGCGAGCCTTGCGTCGAGAGATGGGTCATCGCGGCTGGCACTTCGATCAGCGATTCGACCCCGCCCAGCGATTCAGCCAGGGCAAAAATTCTCGTCCCTTCGGCGACCCGCACCGCCGCCCCCGCCCCGCCCTTGAGCGTGAAGGAAATCATCCCGCCGCCGCTGCGCATCTGGACCCGCGCCACGCCAAACTGCGGATGCGACTCAAGCCCCGGATAAAGGACCCGTTCGACCTTCGGATGGCGTTCCAATATGTTGGCTATCCGCAATGCGGACTCGGCATGCCGATCCATTCGCACCGCGAGAGTCTTGATGCCGCGCAAGACCAGGAAACAATCCAGCGGCCCCGGCACAGCTCCGGCAGCGTTTTGCAGGAAAGCCAATTGTTCAGCCAGGGCCGGGTCGCGCGCAATGACCGCCCCGCCGACCACGTCCGAGTGACCACCCAGGTACTTGGTCATCGAATGCAGCACCAGATCCGCGCCCAGCTCAAGCGGCTGCTGCAGATACGGGGTTGCAAAAGTGTTGTCGACCACCAGCAGCGGCCGCGCGGGATGCGCATGGACAATCTCGGCCACCGCGCGGATGTCCGTCACCGCAAGCAGCGGGTTGGTCGGCGTTTCGAGCCAGACGATGCGCGTCGCGGGGGTCAGCGCTTCGGCGACATTCTCCGGGTCGGTCGGATCGACATAGCTGAAATCCAGCCCGAAGCGGCGATGGACTTTTTCGAACTGCCGGAACGTGCCGCCGTAAACGTCGCTGCCAGCCAGGACGTGCTGACCGCTTGCCAGCAGTTGGATGATCGTGTTGCTGGCCGCCAGCCCGGAAGCAAAGGCAAAGCCAAACCCGCCGCCTTCCAGCGCGGCCAGGCAATCCTGAAGGGCCTTGCGGGTCGGGTTCTGGGTGCGCGAGTACTCGTAGCCGTTGCGCGGCTTGCCGACCCCGTCCTGCATGTAGGTCGAGGTCTGGTAAATGGGCGTCATCACCGCTCCCGTCTGCGGGTCGGGTTCCTGTCCAGCGTGAATGGCGAGGGTTTCAAATTTCATCGGGGCTCCTTTTTCTGACAAAATATTAAGACAGCCTGATTATAATAGACAGAAACCATCCAATTTACGTGAGATACGGAGCAAACATGAAAGAAAAGAAAACCATCCTGGCTGTCCTGGCCCATCCCGACGACGAATCATTTGGCATGGGCGGCACGCTCGCCCTTTACGCCAGCCAGGGCCACGCCGTTTACCTGATCTGCGCCACCCGCGGCGAGGCCGGGACGGTTGACGAACATTACCTGAACGGCTACGCTTCAATCGCCGAGCTGCGCGAAAACGAACTGCGCTGCGCCGCCAGCCAGCTCGGTCTGCGCGGTGTCTTTTTTCTGGATTACCGCGATTCGGGCATGACCGGCGCAGAAGACAACCGCCACCCGGCAGCCCAAATCAATGCCCCGCTCGCAGAAGTCGCCGCCAAAGTCGTCGGCTATATCCGCGAACTCAAGCCGGATGTTGTTCTGACTTTTGACGAAATCGGGGGCTATCGCCATCCCGATCATATCCACATTCAGCAGGCGACGGTTCTGGCCTTTGAACATGCCGCCGACGCAACCTTCCACCCGCAGGCTGGGCCGCCGTTTCAACCGGCCAAACTCTACTTCCACACCATCCCGCGCGGCTTCCTCAAGTTTGGGGTAGCGCTGATTAAGTTGTTCGGCAAAGACCCCAAAAAATGGGGCCGCAACGGCGATATCGACCTGGCCTCGCTCGCAAATGTCGACTTTCCAACCCACGCCCGCATTGATTACACGCCAGTTTCAGACAAAAAGACCCGGGCCAGCGCCTGCCATGCTTCGCAGGGTGGCAGCCAGATGCGGCGCGGGTTGATCGGCATGGTTTTTCGGCTGCTGGGCGAATCGGATACCTTCATGCAGGCCTATCCACCGCCCGAAAGCGGGCAAAAGATTCAGAAAAGTTTATTTTAATAGACTTGGTCCTGAATATTTGTTTATTTTGTGCATCTGCTTGCAAATGTCTTTGGAGCGCACGCCAGCGAAGCACGAGTACCCGTAGGGATAATCTCCCAATTTAACGAAAAGTTTTTATCGAAAGCGAACACCGTTTAACCGGAGATTGCTTCAGGCGGAAGAAGACCGCCTTCGCAATGACCTGATTCAGACAGACATCACTATTTGGGAACAACTCTAATATCTGAAGGCTGAAATTCTTGCCCAACTCCACAAAATACGCGGCACACGAAGTAAGAGCATTTAAGGTTTTCCGTAGAGTCCCGTTGTTGCCGTCGTGGTTAAAGATCTAATCTTTGCCCGCCAAAAAAGCCATCCAAACTCTGGAATAAAAATGCACCCGATGCCAGCATAAAACAAGCCGCCTCGCATCGTTTTAAGGGTGCGCCCAACGCTGCCATGCCCCTCCCCAAAGACTCACTTGCAACTGCCCTGCGCTGGATTCCGGCCCTCCTGCTGGCCAGCCTGATCTTCGTCTTCTCGGCCACGCCGGGCAAACAAGTGGCGCGCTCTTTCAACCAATTAAATACACGGGTTGTGGAGAGCGCACCGCCCGCCGCCCCGAGCGCTGAGACAAAAACTGCCGCCGCGCGCCGCCTGCCGGAAAGCGTCGATTGGCTCAAGGTCGGGCATGGCATCGGCTATTTCTGCCTGGGGGCCAGCGTTTTATTTGGGACGGCCGCCTACAGCGGACGCGGCGCGGTCAACGCGCAGATAGTTTGCAGCCTGTATGCCATTACAGATGAATTCCACCAAAATTTTACCCCCGGACGCTCGGCCTCTGCCTGGGATATGCTCCTGGACAGCCTGGCCGCGTGCGGGGGTATTTTATTTTTATACGGGCTTGTAAAACTACGCCAGCGTTTTAGCTCAAGAACTGCTGACTCGTGACAAAATCGCGATAATAGGAGCTGGTTGCCATCAATTCCGGGTGGCTGCCAACCGCCAGCAGCTGCTGATGATCCAGGACCAGGATGCGGTCAACATTCTGGACGGTCGACAGGCGATGCGCAATCAGGAACAAGGTCTTGCCAGCCGCCAGCGGCTTGAGCGCTTCCAGAAAGTGGCTTTCGGTGGCGCTGTCGAGGGCCGAGGTCGGTTCGTCAAGAATCAGAATATCCGGGTTCTTAAGCAGGGCGCGCGCGATGGAGAGGCGCTGCTTCTGGCCCTCAGACAAGTTGACCCCGCGTTCCCCCACCAGCGCATCGTAACCCTCCGGCAGGCCGCAGATAAAATCATGGATTCCGACCACGCGCGCGGCCTGTTCCAGTTCGGCCTGGGTGACATCCGGCGCGCCATACGTCAGGTTTTCGCGCAGCGTTCCGGCCAAGAGAGTGGTCGCCTGTGAGACATAGCCAATTCTCTGGCGGAGGGCTTTCAAGTCGTATTCACCTGCCGGCCGCCCGTCGAAGTAGATCTCGCCGCGCGTCGGCCGGTAAAAACGGAGCAGCAGGCTGACCAGGCTGGTCTTGCCGCCGCCGCTTGGCCCAACGATGGCGATATGCTCTCCCGGCGCGGCTTCAAAAGAGACATCCTTCAGAACCGCAGCCTGCTGGCCGCCGTAATCGAAAGAAACCCGCTCGAAACGCACCCCACCCCGCAATTTGGCGACCGCCAGCCCCGCGCCGGGCGTTTCTTCGGGCAAAACCTCGAGCACCGACGAAACCCGTTCCAGCGAAGCCAGCGCGTTCTGGAATTGCAGGTTGGCCCCCGCCAGGATCATGGCCGGGCCGTAGACATATCCCAGGTAAGATTGAAAAGCAAACAGCGAGCCGAGCGTCCACTCGCCCCGGATAATCCAGTACGCGCCGGCCACCAGCACGACGCCGCCTGCCAAACTTGGGACAATCCCCATCGCCAGGTTGGCAAACGAGCTGACCGTGACCTGTTCCAGCTCGACTTGCTGACGGTCCACAACCGCCGACATAACCCGTCCGCTCTCGCGCTTTTCGGTGGCAAAGGCCTTGACGAGCGGAATCGAGGCCAGGGTTTCTTCCATGCGCTGGGTGACGCTGGCGTAACGTTCCATGCCGCTGTGGCTGAGGGCGCGCATCCGGCCTGAGAAATAGCGCGTAAGCGCGACCAGCAGCGGCAGGACGACCAGGCTGACCAACCCCAGCCGCCATTCGAGGTAGAACAGGAAGAAAACCCCGCCAACCAGCCGGAAAACGCTGCTGAGAATGTAAACAATATTGCTGGAGAAAAACCAGCGCAGGCCGTTCACGTCTGAAGACAGGCGCGAGAGCAGGTAGCCGACTTCCTTGTTGTCGAAAAAGGATTTCGGCAGGCTGAGGGCATGGTCGAGCAGGTTGGATTGCAAATCGCGCAGGACGGCCTGCTCGAAACGGGTGAAAAAATAACCCTGCACGGCCCCCGCGCCCATCGAAAAAACCTTAATCGCGCCCATCAGGACGATTGCCAGCGGCAGCAAGTCCATCCGGCGGGCAAGCAGAACATCGTCCACCAGGAAGCGCTGGAGGAGCGGCTGCGGAAAAGCCAGCAGGCTGGTGAACAAAATCAGGCCGGCCCCGGCCAGCCCATTGGGCCAGTGACGGGCCAGGATCGGGCGCAGCCGGCCAAGGCGGACGCGGGTCGAGGCCTGAGGCCCGCCCTCTGAAATTTTATCCTGCGGCGCAGTCCGTGAAAGGCCGGCTTTGAGGGATTGGAAGAAGGTTTGCATGATGGGAAACACACCAAAATCTTTTTGGACAAGGAGTCCGAAGTCTCTGACTTCGGCGCAAAATCTGGAGATTTTGCACTCCGCACGACTAACTATCCATCTATTCGGTATTCAAATACTCCCCCGGCGGGAAGATGACCAGGTCAAACGGTTTGCGACAGATGAACTTGCCAGCCGCGGCGTCCCAACTGGCGATGGTGCGACCGCGGTGGAGGTACTTGACCAAAAACATTCCACGCGTTGCAAATCGAGCTTTTGTAATCCCAGGCCGCCAGACCAGGTTCGCCAGCCTTTTTTGGCGAATAAAATTGTAAGGCCGCCACAAGAGACGGCGCAGGAACAGGTCAATATCAAGCCGCAGCCACAAAAAACGCGCCCAGCACAGACCGGGCGCGCCGCTCAGGATTCTGACCAGGCCGCGCCGGGTTTCGGCCAACGCCACCCGCCCGACGACCTGCCTCGGCAGCACCGGCGGATCGTTGTTGCGGTTGTGGTCGCCGCGGGTGGTCAGGCCCGCTTCGCCACAAGCAACCACGCGGTGAATGATGAATTTATCATCCTCCCAGGAGCGAAAAACAATCACATCGCCAGCAAGATAACGCGCTGCCGGCCTTACATAAACAAAATCCCCATCCCGAAAGGTAGGGGTCATGCTTGGGCCGTGATAGGGAAAGGCATCCGTAATGCCCCGCCTTTCGGCCCAACCCGGCAGGGCGTAGCCTTCAATCTGGAAATTGCTCAT
>JAVEWN010000019.1:0-39832 GCA_034004515.1 Anaerolineales bacterium | reverse complement strand
TCAATTTCTGGTCGATAAGGTTCCATCAATCTTCCAACTCCATGGCATAGTTTTACCGTAAGTGTAATCGCTCTAACCTTAAACGAACACCTACTCATCTACCGGAAACTTATTTAATCCGCGTTCCATAGCCAGGATGACCTCGTCTTCTGTCCCGGTGATGGCAACCGGCACCACCGGCAAGCCGGAGCGGGCTGCCAGGTAAGCCACGCCGGGTTTGCCTTCGATCAGCGCGCCGCTTCGGGAACGAGTCCCTTCGGGGGCAATCACCAGTGAGTTGCCGGCATCCATCAGCGCGATCATTTGGCGCAGGGCTTTCAGATCGGGGTTGAAGCGATCGACAAAGAGAAAGTTCAGGCTGTGCGCCAGCCAGCGGATCCAGCCTGTTTTTTCCCACTTCTCGCCAACCGGGATGAACATGTCGTAGCGGTCGAAGACATAATGAAACATGGCAATATCAATAATGCCGATATGGTTGACCGCGATCACAAAAGCGCCCGTTTGAGGAACGTTTTCCCTGCCGCGAATTTCAAAACGGGCGATGCTGTTGAACAAGAGCTTAATCAGCCCGCGCACAAAATTACGCATTTTTCAGCAGTTCTTTCAGGCGCGGGTGGTCGGCGTAGACCCCGCGATAGCTTTCGGGCAGCAAGGCCGCAATCTGGCACATCACTTCTTCGGTATGTTCAGCGAGGATTTTTTCGCGATTTTTCCCCTGCGGCATTTCAAATGTCATCAATTTGCCGGCAGTGGCCGTGATCCGCACGCGCCGAAATCGCTTGAGCTGCGCAACCACGCGCCGATCTTCTGTGCCGGTTAATGCAATCGGAAGAATTGGATAGCCGCTTTTAGCCGCCAGGTAAGAGACGCCAGGTTTTCCCGGCTGAAGCGCGCCGGTCTGGGAGCGGGTCCCTTCGGGGGCAATCACCAGCATCCCGCCCTCTTTCATGCGGTTGAGCATCACCCGCAGGGCGTGGAAGTCGGCCTCGAAACGGTTGAGCCAGACGGCATTCACCGCCCGTCCGATGGCCCCATACAACGGATGATCTTTATATTTTTCTGCAATCGGCATGATGATGTCCTCGCGTTCAAAGACATACAGCAGAATGGCAGAATCGAGGCGTCCGAGGTGGTTGCTGGCCATGATGAAATTGCCATCCGGCACATTTTCGAAGCCGTGGATTTCAACCCGGGCAATCAGCCTCATAATGATGCGAACAAAAAAACGGACGAGTTTGAAAGACATAGACCTAATTTTACAATAAAAAGCCCCGCTTAGGTTCAGGCGGGGCTTTTTTGTGCTTTCGTTTATTTTTACGAACCATACTTCTCGAAAATTTTCTTGAAGATTTCAGCATTTTCTGGAGACATGTTGCCAACTTCAAAACCGATATAATAGCTATTGGGCTGAAATTCATCCGTTTTGCACCATTTACTGCGCGCCGAAAAACTCATCCAGGGTTTGTGCGAAACTTCGCCGGTCAGCGTTAGCCGCAGGGCGTAGGTTTTTCCATCCGGGATGGGCACAGTGCTATCAAGTTTAAACCCATCCGCGCTGATATCTGCAAGATGGCCTACCAGTTCTTGAGTTCTATCGTCGATGAGCGGCATGTAGTAGCCAAATCTTTTGCGTTGAGAATGGCGTCTCTCTTGCATTTTAAACTCCTCTTACGAAACAAACAAAAATATCAATGAATGAAAGGGCAGAAACTTATTCATAGTATAGAACAATTTGGCTTTGAAATCAATCCCGCCCGCAAATACGCGCAGGGCTTTCGCAAAGTCGGAAATGTCATTGCGAGCCGCAGTTTTTTCGCGGCGCGGCAATCCTCTCACAGGATAGGAGATTGCTTCACCCGGCTGAAGAGCGCCGGGTTCTCAATGACAGGCCATATTTGTACCCAACAGTCAAGCGACTTTGAGAAAACCATCAAATACGGGCCGGGCTTTTACGAAGCAGCCAGCTTGTCCTTGCCAATCGCATTTTTTTAGCGGCAAGCGCGAATGCCCGTAGTGGTAATCTCCCAAGGCTGGAAACCCCCGTTTAATCGGTTTTCTGGCTGGGCAAACATTATTTCGGGCAAAAACCGCCATCGCAAGAACAGGCTCTTTCGGTTTCCAAAGTTGGCAGACATTACTTTGCGAAACCCATCGGTAAGTTTGATACTTGGGCTGTTAATCTTGCGGGTTTCATGTAAAATCAAGGGGCACTGTTTCCATATCCTACTCTCATTCCATCTGAAAACTGCCATGACGAAACGTCTCATTGTTGTTGCTGGAAATATCGGCGCGGGCAAGACCTCGCTCACCGAGCGGATCGGCGCGCGCCTGGGTTGGACAACCGGCTACGAATCGGTTTCTGACAATCCCTACCTGCCAGATTTTTATGCAGACATGAAAACCTGGTCTTTCCACCTCCAAATCTATTTTCTGGGCCATCGCGCCCGTCAATATCTGGATCTGGCTGGGGATTCCCGTTCGGTCATTCTCGACCGCTCAATTTACGAAGATGCCTATATTTTTGCGCGCGCCCTCCATCATCTTGGTGATCTGGGCGAGCGCGATTATCTGGCCTATCGCCGCCTATTTGAACTTGTGGTCAAAAGCCTGCCTGTCCCAAACCTGCTGATTTATCTCAAAGCGCCGGTCGATGTCTTGATGGAGCGCATCCGTCAACGGGCGCGCGGCATGGAAACGGGCATCACTTCCGAATATCTTTCTCTGCTCGATTCTTTCTATGACGAGTGGCTGGCTTCGTTCGACCTGTGCCCGGTTCTGACCATCCGCAGCGACAACCTGGATTATGTCCACCAACCCCAGGCCCTGGACCTGGTCCTTGAGCGCATTCAGGATAAACTGTCGGGCCAGGAAGTGGTGGACTTGTGACGATTCGCTTTCAGCCGATGACGGACGCCGATTTGCGGATGTATCTACGCAAGTTGATTCCAGAATACGCCGCCGAATATACCCACGCCGGCAGCTGGCACCCAGACGAGGCCCTGGCCCGCGCCCGCGATCAGTTTCAGCGGATTTTTGTTCACGGCCCGCAGACTCCCAACCAGAGCCTCTACACGCTCTGGGATGCCGAGAAAGATCTCAAAATAGGGATGCTCTGGTACACGCTCGATGTCTCACGCAAGCGCAAGACGGTTTTCATGTCCGACTTTTTCATCCTGATGGAATTTCACGGCAAGGGTTATGAAGACCAGGTGCTTTCCGCTTTGGAGGAGGCCCTGCGCGCCGATGGCATTGAACGGCTCGAAACAAACCTGTTTTGGCATAATGCCGCTGAGCGCGCAATGTATGAAAAAACCGGCTTTAAGCCGGTTAGCATTTACTACGGCAAAGATTTAGGCTGATTGTTTCCCGATTTCTTTTGACTGCGCCAGGAAAAAGAGCAGCGCGCCCGCGCCTACGATGACCCCCGTAATCAAATACATTTTGGCGGGGTCAAAAAATTGTAACAAAAGCCCGCCCAGCAAGCCTCCCAGCGCCGCCCCGACGCCCATCAGCGTACTGCCAAACATTCCCTGGGCAGTGGCGGCCAGGCCAGCCGGGGCAACTTTATCCGCGTAAGAAACGCCAGCAACCCAGATCAGTGGGAAGGTGAAGCCGTGTACCAGTTGAATCAGCAGAATTTGCCAGGCCTGGTTCGAACCTGAGTACAGTAAAAGCCGTCCAGCCACGATCAGCAGGGAGGTCAGCAGCAAATGGCGCGGGCTGAATTGTTTCAAAAAGCGACCGGCAAAGAACATCACAGGGATTTCTGAGAGGGTCGAGATGGTCAACGCAAAACCCATCAGGGTTTTGTCAAATTTCAGGTTTTCCATGTAGACAAACAGGTAGCTATTGATCGTCGCCAGGCCAATTCCGCCCAATAAAACCATCAGCAAAAACGACATCCATTCTTTACTGGAAAGCAGCGATTTTATCCCGGCCTTGAACGGGGTGCTGCTGGGCTGGGTGGGGAAGTGGAGCGTCATCGCCACCAGTAAAGTTCCGCCCATACCAATTGCATACCCGTAAAAAGGCCAGGCAAGCCCAAATTTTTGCACAACGGCCCCCGCCAGCGGGGCGACCAAGCCCCACCCAACCGACCCCCACAGCCGAATTCTGCCGTAGCCGTGCTTGTTTTCTCCCAACATCGAGATCGTCGCGCTGTCGGCCAGTGAAATGATTGGAGCGCCAAAAAACGAGAACAAGACCACCAGCCCAAAAAGCCCGTAGAATCCGCTTGCACGCGGCAGAAATAAAGCTGCCGTGACGGTTGCGACGATGGTCGCGGCCATGATTAATTTATGGCGGCGGGTGGAATCTGCAAGCCCGGTCAAAAATGGGCCGCCCACCAGCGTAATGAGCGGCGCAATCCCTGTCAGCAGCCCAATCTGGGCGCCGTTATAGCCCGCGCTCTGGTAAAAAAGCGTCAGGAAGGGCATCAGGAAAGAGAATGCCCCAAAAAACATGAAATAAAATGCTGAGGGGAAAAAGAAATTCATGGGAGGTAGCCTTGCATGATACGTCCCGCAGGTTTTCAGAAAGCCTGCGGGACGTATTCTCGTTGAATGAAAGCGTAAAGCTGCTTTAGGTTAAATCTTCCATCAAATTCATCGGAACCGCAGCCAGGCCTACAATTCCTGGTCCGGTATGGACCCCCAGCACTGGCGAGATGCGAGTGACTTCCAATTTTGCGACGCTTAATCGTTCTTCGACCATTTCGCTCAGCATATCTGCGCCCTGCTGGAAACGTCCGTGCAGGACCGTCACCCACAGCGGAGTCTTGCCGTAAATATTCAGGACGTGGCTGGTCAGGGTTTCGAGCGCGGCGGGAATGGTGCGGGCCTTGCCAATTGTGCTATATTTGCCGTCTTCGTGCGAGACATTGATAATCGGCTTGAGTTTGAGCAGCGAACCCATCAGGGCTTGTACCCGTCCGATCCGCCCGCCGCGCGCCAGGTATTCGAGCGTCTCGAGGGTGTAGATGACTTCGGTATTGGCCCGGATTTCCGTCATGCGCTCCTGGATTTTGTCCATCGTCCAGCCCGCTTTCTGACCCAGGGCAGCCGCCAGCACCTGAAAGCGCTCCCCGCCTGAAAGGGTCATCGTATCCCAAAAGTGGAGATTGGCGACATCTTTTGCCTGTTCTCCCCCGTTCATGGCCGAATTAATCGTGCCGCTCAGCCCTGAAGAGATGTGAATCGAAAAAATATCCTTGCTGGTTTCCGCAAGTTTGCGGTACAGCTCTTCAAACAAACCGCTCGACGGCTGGGCCGTGGTGGGAATGGCCGGGCGCATCGCTTCCAGCCGGTTATAGAACTCATCCGCGCTGATGTCTTTGGCGTTGACCTCGCCTTCAGGGAATTGAATAAAAAGCGGGGCTTCGACAATATCAAGCTCTTCTATTTCGCTGGCCTGCAAATCAGCAGCGCAATCGGTTACAATTTTCATGTTTTTTTTCCCTTCTTGGTGTAAATTGAGAGATTATACTCATTTTACCGAATAAGTCGTTTTTCTGTGAGAATGCGATTGTAAGAGTTTTATAAATCTTATGAAAAACAATTATAGGGTCAAACAGTTTATCCGAACCTATCAATCACCTAACGGTAAAAACCCCCATCCAGGCGAATTTGGGCGCGACTCACGTTCCTTTGATAAAATAGCTTGATGTCCATTCCCGTGCGTCCCACTCAGCTGGTTGTCAACCTTTCTCAACTGCGGCGCAATGCCCAGGCGATTCGCGCCAGGGTCCAGCCGGCCAAGCTCTTGATTATGCTTAAGGCCAACGCCTACGGGCATGGCATCGATGGCGTTGCGCCCTTTATCGAGCCAGACCTGGACTATATCGGGGTAGCCACGCTCGAGGAAGGAGTCCACCTGCGCCAGATTGGGATTCGCAAACCGATTTTGGTCGCAGGCGGATGTTTGCCAGAGCAGCTGGCGGCTTATCTGGATTATGACTTAACCCTCAGCGTTTCGTCACCGCAAATCCTGGATGCCGCCCAGGAAACTGCCCGCGCCGCAGGCCGCAAGTTCAAGATTCATCTGAAAATTGATACCGGCATGGAACGCGCCGCTGTCCGCTGGTACGAGGCCGAACCTTTTCTGGAACGCTCGCTCGCCTGCCGCAACCTCGAAATCGAGGGCATTTACAGCCATTTTGCCAATTCTGAAAGCCTGGCAGGGGACGAAGTTTTGGGCAAGGAGCGTTATTCTTACGCCAGCAGGCAGCTCGATCGTTTTCAGCAGGTCTTGGCTTTTTATGAGAAACACGGCCAGCCGCCTCCGCCTTTGCGCCACATGGCAAATTCAGGCGCAGTCCTAAATCTACCCGAAAGCTACCTCGACATGGTGCGCCCCGGCGTACTCTTTTACGGCATCTACCCGGAAGATTGCCTGCGCTCGGTCGAAGTGGAGACGGCCCTGACGTGGAAGTCGCGCGTGGTTTACAGCAAGGTTGTCCGGGCTGGTTCCCCGGTCAGCTATGGCTCGCTTTGGGCTCCCGAACAAGATTCGCGGGTGGTGACGATCCCGTGCGGGTATGCCGACGGCTACTTTCGACGGATGACGAACCGGGCCAGAATCATCGTCAATGGCCGTAAATATCCGCAAGTGGGCCGCATTTGCATGGATCAGTGCATGGCAAATCTGTCTGATGACCCGGCCGAGATGGGCGATGAAGTCATTTTGCTGGGCCGCCACAAAGATGGCGAACAAATTACGCCCGCAGACCTGGCCGGGTGGATGGGAACCAACACTTACGAAGTGATCATCAACATCGGCGCGCGTGTGCCGAGGGTTTTTGTTGAAGAGCAATGAACCCGGAATCGGTCGATTTCGGAATCTGACGGATGGGAGCAATCTTTTGAAACTTGTACGCGCTTACGCTGGCTTATTGGTGTTTGTCTCCGCGATTATTGGCCTGGATCAGTGGACAAAATGGTTGGTACGCGAAAATATTCCCTTTATGGGCATCTGGCTGCCGCCTGGGATGGACTGGCTCGCGCCTTACGCGCGGATCGTGCATTGGTACAATACCGGCGCGGCTTTCGGCGTTTTTCAGGGCTATGGCTGGATTTTTACCCTGTTGGCTTTTGTTGTGGCCGGCATGATTTTATTCTACTACCCGCGCACCGATCCGGCGGATTGGTGGCTGCGTCTGGCGATGGGCATGCAAATGGCTGGCGCGCTGGGCAATGTCATCGACCGCCTGACCCTCGCCTGGAAAGTGACCGATTTCATTTCGGTTGGCAATTTTCCGGTTTTTAATGTTGCTGACGCCAGCATCACGGTCGGTGTGCTGATTTTGCTGGCGGGTGTTTGGTGGAAGGAAAGCCGCGAAAAGCGGCGGGCAAGCCAGGCAGTCCCTGGCGAATCTGAAACGGATGGACAAGAAATGAACGCACAAGTAGATCAGGCGGCAGGCTCATGAGCGATAGAATTGAAACATTTTGCTATAACGGCTCGGATTCCGAGCGACTCGACCGCTTTTTGGTCGCTTGCCTGCCTGAATTTTCACGCGCCCGCTTGCAGGGCCTGATTTCAGATGGATTTGTGCTGATCGACGGCTCCCCCGCAAAAAAATCAGGCCAGGCGATTGAGACGGGCGCAAAGATTGAAGTGCGCATCCCGCCGACCCAATCGGTCGGCCTGCTTGCCGAAAATATCCCCCTCGATGTGATTTTTGAAAATAGCGATCTGCTGATTGTCAACAAACCGGCTGGGATGGTCGTCCACCCGGCTTTTGGACACGACAGCGGAACACTGGTCAACGCGGTTTTGGGCCACGACCCTCAGATTGAAGGTATTGGCGGCGAAGAACGGCCCGGGATTGTCCACCGTTTGGATAAGGACACCAGCGGCCTGATTGTGGTCGCCAAAAACGATGCCGCCATGCGCTGGCTGCAAGAGCAGTTTCGTCAGCGCACCGTCCAAAAAATTTACCTGGCCCTGGTCGATGGCGCGCCGCCGACCCCCACCGGGCGGGTGGAGGCCCACATTGGACGCGACCCCAAGGATCGCAAGAAAATGGCGGTAACAGCGCCCGCCAAAGGCCGCGAAGCGATCAGCGAGTATGCAACGCTCGAAACCTTTCGTCAGCACAGCCTGCTCGAATTTCACCCGCTGACCGGGCGCACCCATCAAATCCGCTTGCATTGCGCCTTCCTGGGTTGTCCGATTGTGGGCGACGCCCAGTACGGTCATCGCAAAATTTCGGTTGAGATTAAGCGTCATTTTTTACACGCCTTCCAGATCAAACTCAGCCTGCCGGGCGAGCAAAAAGCCCGTATTTTTGAAGCGCCCCTGCCGCTTGAGCTGGCCGAGGTTCTAACCGTTTTGCGAAATGGATAAAAGGAGTTGAAGATGCCCGAAACCCCGATCGATCTGCGCTCTGATACCGTTACCCAGCCCACACCCGCCATGCGTGAAGCGATGGCCGCAGCCGTGCTTGGCGACGATGTTTACGGCGAAGACCCAAGCGTCAACGCGCTCGAGGCCTTGGCCGCCCACAAAGTGGGCAAAGAGGCCGGCTTGTTCGTGGCTTCTGGCACGATGGGCAACCTGATCGCCATGCTCAGCCATTGCGGGCGCGGTGACGAGGTCATTCTCGGCAAGCAGGCCCACACGTTTTTATATGAGGGCGGCGGGATTTCGACTCTGGGAGCCGTTCACTCGGCCCAGGTTTGGGAGCAGCCCGATGGCTCTCTCGCCCTGGAGGATATCGCGGCGGCCATCCGGCCCGACGACCTGCACGCCCCTCGAACCAGGCTGGTGGCTCTCGAAAATACCCACAACCGCTGCGGCGGAACTTTCCAATCCCCGGCGTATGTGGCTTCTGTCGCAGAGTTCGCCCACGCGCGCGGGCTGAAAGTCCATGTCGATGGGGCGCGCATCTTCAACGCGGCTGTCGCGCAGGGGTTGGACGTGCAGGGGCTGACCGGGCCGGTCGATTCGGTTACATTTTGTTTAAGCAAGGGGTTGTGCGCGCCGGTTGGGTCTGTGTTGTGCGGGTCGGACGGGTTTATTGCCGAAGGCCGCCGCTGGAGAAAGCACCTCGGCGGGGGTATGCGTCAGGCCGGGATGCTGGCGGCAGCTGGGATCGTGGCCCTCAACGAAATGGTAGGACGCCTGGCTGAAGATCACGCCCGGGCCCGCAAGCTGGCCGCAGCCTTGTCCCTTAATCCAAAACTAATTTTAGACCCTGGCTCTCCGGCAACCAATATGATTTTTATGAATCTGAGCCAGGCAGCGGGTCTGACAGCCGCCCAGGTGGCCGATGCGCTCGCCCGGCGCGGGGTGCGAGTCGGGGTGACGGGCCCGGATCGCTTTCGGCTGGTATTGCATTACTGGATCTCGGATACGGATCTGGAGATTGTCGCGCGCGCTTTTGAGGAAGTACTGGGCTGATGGGCAGGTTGGCGGAGCTTTTTAGAGTTTCTCGCCTCTATTTTTGATCAATTGTTCAAAAGCCACGACGATATCCGGGTCAAATAGTTTGCCTGCCTGCTCGTGCAGGTGGTCGAGGGCCTCTTTAGTGGTGGTCTTTTTGCGATAGGGCCGGTCGGTGGTCAGGGCGTCGTAGGCATCCACAACGGCAAAAATGCGGGCCGCCAGCGGAATTTCCTTGCCGCTCAGCCCCAGCGGATAGCCGCTGCCATTCCAGCGTTCCTGGTGGTAACGAATGATGGGCAGGGTTTCTTCGAGGAAGGGGATGCCCTCGATAATTTCGGCCCCAATATCGGGGTGCATCCGCATTAATTCCCATTCTGGTTCGGTTAATGGGCCTGGTTTCAGCAAAATTGTATCACTGACCCCAATTTTCCCAATATCATGCAAGATTGCGCCGCGCTCGAGCATTTTTAATTGAGTTGGATCGATGCCCAGGTGTTGGCCGAGCATGGAGGTCAGGCGCGCCACACGAATGCTGTGACCCTCGGTTTCGCGGTCGCGCGCATCCAGGGCTGAAGAGAGCGCGGCCAGGGTCTGGTCGTAGGTCACTTCCAACTTGCGGTAGGCCGCTTCGATTTGTTCGGCCTGTTGGCGGGTTTCCGTCAGCAGAATACTGCGTTCAAGCGCAATTGCGGCCTGGTTGGCAAGGGTCTGCAGGTTATCTGAAAAACGCGCATTTGCCCAGTTTTTTTCGGGAACCTTAATCCAGAGTGCGCCGTATTGTTTTCTGGGGGTCTGGAGCGGGACACAAACCCGGGCCATTTCGTTTTCGCCAGAAACCATAATGCTTTGCCCGCTGCGCAAGGTTTGCTTTATCAGGTTGAGCGGATGGCGTGTGCCAGGCTGCAAGCCGCTGCTATCGATTTGAACCTGGGCTTCGATCTCACCTTGAGCATTGACCAGCGTAATTCCCGCAGCCTGAGCGCGGATGAGTTGGTAGGTTGTCTCGGCGATTGCGGCGGCAGCGTCTGTCAGCTGCTCGGCCTGGATGACGCGCGTGCTGAGCTGGTAGAGCTGGGTGGCTGTCGTCAGCATGCTGCGCAGTTCCTGGTAGAGCCAGGTGGTCTCCACCGCGGCGGCGGCCTGGCCGGCCAGCAGGTTGCTGAGGCCCTCGTCGTTTTCGCTAAAGGCTTTTGCGCCTATTTTTCCGAAAGCCAGCATAACCCCGATGTTTGCCTGCCGCAGGCGGATCGGCAAAGCCAGCAGGGTTCGCAGGTCGCTGCTGCCGGTTGGGATGCTGCTGAAGCGTTTGCGCACATCTCTGACGCGAATTGGGCCGACCTGGTTAAGCACGGTTTGCACCAGAACATTCCCTTCCGGGTCGCTGTTAAGGATGCTGCTCAGGGTGGGCGCATAACCTGCCTGGGCAACGCGCGTGAAGCCGCCGCCTTTGTCCACCAGCGCAACGAAGACGAAGCGGGCATCCAGAGTCTTTTGGGCAATTTCTGTGATCTGGCTGATGACGGCTTCGACCTCGAGCGTTGTCGAAAGGCTGACACCAGCCTGAATCAGGCGGGTCAGCCTTTGGTCGTGATCGCTGCGCTGCCAGGATGAAACCAATCGCAGGGCAATCGTCTCAAGCGTTCGGATGTCGCTATCGTCAAAGGCCTGGGCTGCACTGTGGCCCAAAACGATACAACCCTTGAGTTGGTTGTAGAAAAGAATCGGGATGACCAGTTCCGAGAGGGTCAGCTGATTTTCAAAGGCGAGGTAGTCTGGGTCGAGCCGGGTATCAGAAACCAGCTGGCTGCGCCTCAGGCGCGCTGCGCGGCCAATGATCCCGGTCTGCGTATTTTGACGATAGCCGGGCGGAATTTTATGGGCAGCCGGCCCGCTGGCTGCCAGCAGCCCCATTTCATTTCGCTCAGAATCATACTCAAGAACAGCGCACAAGCTCCCGCCCAGGCTGGATTGAACGGCATTCGCGGTCAATTGAGCCGAAACAGGCGGGTCGAGAAAACTGTCGAGTTCCAGGTTAAGCTGTTGCAGCAGGCTTAACTGGGCCATCCGTCGTTTCTCCCCGGCGATCATTTGCGCCAGAAGTCTTTCGTATTCTTTTTGCTGTTGGATTCCCTTAAAAGATAATTTTTGCGATTCCTGAAATGGCTCGCTCAGCACGCTCCGCAGAAAAGCGAAAATGCTTCCACCGGGGGGCGAGTCGTTGCTGAGCGGGTTTTTTCCGCTCAGGCCTGAAAATAATCCATTAATGGAGAGATTGAGCAGAATAACCAAAACCATTCCGATCAGTACCGCCAATAGAAAATTAAATAAAGCAATCTGGTGCAAGACCTCGAAGACGCGCTCGGATTCATCTCTGGTTGCGGTCAGCATGGCCAGGATGATGATGAGTGTCAGGCTTTGGCCGGCGCTAATAAAATAGAAAAAACGCCTGCCAATATTTTTCCCCTCCCGCAAAATCACTTTGTCCCAGGGCACAATTTCACTGGTCAGCAGCCCCAGGCTGGCGCTGCCCGCCACGATCAGCTGCAACATATCCCGGTTTAGGAGTGCCAGGAGCGCCCACAACAGCCAGGGAATGCTCAGCAGATGCCACTGTTCCTTTTTATTTTTGTCTGCATAGAATCCGGTCAGGACGGCAATCAAAGCGCTCGATAAAAAACCGGTTGCCATCGCGAGCCGCATCGGCGCATAGTTCAGCGCTGGCATATTGATTGCAGCCAGGCCGGGATCCGTTAATAAATAAAGCCCGATCACCAGATTGGCGCTCAGTTGGGCGGCTTGCAGCCAGTCGAACAGGATTATTTTTAACCAGGAGTGAAATAAAATTGTCAGGGTCAGGGCCGCCAGCCAGAAAAATTCTGCGTAATAGCCTGCCTGCCAGAGAGAATAGGCGAGTGCTGCCAAAAATAAAGCGCACAAAAATTCAACAATCCGTTTTTGGGTCGGCGGATGGTCGAGAACAATTAATCCAAAGTAAATCAGGGTCAAAACGTATAACAATCCGCCAGTCAACCCCGTTTGCCAGCCTGAAAGTTCGGGAAATATCGCTAACAGAAGCTGAGGCGCAATCAAGAGCGTCCCAGCCAGGGCCATCAGGAAGAAAATAATCGTGATTGATAAAGAATAGGATGTCGACTTGTTCATAGGGTTAACCAAATTATAGTGCAAACTTGTGCCAATTCCCGCTGCTCCTTTTTAAGATTTCAGTTTTGTTGACGGATATTCTGAAGACTGCTATCATCAAGCGGTGCGAAAAATTAAGGATGTTTACTACTATTTGCGCAGGGAAGTCGCCGGAATTTTGCGCTGGCTCGTCCCAGGGCTTGGCGTTAAACGCTGGTTTGGTCTGATGCTTTTGGGCCTGACCTTTTTAGCGGTTGGCCTGGCCCTGGGATTGCTCGATATTTATCGCACAACGCCCCCTGAAAGCAGTTTGACAACGGTGCTTGGGGTGGTTGCGCTGCAATCCCTGGCGCGTCCGCTGCGCGTCCTGATTTTTATGTCGCTCGGTTTGCTGCTGATCGCGCTGGGCATGGCCGGCCTGAACCGCGCCCTGATTATTCCGTTTGTCCGGCCTGGGCAAAAGCTGGTGGATCAGATTGCAAGCTACCGCCGCAAAGGGCGCGGCCCCCGGATTGTCGTGCTGGGCGGCGGACACGGCCTTGCCACCCTGCTGCGCGGCCTGAAAAACCATTCCGCCAACCTGACGGCCATTGTTTCCGTGGCAGACGACGGCGGCTCGTCCGGCCGTTTGCGCCAAACGTTGGGGATTCTGCCGCCCGGAGATATTCGCAACTGCCTGGCCGCGCTCTCAGACGATGAAGCCATGCTAACCCAGTTGTTCCAATACCGCTTTACCGACCAATCTGGCCTGGGCGGACACTCTTTTGGCAATTTGTTCATCTCAGCCCTGGCTGAAATTTCGGGCAGTTTTGAAGAAGCCGTGGCAGAATCGGGACGGGTGCTTGGCGTGCGCGGACGGGTTCTGCCCGCCACGCTCCACAACGTGCGCCTGGTCGCCGATGTCGAATTGCCCAACCAACCCGGCAGCGTGCGAGTCGAAGGCGAGAGCGCGATTCCGCAAATGCCCGGACGGGTGCGGCGCGTCTGGTTGGAACCCAACTCCCCCTTCGCCTTTCCGCCTGCGGTGCGGGCCATCCTGGCTGCGGATTTAATCGTGATTGGCCCCGGCAGCCTCTACACCAGCATCCTGCCCAACCTGCTGGTGCCAGACCTGCTCGAAGCCCTGCGCGCAAGCCGGGCACTCAAGGCTTTTGTGATTAATATCGCCACCCAGCCGGGCGAAACCCTCGAATATTCGGTGCTTGATCATATTCGGGTGCTGGAAGAACACGTTGGCAAAGGACTGCCGGATGTGATCGTTTATAACAATTTCTACGATTTGCCGCTCCCAAACACGTCAGATTGGGTAAAATGGGAAGGAACCCCGCAGAATTATCCGCTCTATGGCGCGAACCTGGTCAACGAGCAACACCCCTGGCGGCACGATTCTGGTAAACTGGCTCAAACGCTGATGGATTTGCTGTTCGAGCGCACCGGGCCGCTGACAGAGTGAACCGGGCTATTTTGTTAAAATTATGAACATTTGGGATTCCCAAGAATGTTCATGATAAAATCTAAAGTTGTGTAAAAATTCACAATCTAAAACCTGAGGAGGTTTAAATATGACTACAAAAGTTGGTATCAATGGTTTTGGGCGTATCGGTCGCCAGGTTCTCAAAGCGATTCGGGATTACTATCCTGATACTCTCGAAGTTGTTGCTTTTAATGATATTGGTGACACCAAAACGATGGCCCATTTGCTGAAATATGATTCAACCTATGGCCGTTTCGAAGGCACGGTCGAACTCTTCGAGGATGGTCTTTTGGTTGACGGCAAGAAAGTAAAAGTTTTCAAAGAAATGGATCCGGCCGCCATCATGTGGAAAGACCTGGGCGTGGATATCGTCATCGAATCGACCGGCTTGTTCACCATCAAAGAAGACGGCGTCAACAAAAAAGGCAAGAGCGTCAAAGGCGCAGTCAACCATATCACCTCCGGCGGAGCGAAAAAGGTCATTATCTCGGCTCCCGCCGAAGGCGAAGACCTGACCATCGTTCTGGGCGTCAACGAAGACCAGTACGACCCGGCCCGGCATGATGTCGTCTCGAATGCCTCCTGCACCACCAACTGTCTCGCCCCGGCTGCCAAAGTCGTGCATGACCAATGGAAGATCAAACGCGCTTTCATGACCACCATCCACTCTTACACCAACGACCAGAAAGTGCTCGATATGCCGCATTCAGACCTGCGCCGCGCCCGCGCTGCGGGATTGAACATCATCCCGACCACTACCGGCGCTGCCAAAGCCATTTCACTGGTCATCCCAGACCTGAAGGGCAAATTCGACGGCTATTCCCTGCGCGTCCCAACCCCGACTGTCTCTGTCGTCGATTTCACCGCCGAACTTGAAGGCGAGACCACCACCGAAGAACTGCGCCAGGCTTTCCGGGATGCTGCCAAACTGGCGCGCTTCAAAGGCATTCTCGAAGCCGTGGACGAGCCGCTGGTTAGCATGGACTTTAAAGGCAGCTCCTATAGCTCCTCGGTCGACCTGCCCTTCACCAGCGTCCTGGGCAAGGACAAGAGCAACTTCATCAAGGTCGTCACCTGGTATGACAATGAATGGGGCTACTCCTGCCGGACTGCCGACCTGGCCGCGTTGATGGCAAAATCACTTTAAAAATACCCCAGGGGTAGGTCTAAGACCTACCCCTGCTTAATGGGATGACTATGAACAAAAAAACTGTAAAAGATATAGACCTGAAGGGCAAGCGCGTCTTTATGCGGGTGGACTTCAACGTGCCGATGGCCGATGGCAAAGTAACCGACGATAAACGCATCAGGGCGGCCCTGCCGACCATCAAATATGTTTTGGAACAGGGTGCTTCGGTGCTGCTTGCCAGCCATCTCGGTCGCCCCAAGGGCGGGCCAGATCCCGAATTCAGCCTGAAACCTGTCGCGGAAGTGCTGTCTGCTCTGCTCGGCGTCCCGGTCAAAATGGCTCCCGATTGTGTGGGTCCCGAAGTTGAGGCCATCGCCAAATCCCTCAAGCCCGGTCAAGTTGTTCTGCTTGAGAACACCCGTTTCCATGCCGGCGAGGAGAAGAACGATCCGGCACTCGCCAAACAAATGGCCGCCCTGGCCGATGTTTACGTCAACGATGCGTTTGGCTCGGCCCACCGCGCCCATGCCTCCACCGAGGGGATTGCCCGCTTTTTGCCCGCTGTTTCCGGCTTCCTGATGGAACAGGAGCTAGAATATCTGGGCCGCGCGGTTGCCAACCCTGAACATCCTTACATTGCCATTTTGGGCGGCGCGAAAATCAGCGACAAAATCCTGGTTGTTGAAACCCTGCTCTCGAAATGCGACAAATTAATCATTGGCGGCGGTATGGCGAACACTTTTTTGGCCGCCAAAGGCCTGAACATGCAAGACAGCCTGGTGGAAGAGGCTTCGCTTGAAACAGCCAAAGCGATTCTCGCCAAGTCTGGCGAAAAACTCGTCCTGCCGGTGGATGCGGTCATCGCGGACAAATTCGACGCTGAAGCGGCCAGCCAGGTGGTGGCTGTTGATTCCATCCCGGCCGGTTGGCGGATGCTGGATGTCGGCCCGAAGACCCTCGACCTGTATCGCGCTGTCCTGGCGGATGCCAAACTGGTCGTCTGGAACGGCCCGGTCGGCGTTTTTGAGTTCCCCAAGTTTGCCGAGGGGACATTTACACTTGCGAAACTATTGGCCGAATCTAACGCAACCACCGTCATTGGCGGCGGCGACAGCGCCAGCGCGGTCAAGAAAGCGGGCGTCGCCAAGCAGATGAGCCACGTCTCCACCGGCGGCGGGGCCAGCCTCGAGTTCCTCGAGGGCAAGCAGCTGCCCGGCGTCGCTGCGCTTAATGATAAATAGCAGAATCCGCTTCAGAACAGGGTCAACCGTCCCCGCGGCTGACCCTGTTTTTTATCCATCAGAACTATTTTTGTTTATCCCCCATTTTGTCCATTGAAAAATATCAAATCGGACGTATACTATCAGTATTAATTGAATCTAAAGGAGAGAAAATATGGAACAAGAATTTTCAAACGTAACAGCGGCTCCCAAGAAGAACAATACCGTTCTGATTATTGTGGCCGTGGTGGTCGTACTTTTATGTTGTTGCTGTATTGTGGTTGTTGGCGCATTTGCTTTGCTAGGCCCGACGGTAGGCAATAGCTTTGAAAGCATCGAAGAAGGAATTAACCAGGGCGTTCCTGAAGAGTTCCCCTACCAGGAAGAAAACCCTTTTGGCGAAGAGAGCCAGGACCCGGACGAATCTAACGCCGACGAATTGGGCCAGTATATTCCCAGCGGCGGCCTGGGCGATGAAATGTTGCGGGCCGACACCTGGGTTAACGTTGCCATTAGCGCAGCCCTGGCTACTTGCATTGTCCCGGCGGATGGCGCTCAGAATACGATTATCGAAGTGATCGATGATCCTGATTCTGCGGGTGTCTGGGTGGAACGCTGGACGCTGCCTTGCGATGGCGGCTCAAGCAAGGCCTTTGATGTCACCTTTACGCCGGCTGCGAGCGGTGGAACAGACATCTCAGTCGAACCTGCGGATTAGATTATCTCGTTACAGATCGGGCAGGCTGCCAACCCAGCCTGCCTTTTTTTTATGCTTGCATTTGCGCCTAAAAAATGTTAAAACTACAGCCTTATGGTAGATACCCCGGCAACTTTTTTTATTGGCAATATTCCCGTTCACGGAGATGCGATCCTTGCGCCGATGGATGGTTATTCAGACTGGCCGTTCCGCTCTCTCTGCTGTTCGTTGGGGTCGGCAATCAGTTATACAGAGTTTGTTAAATCTGAAGATATTATTCACCTGTTTCGGCGGGTGCGCGCCAAATTAACTTACCATGAAGCTGAAAGACCGCTTACGTTTCAAATTTATGGCGACGACCCGGATGTGATTCTCGAAGCCGCCTTGATTGCCCAGGATTTAGGGCCTGATATCATCGATATTAACATGGGCTGCCCCGCCAAAAGCGTGGTCTATCGCGGCTGCGGGGTCGGGCTGATGCGTGACCCCCATAAGGTCGGCCTGATTTTTAGCAAGTTAACCGCCAAATTGCGGATCCCTGTCACCGCCAAAATGCGCCTTGGCTGGGACGATTGTCTCAACTACCGCGAAATTGCCCACGTTGCGGAGGACAATGGCGCGGCCCTGATTGCTGTCCACGGGCGGACGAAGAAGCAGGGCTATGGCGGCCAGGCCAATTGGGACGCGATTGGTGAGATCAAATCCCTTCTAAAAATCCCGGTCATTGGCAATGGAGATGTCAAGCGCGTCGCAGACATCCGGCGCATGAAGGATCAGACCGGCTGCGACGCGGTCATGATTGGCCGCGGGGCGATTGCCAACCCCTGGATTTTTTCTGGGATTGACCGCGAAAACGTCTCGCCTCAGCAGGTGCGCGAAACCATGGGCCGTCATCTTGAGAAGAATGTCGCTTTTTATGGCGGGGAAGATGGCGAGCGCTTGTTTCGCAAGCACGCCATGCACTATCTCGGTTTGCACTCGCTCGACCGCGAAGCGCGCCGAAACATCCTGCGCAAACGTCCGGCAGGGGAGTATTTGGACATCCTGCATGAAATTGAAGCCCAGTTAAGAACCGCCGCCCCGAAATAGTCGCGGCGGCGGTTTGTGATCATTGGCTTGTGGCGTGTGAAGCAGCAGTTCGGAAGCCGGCTTTGGTAGGGAATTGGTTAGCGGTTGAAATATCCCAGCGCGAGGCGCAGGCGTTCTTCGACTTCGCCGGAGGCTTCTTTGGGGATGAACTGGATCGCGGTCTGGGCCTCGACGACGCTGTAGCCGAGGGCGGTCAGCGCAGCCAGGACTTCTGAATCGGCGTCGCTCATACTCGCAACCCGCCCCAGTGTGTCGGTCGGCTTCAGGCGATCTTGCAGATAAAGCACAATTTTTTGAGCGGTTTTTTTGCCCACGCCCGGCACGCGGCTGAGCAGCTCCGGCTCTTCGCTGAAAACGGCCCGTTGAACGGCATCCAGGCTGAGGGAGCCAAGAATCGAGAGCGCCACGCGCGGACCGACCCCGTTGACGCCGAGTAAGGTCAGGAAAAGCTGGCGCTCCTCCGCACTTTCAAATCCATAGAGCGAGAGTTCGTTTTCGCGCACGACCAGGTGGGTAAAAAGGAATATTTTTTCGCCGACCTTCAGCGATTCGATCAGGGCTTTGCTGGTGAAAACGCGCAGTCCGGCCCCGCCGAGCGAGATGACCAGGGCGGTCTCTTCTTTGTGTTGGATTTCTCCGTGGAGGGTGGCAATCATGGCTTGATTTTATCGCGTTTTTGAGAATTGACTCACCCGCTTTTCTGGCTTAGACTTGAGCTTGATACTCCTCGCGTTCCACGTTCAAACCCTATAAAATCATGAACATCCCCACTTCACGCTATCGCTGGTTTGTTGTGTTTGTCTTTTTTGGATTCATGCTGCTGCACCAGATGGATAAACTGCTGATTGGCCCGTTGACGCCCCGCATTATGGAAGAGTTTCAGATCACCAAAACTCAGATGGGCGCCGTCACGACCGGCGCGCTGGTCGTGGGGACATTCCTTTACCCGCTCTGGGGTTATCTCTATGACCGTTTTGCGCGCGCCAGGCTGCTGGCCCTGGCGGCCTTCCTGTGGGGTGTGACGACCTCGCTGAGCGCGCTGGTGCGGACGTATCCTGCTTTTATAATGGCGCGCGCCTCGACCGGTATTGACGATTCGTCCTACCCCGGTTTGTACTCGCTCGTGGCCGATTATTTTGGCCCGGAGCTGCGCGGCAAGATTTTTGGCCTTTTGCAACTCTCTGGGCCGATTGGCTACCTGCTCGGGATGGTGATTGCCTTGATGGTGGCGCCAGGCCTGGGCTGGAACTGGCGGGATGTCTTCTACCTGACCGGCGGCCTGGGAATTTTGCTGGCCATCCTGATTTTCTTTGGCGTTAAAGAAATGCCGCGTGGGCAGTCTGAGCCAGAGTTTAAAGACGCGCAGGAGATGCGGAAGTTTGAGTTTAGTTGGGCGGCCGCCAGGGATGTCTTTAAAAAACGCACGATGTGGTTCATGTTCCTGCAAGGTTTTGCCGGGGTTTTTCCCTGGAATGTAATCACCTACTGGTTTTTTACTTATCTGGGCGAAGAGCGCGGGTACGACGAGAATTCCATTCTGCTGACGATGGCTCCTGTCATCCTGATCCTGGCGGCTGGATATTTCGTTGGCGGGGCGGCTGGCGATTGGCTCTTCAAGCGCACCCTCAAAGGCCGGATCATTGTTGCCAGCCTGGGCGTCTTGATGGGGGCTTTGTTCCTGTTCCTCGCCTTGCGGACGCCTGTCGAAGAAACCACCACTTTTTTGATTTGGATGTCGCTCACCGCGCTCTTTATGCCTTTTGCAGGCCCAAATGTGATTTCCACGGTTTATGATGTAGTCTTGCCCGAAGTCCGTTCGACGGCCAACTCTGTCCAGTATTTCATCGAGAATTTTGGGGCGGCAGCGGCTCCGCTCCTGGCGGGAATCATTGCAGACCAGACCGGCAGCCTGGGAACGGCGATCCTGTTCATCTGCACGATTGCCTGGGGAACCTGTTTTGTGGTTTACTTGGGCGCGTTGTTCTTTATCGACCGGGATTACCGCGCTTTGCGCGAAACCCTTTCCCGACGGGCGGCGGCATAGGCTGTAATTCTTGGGCAGCGCAGCCGCCTGTCCGAGGCTGTGATTTTTTAGGTTCTTAAATTTTTTGGGGATGTCGGTTAAGCGACATCCCCATTTTTTACTGGATGGCTCAATCTGGATTTTTGTCTTCAACAACGGCGAAATAGGCTGAGAAAATATTAATCCAGCGTTAAGGCCTGACGAATTTCGTTTTCATGGTCGGCAAGGCTGCCCAAAACGCCGTTGACGAAACGCGGGGCGCTGTCCGAACCATATTCTTTTGCCAGTTCTACGGCTTCGTTGATCGCAACTTTAAGCGGGGTCTGGCGTGAGACGGCAAATTCCCAGGCGGCCATCCGCAGGATGTTGCGGTCAATGGCCGCAATCTGGTCAAAAGGCCATTCGGGCGCGTAACGCTCGATGGCGTGATCGAGCCTGACGGTTAAAGGCGAAACGCCTGCCACGATTTGGCGCGCAAATTCGATCAGTTCATCACTCAGGCTGGGTTGTTCCCCCAGATGAATATCTTCCAGGCGTTGTTGCAGCACAAGACCTGGAAGGTGAGCCGTCATATCAACTTCGTAAAGTACTTGCAGGGCCAGGGCGCGCGCCCTGGTGCGGGGTTTCATGAAGGTTTATGCCTCTGGGTAATCAATATCTTCGATATGAATATTGACGTGACCAATATCCATCCCGATCATTTCCTCGATGGCGCGCGCGACTTGCTGCTGCACGTTGCGGCTGACTTCGCGCACATTGACATCCGGTTTGAGCGCCAGGAAAATATCGAGGTAGACCAGTTCATCTTCGACTTTCAACTCTACGCCGCTGCTGCCGCGTTTGAACAAACGCTCGAAGCGCGGCGGAACGGCGGCCAGGCGGCTGACTCCTGGCACGCTCAGGGCCGACATTTTCGTAATCGTCACCAATACTTCGGGTGAAAGGGTGGTTTTGCCTTGCGGTTTGTAATTGCTCATGAGATTCTCCTCGTTTACATCATCGCCATGCCGCCGTCTACCGCCAGCACCTGGCCGGTGATGAACGCGGCCTGGTCAGAAGCGAGAAAAGCAACGGCATAAGCAATTTCTTCAGGTTGGGCCTTGCGCCCTAACGGTACAAATTTGAGGGCGGCTTCGAGAATGTCTGGCGGCATAGCGTCCAGAATTTCAGTATCGACGAAGCCGGGGGCAACCGCGTTGACGGTCAGATTACGGGCGGCCACTTCGCGCGCCAGGGCCTTGGTGAAACCGATTTGCCCGGCCTTCGAGGCCGAATAATTGGTTTGCCCGGCGTTGCCCATTTGCCCTGAAACCGACGCGATGTTAATGATATGCCCGTAGCGTTTGCGCATCATGTGGCGCACGGCGGCTTTTGAGCAGTTAAAGGTGCTTTTCAGGTTGGTGTCGATGACGGCGTCCCAATCGCCTTCAGACATCATCATAATCAGGCCGTCGCGGGTGATGCCGGCGTTATTAACGAGAATATGCAGGTCGCCAAATGTCTCGATTGTAAACTTGACGAGGGCGTTCGCTTGCTCTGTAAGCGAGACATCGGCCTGGAAGGCCGCCGCGCGCCCACCCGCCGCCTGAATCTCGTTGACGACGCCTTCGGCTGCCTCAGGCGATTTGTGATAGTTGACGGTGACTGCTGCCCCGCGCTTTGCCAGCTCCAACGCAATTGCGCGCCCAATGCCGCGTGAGCCGCCGCTTACCAGCGCAACGCGATTTTCCAACGATAAAAATTCGGGCATGGATTTGCTCCTAAAAAGGGATTATACCCGTTACGGGCATTCTATACGGGTATTAACCCCGCTTTTGGCTGCTTGTTGCGGCCCGCGGTCTTTTTCCTAAAAACCAGCCGAGCAGGCCGCCTGCCAGGGCGGAACCGCCCAAAATGTAGAGGATGACATCTTGCCAGAAGCGGATCGGGTAAAGGCGAATGAGCGTATCGGACAAGGCAAACAGCCACGAATCGCCTTCAAAGAAAATGGCGTGAAAGGCCGAGAAGAATTGCCAGAAGGACGTGGCCGCCAGCAGGCCGAGCGTCAGCAGCAGAATCAGCAAAATCCAGCCGCCGCGCGAAATGCCCAGGCGGAATGAGTCGACCTCGCTCCGCCACCAGGCGAATAGCCCCAGGCTGACGAGCAAAACTAACGAGATCCGGAAAACTCTCAGCGTGGCAGCAACGACGATTTTGACATCCAGCATGTGGCTGACTTCTGCCTCGCTGAAGACCGGCGAGCCATCCTCAAAGCGCAGGTCGCCCAGAAATTGAGGGCCGGCGTCGTTCAGCAGGTATTCAATTCCGTAGGTTGCCCAGTGAACGCGCTGCTCGTCGCTGAATCCGTAATTGTCTGCGGGGAAGCCGGGCATCCGGTATTCAATCGCCGGAAAAGCAGGAACGAGCAGCAGCCGCACAAAAAAGAGCGGCAGGACGAGGATGGTCAAAACAGTGGTCAGGCCAGACAGGTAAGATTTCATTGTAAACTCTGCGCGCCGCCGTTGAGAAGGAAGCGGATAATCATGTCGTTGGTGATCGATTCGACCGGAGCCAGGTCGTCCGTGTAAACTTGCCCGCCTGTGGGGGTTTCGCGCAGGTTGGATGCGGTCACGGCCAGCGCGGTCACAAGCAGCGGGTGCGAAGCCGCATCCGCTTGCAGCAGGGTGTAGTTGGCAAATAGGTTTTCGAGGCGGGTCTCGGCTTTTGTGGCGTAGAGAATCGAATTAAACGTATTCGGGATGTCCATCACATAAATTGAAGCGAAGTGCTCGCCGATGGTGGCCGCCAGGTCGTTGATCAAGCGGCGGTCGTCGGTGGTGCGCCCAATATTGATCGCCAGAACGCCATCAGCGGTCAGCCGCGCGTGCAGGATGCCGAAAAACTCGCGGGTGGTCAGGTTGGGCGGGATATAGGGCGGGCGGTAGGCATCCACAATGATCAGGCTGTATTGGTGGCGGGAATGTTCCATGCCCCAGCGCCCGTCGGTGATGAATACGTTCAGGTTGGGCATGGTCATGCCGAAATAATCGCGCCCCACCTGAACGATTTTCGGGTCAATTTCGTAGCCGTCGATTGGGATGGGCCCAAAAATGGCGCTGGCCTGGCGGGCAGAAGTGCCGGCGGCCAGGCCGAGAATGGCAATCCGTTTGACCTGCCCGGGCCGATAGGGCGCAGCGTTAAAGAACGGGCCAACCAGAAACTGCTCCCAGGGCCCGCCGTAGAATAATTCGGTGGGGTGGTATTTTGAGTGGACGCCCTGGCCGTCATTCAGGCGCAGGTCGCGGCTCAAGCCATTTTCCAACACTTCGATATAGTTATAGGCCGATTCGGTCTCGTAGATCTGGCCGGGGGTGTCCTTGCCGCGAAAATCGCCGAAGAGAAGCATTCCCAAGAAGAAAAGCAGCGCAACCGCAAAGAAGATCGCCAGGGTTTTTGCGCCGGATCGTAAAAGTCCGAGGATGCCCAGGGCGAGCATCACCAAACCGAAGATGAGAATGCTGCGGGCCGCGCCGATCAGGTCAAAGAGCAGCAAGGTGGGCAGAAAAGCGCCTAGGACTGAGCCGAAAGTGGAAAGAGCCGAGATATTGCCAGAAACATTGCCAGCCCGCGCGGGGTCTTCGAGCAGCAGGCGCAGCGCAAAGGGCGAGGTCATTGCCAAAAGTGTGACCGGAACGCTGAAAAGAATCAGCGTGGCGATAAACGCGGCGGCCATGATTCCGAAGTTGAGCGCGTCTGAGGCCAGGCTGGCAAAGCGCAGCATGGGTTGGGCCAGCAGCGGCACAAGACTCAAGCTCAGCCCGCCCCAGGCGATGACGCTGAAAAAGGTTTTAGGGCGCGGCGAACGATCTGCCAGCCGCCCGCCAAGCGCATAGCCAATCGCAAAGTAGACCAAAATCAGCCCGATGATGACCGCCCAAACCACGGTGATGCTGCTAAAACGCATTTGCAACAGGCGCGAGGCCCCAAATTCGGCGGCCAGCGCGCTCATGCCAGAGAGAAAGACGGTGATGTAGAGTAATTTTCGCATGGGCTGTATTTTACTTTACTCCGGGCAAGCTCACGAGGATTCTCCGGTTTTGCGCCAATTGATTTGATAGAACTTTACTAACTCGGACAAGCCGGAAAGAAAAATCCTTAACCACGACGGCAACAACGGGATGTTATGGAAAACCTTAAATGCTCTTACTTCGTGTCCCGCGTATTTTGTGAGGTTGTGGTAAATTCCTTGCTTTTTGTGCAAGAATTTCAGACGCAAGAGATTAAAGTCCGGGCAGATAACTTCCCGGACAGATCGATTTTGCAGTTTTTAGCGCGGGCGCGTGAAGAACGCCAGGAAAAGCGTAGAACTTCGCGCTTCGCTTCTCAGCGTTTCACCAGGACTCTCTGACTTTAAGAAAACCCTGATAAATTTGCAGAAATTGCTTGACTAATTTAGCAGGACATGCGATAATTTGGGCGTCGCAGTGCAGGATGCCCCCCTCATCCTGCACTGCGATATTTTTTATGCCTTTAACATTCATTTTGTAATTTACATTTAAGGCAAAGCCTGTATAATCCGCTTATGACTAAGGAATATCACTACAACTGGGAATTATATCTGCCGGCCAGCCCTGAAGCGCTCTGGCCGTTTGTGGCTGATACCAATCGATTTAACCGTGATACTGGCCTGCCGCCCGTGGAGCGGATTGGGATTATCAATGGCGTCAGCCAGATGCGTTTCAAACAACAATTTATCAACATTGAGTGGGATGAAAACCCGTTTGAGTGGACTTACCCTTATCGGTTTGGGATTCAGCGCGATTATAGAAAAGGCCCGCTCGCCGAAATGCGCGTATTATGCGAATTGACCCCGCGCGACAACGGAACGCTGCTGCGTTACGAGGTCTGGGCCAGGCCGAGCAATTTGCTGGGGGACGCCGTGATTGTGATCGGCGTGGGCTGGGTCAGCGCGCGTCGTTTTGAATCTGTTTTTAGAAATTATGCTTCCCTGGCCGCTGCGGGTAAGAGTCCGCTGGATGCGCCGGGAGTGGCCCACCTTTCGAGAGGCGGCTTACAGCGGCTCGAAGCGGGCCGGGCCGGGCTGGCAGCCTTGGGGATCATCCCTGAGCTGGTTCAGCGCCTTTTCGATCTGCTTAAGCAGGGCGACGATCTAAATCTGGCGCGGATGCGCCCCTTTGCCCTGGCCGATTATTGGGAAATGCCGCGCCGGGCAACCCTGGAAATGTTTTTACAGGCCGCGCGCCTGGGCCTGCTCGATATCCAATGGGAATTGATCTGTCCGATCTGCCGTGGGGCGGCAGAAAGCCACGCCAGCCTGGGTGAGATTCACAATCACAGCCATTGCCCCTCCTGCGAGATCGATTTCGAATCCAATTTTGACCGACAGGTCGAGGTTACATTCACCCCCAACCCTGCGGTCCGGGTCCTGGGAGAAAATGCCCTATTTTGCGTCGGCAGTCCGCGCCATGTTCCGCATATCGCCTTGCTGCAAAGCGTTCCGGCTGGTGAAAGCGTCCGCCTGAGCACTCTTTTGGAGGCCGGGCCATACATTCTGCGCTCAGCCATGGGCGATGTTCAGCTGCGGGCAGTCGCAGACGGTCTTGAGCATCTGGAGGTTGATTCCGAGAACCTGCCGAAGGGCCTCATCGAAATTGGACTGATGCCGACTTTGCATTTACAGAATAGCGAAGCGGCGCCGCTCAATTTCACGCTTGAAAATGGCGAGTGGGGCAATCAGGCTGCCACCGCGGCGGATGTGACCAGCCTGCAACTCTTTCGGGATTTGTTTGCCAACGAGGCTTTGCGTGCCGGCGATCAGCTTTCGATCGGTTCTGTGACCTTGATGTTTACCGATTTGCGCGATTCGACTCGCATGTATCGCCAAATTGGAGACGTCTCCGCTTTTGGACGGGTGCGCCAGCATTTTGAAATTCTGGAAGCCGAAATCGCCCGGCAGGGTGGGGCGGTGGTCAAGACGATGGGCGATGCCGTTATGGCAGTTTTCCGCGAACCTGTCGGGGCGCTGCTTGCCATCCAGAATTCTCATGCGGAGATCACAAAAACTGAAGGCACGCCGCCCCTCTACCTGAAAGTAGGGATTCATAGCGGGCCGTGCATCGCGGTCAACCTGAATGAGCGCCTCGACTATTTTGGCTCGACTGTCAATGCTGCCGCGCGCCTGCCGGGCCTGGCCGAAGGCGGAGAGATAATCCTGAGCGAGCAGACCGCCCGCGATCCGCAGGTCAGCGAGTGGTTGAGCGCGAGCGGCTTGCCCCAAGAGCCGATGGAAGCGATCATAAAGGGCTTTGAGCAGCCGTTCAGCTTGCTGCGGATAAAATTGTAAAATAATTTGGCCGGATTACAGAAAAGGCAAGGCAGATTTTTATTGCGCCTTGCCTTTTTACGTGGAGAAACTGGTCTCCTCCTAAAATCCAGTCAAATTTTACGGGCAAAATGTACAACCGCCTTCTTGCCCACTCGTGATTATTTTATATTGCGTTTTAAGGACTTGATTTCTTCTTCACTCAGGTCTGGAATGCTTTGACCGTGCTCAATCTTGAGGGCTTTGCGCTGGGCCGCGCGCCACATTTCCAGGCGCGCCCGAACCTGGCTCTCGTAGCCCTCTTCAGACGGGCTATAGAAATAGGTTCCGAGCAGACGTTTGGGCAGGTATTGCTGCGGTGCAAAATGGCCTTCTTTTTCGTGTGGATAAACGTACCCTTCTCCCTGGCCGGTAATCGCATCACGGTTGCTGTCTTGCAGGTGTTTCGGGACGCTGCCTGCGCCTTCCTGCTCAATGCGCTGCATGGCCTTGAAATAAGCCCCGGCGCTGTTCGATTTGGGCGCGGTTGCCAGGTAGAGGGTGGCCTCAACCAGCGCATAAATCCCCTCGGGCAAGCCGATAAAATCGAAGGCCTGGGCGGCGGCTGAGGCAACCACCAGCCCCATCGGGTCGGCCAGGCCGATGTCTTCGCCCGCTAAAATAATCAGCCGCCGGACGATGAAGCGCGGGTCTTCCCCGGCATAGATCATCTTGGCCAGCCAATACAAGGCCGCGTCCGGGTCGGAGCCGCGCACCGATTTGATGAAAGCCGAGACGGTGTCGTAATGGGCATCGCCGTCTTTGTCGTAGAGTACCGCCCGGCGCTGGATTGATTCCTGGGCCACGTCCAACGTAATTTGGATAACCCCTTCTGCGTCTGGCGGCGTGGATTCGACGGCCAGTTCGAGCGCGTTCAGAGCGTTACGGGCATCGCCGGTAGCCATATCCACCAGATGGGCGCGCGCTTCAGGGGCCAGATGGATGTTCCGTTTTCCGTAGCCGCGTTGCGGGTCGCTGATCGCGCGCTCGATCAGCAATCCAATTTCAGCCTGGTTCAGGTTGCGCAGTTGGAAAATCCGCGAGCGGCTGACGAGGGCCTTGATGACCTCGAAAAAGGGATTTTCGGTGGTTGCGCCGATCAGGATGACGGTGCCATTCTCGACGAAGGGCAGCAGCGCATCTTGCTGGGCTTTGTTCCAGCGATGGATTTCGTCTACGAACAGGATCGTATTTTGGCGATAGAGCCGGCTGCGTTCCTGGGCGCGGTCGATGACGGCCCGCAGATCGGCTTTGCCGGCCAGGATGGCAGAGAGCGTTTCAAAGTGGCTCTTGGTCTGGTTGGCGATGACCTGCGCCAGGGTGGTTTTGCCTGTGCCGGGCGGCCCGCACAGGATAATCGAGGAAAACAAACGGTCGGCTTGGATGGCGCGCCGCAAGAGTTTGCCTTCGCCGACGATGTGTTCCTGTCCAATGTATTCGTCCAGGGTGCGCGGACGCATCCGGGCGGCCAGGGGGGCTTCAGTGTTCATGCGTTCGTTCAGGGCGTGGTCGAAGAGATCAGGCATGGGGTGGCTTCTCAGGGCAAATTTTTGATGATTTTAAGAATCTCGGTCAGCGATTCGACTTGCGCGTCTGGCTTAATCACCACTTCTTCGGGGATTTGGGCATAACGCCTGGCCCAGATCGAGAAAATCCCGGCCTGGTTGGCCCCGGCAATGTCGGCTTCCAGTTTATCGCCGACCATAACGGCGTTGCCAGGCAAAAAGCCCCAGTGCGCCAGGGCCAGCTCGAAAATGCGCGGATGTGGTTTGCGCCAGCCGCAGGCCGCCGAAGTCAGGACAAAGTCAAAGTAAGGTTCGATTTTGAACTTTTCGACCAGTTGAAAAACGTCTTTGTTGTCCCCGGCATTTGAAACAATCGCCAGGCGGCAGCCGCCGGCCCGCAGCGCAGTCAGCGTAGACAAAGCGTCATCGGCCAGCTGCCAGTTCGATTGCGAGATGCGATAGCGCGCATCCAGCGCAGCCCGCACCAGGGCCGATGGCACGCTCCGGTAGCCTTTTTCGTCCAGCAGTTCCTGGAGCACCGACATGGTAGAGGTTTCAATTTGCTGGTTGTCGCGTTCGGCGTAATAGCGATGCAATCGTTCTTTTAGTTCTTCGTGGAAGTGGTCGCAATCCAACCCCAGGCCGTTTTTGCAAAGCACATCGACCACCGCCCGGTCGGCGCGCTCGATCACGGGCGGCCAGGCGGCAGCCGGGCACATTAAAGTATCGCCCAGGTCGAACAGGATGGCCTTAATCATGCGCGGTTTCTAATAGCCTCGGTTTTTCTCGAAGATGTTGTAAAGGGTTAGGCCTGCCAGGTAACGGTGAATATTTTCTGAAAAAAGTTGAACGGCACGTTCATTATAGTGCGGGCTGTAACCGGAGATATGCGGGCTGATAATCAGATTGGGCTGGGCCCAGAGCGGACTATTGCCCGGCAGCGGTTCTTCAGGGAAGACATCCAGCGCGGCGCCAGCCAGTTTGCCGTCTTTGAGCCTTTGGCTGAGCGCGTCTGTGTCCAAAACGCCTCCGCGTGAGACATCTACCAGAAACGCGCCAACCGGCAGGGCCGCGAGCATCTCGGCGTTGAGCAGGCCGCGCGTGTCTGCGGTCAGCGGGACGGTTAAGACCACAAAGTCGCATAATTTGAGCATCGAACGCAGCGCGGCGGAGGGGTAGAGGCGCTCAACCAGGTCGCCGCCGGGGTCGCCGCTTTCTGGCAGAGTGTAGCCGCTGTGGGCGGGGTGCATTGCGTCACGTTTCGTTGCCAGGATTTTGGCCCCCAGCGGACGTAAGAGAGAGGCCAGTTGCCGGCCAATGCTGCCGTAGCCGACGATTCCGACTGTTTTGTCGCGCAGTTCGACGGGCGAAAAACGCTCGAAACGGTCTTTCGGCCAATCGGATTTTTTTTGCGCCTCCAGCAGGGCCGGGATTTTGTGTGCCAGTGCCAGCAACATGCCGAGAGCGTGTTCGGCTACCTGCGAAGCCGCTGCCCCGCTCAGGGTGGTCAGAGTCAAGCCTTCGCGCTGGGCGATGGGTTCACTGCTAAAAGCGTCGATGCCCGCAAAGTGGAATTGAATCCATTGCAGGGTTGGGGCCTGTTCGGGCGTCGGCAGAATTTGGGCGGTGTAGAGCACTTCGGCCCGCGCCCATACGTCAGCCGGAATATCGCTGGCTTTTTGGGGCGCATAAAAGTTGAAGTTGACTTTTGGCGAAATTCCGCGCAAATTGCTTTGCAAGGTTTCGCTGAGGGGAATGGTGACAAGGATTTCGATAGCCATAGCTGTATTATAGCCAAAAACACTCCCGTTTCAAAAACGGGAGTGTTTTTTACCTTATTTTATTTGCCTGGAATGATTAGCCAGGCCAGCAGGTACAGTCCCAGGCCTGGCACACCGCCGGGGATGAAGGCGATCAGGAAGGCCAGCCGAAACCAAAGCGGACTGATTCCAAAGAATTCGCCCAGTCCGCCGCAAACACCCAGAAAAACCCGGTTGTGACGCGAGCGGCGCAAGGCTGATCGGTTGCTTGTAGTCATTTTTTTGCTCCTTTTGCAAACGCAGTTACCAGGTAATACGCAAGAGAAGCGCTAAAGTTGCTTTAACCGCCGCTTTTCAGGTAGATGCCGGTGGGGTCCAGTTCTTCGCGCAATATTTTGAGTTCTTTTTCTGTAACCGCCTCGGTTGTACGGAGCTGCTTTGCAACCTTGAGCGGCCAGCCGGTGTTTTCAATCGCCATTTCAACGGTTTTGGCGGGGTGGAGGGCCGTCAGAGTCAGTTCGCCGGTTTCGTCTGGCTCCATGAAGCCAATGTCTGTCACCACGCCGACCGGGCCGCTGCCGCGCAGGCCGGCCTTTTCTCGTCCGCCGCTGCCGTCCAGGTAGCCGGCCGAGGTCAGGAAGTCCACTTTTTCGGGGAAGCGGCGCTTTTGGTGGGGCGTCATGATATAGCAGCGGTTGGCCCAGGCCGCAATTTCTTGCGCGCCGCCCGAGCCGGGCAGGCGCACTTTGGGATGCGCGTAATCTGAGCCGACCAATGTGGCGTTGATGTTGCCGTAGCGGTCGATTTGGGCGCCGCCCAAAAAGCCGACATCGACGTTGCCGCGCTGCAAATAGTTGGCGAAAATATCGTACATGCCAACCACCGAAAGCGCGCCGCTGACCAGGGTTGGGTCGCCAATTGAAAGCGGCAGGCGGGCCGGTTCGGCCCCAATCACACCGGCTTCGTAAATCATGACCAGGTCGGGGGCGTGGGTGCGTTTGGCGAGGTTGCAGGCCAAATTGGGTTGGCCGACACCGACAAAAACCACGTCGCCGTTTTTGAGCAGGCGGGCGGCGTTGATAATCATCAGTTCGGCAGAGGAATAGGAGATTTCTGTCATGGGTTTTCCTTATCGAGGCAGTTGATAACCCGATTGTAACGCGATTCGAGTCGAAAGCGGTTCTGATTACGAGATCGGCCTGTATTGCGCAAAAAATTGTTCGATTTTTTGCGCAACTTCTGCCGGACGTTCCAATGCAAGCAGATGAGTGGACTGTGGAATTGTCTCCACCCGAATGGCGGGGTTGACGCGTTCCACCCGTTGGCCTGCGGAGGCGTGAAAGGTATCCGTCTCCGCGCCGCGCAGGATCAAGGTGGGGACGGAAAAACCTTTCAGCCCGCGCCAAAGCTCCAAATCTGCGGAGACGCCGGTGACGTAGATGCGGGCTTCCCATTCGGGAGAGTAACGCAGCTCGTAGCCGCCTCCGGCTGCGGGTTGTGTGATTCCCTGGATGTAAGCCCGGAGGGCCTCGTCGCTAAAATAACGGAAGACGCTGTAGCGCCGAAAACGCTTGAATATTCCATCCAGATCGTCGAATTTACGCCGCCGTTTGAGCGCGGCGGGCGCAAGCGGGTGCAGCTTGTAGGCCAGCCCCAGGGCGCGGATCAGTTTCCAAAACAGAATGATGTGCGGCTCGAAAAGCACCGGGTCGATCAGCACAAGCGCGCGGATGCGCCCTGGCTGACGAATGGCGGCTCGCAGGGCGGCGATGGCCCCAAACGAGTGACCGACCACGAAAGGCCGCTCCAGCTGCTGCTGATCGAGATAGTTTTGAAAATCATCGGCCAGGAGACGCCAGTTGTCCAGATCGCGCGGGTTTGCGGCGGGCCACAACGGGCGCATGGGCATGGCATGCAGCTGGTAGTCCGCGGCGAGGCGCTCAAAAAGCAGCTGGTAGCATTCGGGCGGATAGCCGTTGGCGTGCAAGAAAACGAGGTTGGGCATGACGGTTTAGATTTTCCCGGCGACGAAATCGAGCACGTCGATTTTGGTCAGGATGCCGGTTGGTTTGCCTTCCTGGACAATGATTAGCGCGTAGCCAGCGGTCAGGGCGGGCATGGCGTCGTCGAGCGAGGCTTCGGGCGGGTAGACGGCCCGGGCGTTTTGGGCGAGCGCGTCGATGCTTTCGTCCTGGCTGTGGGGATGGGCGTCGAGCAGGTGGTTGAGCAGGTCAACTTCATCGAGCGTGCCGGCCAGAGCGCCATCCGGGCCGATGACGGGCATTTGCGAAATGGCCTGCTGGCGCATGATCGCCATCACTTTGCGGGTCGAATCGCCCAGGCTGGCGGTATGAAGGGCTTTGTTGGGTTTCGCCAGCCAGAGATCGCCCAGGCTGATTTCGCCAAACTCCAGCCCGAGGAAGCCGTTTTCGCGCATCCACTTGTTGTCGTAGAATTTTGAGAGATAGCGCGAGCCGCTATCGGGCAGCAGAACGACGGCCAGGCGGCCTGCCGGCAGGTTGCGGGCATATTTGAGCGCTCCCGCCACCGCCGAACCGCTTGAGCCGCCCGCGAAGATGCCTTCCTGGCGCACCAGGGCGCGCGCCGTAACGAAACTTTCCTTGTCATTAACGCGCACAATCTGGTCGATCACGCTCATATCGGTCGTCGAAGGCAGAAAGTCTTCGCCGATGCCTTCCACTTTGTAGGTTTTGGGATACGCGCCCGCCGGGATTTTGCCGCCGCTCTGCCAGATTTCGAGCAGAATCGAGCCTTCGATATCGACCCCGACCACCTGGATTTTTGGATTTTTCTGTTTAAGATAGCGTCCGATTCCGCTGATGGTTCCGCCTGTGCCCATGCCGATGATGATGTCGGTCACTCTGCCCTCGGTCTGCTCCCAGATTTCGGGGCCGGTGCTGGTGATGTGGGTCTGGGGGTTATCGGGGTTGTGATACTGGTTTGCCAAAATGGCGTTGGCTGTTTCGCGCGCGAAGCGTTTGGCGACTTCGTAATACGAACGCGGGTCTTCGGGCGCGACTGCGGTCGGCGTGATGACGACTTTTGCGCCGTAAGCGCGTAGCAGCTGAATTTTCTCATTTGACATTTTATCGGGCATGACGAAGATGGTTTTGTAGCCCTTGAGCGCGGCAGCAATCGCAAGCCCGACGCCGGTGTTGCCGCTGGTGGCCTCGACGACCGTCCCACCAGGTTGGAGCTCTCCCCGTTTTTCGGCCTGCTCAATGATATTCAGTCCGACCCGGTCTTTGACCGAGCCGCCCGGGTTTAGATATTCCAGCTTGGCGTAGATCGGGGTTTGGATTTCGTGCGCAACCCGTCCCAGCCGGACGAGCGGGGTGCGGCCAATCGCTCCTAAAATATTATCGTAAACACGTTTTTCTTCAGAAATGGGTAATCCAGACATTTTCTCTCCTTTTTTGGCTGGTTTATTTTACCAAGTTCCCTATCGCATGTCATTAACGGATGCCCAGGGACACCCGCAAATCGCCCTTGTGGCGCTTGCGCGGGGGCGCGCGGAAGGGCATGAAAATTGCGCTGGCCGTTTTATGTTGTATTTTTCTTTTTCAACAAAATGTAAAGCGGATTATACTAACCCCATGCCAAACATTCTTGTTCTGTGCCGGGCCAATCAATTTCGTTCGGTGCTGGCGGAGTATGCCCTGCGTCGGCAGCTGGCTTCTGCGGAGTGGCGGGTCACATCTGCAGGAGTCTGGGCCGAAGACGGTCTGCCCGCTGCGCGCGGCCTGGCTGTTTGGAGCGAAATGCCCGAGCTGGAGCAGCATCGTTCACGCGCGCTGGATCTTGTTATTTTACAAGAGTCCGACCTGATTCTGGTAATGGAGGCCGGGCAGAAGGAAGCCGTGCTGCTCGAATTTCCGGGCGCTGCCGGGCGAGTCCACCTGCTCAGCGAAATGTCTCAGCCGCTGGCCTACGACCTCCCCGACCCGGCCCTGGGTGGGGAAAACCCCAGGCAGTTGGCCGCCGAAATCCTGTCGCTGGTCGAGAAAGGCCTGGCGCGCATCATCCAACTGGCCGAAGCCAATGCCGCGAGCAGGCCGGGCTGAGATTGTCTGACTGACCGTGGGACACTCCCCGGCTGGGCTGGCCCTTTCGGCGCGGCCAAGTCTCGGATATACTAACCCTACTTTGATCCCTGGCGGGCAGCTGATGCAGGTTGAACCCGGCCCGGGGCAATGGGCCGCTTGGGCGGAATTTCTGTAACTCACGGCCCGGATTGGTGGACTTATGGATAACGAAACCCAAAAAATCATTCATCTTTTTGAACAAGTTTCTGCCATTCCGCGCGGAACCGGGCGTGAAGCGGCCCTTTCGGCCTGGCTGCAAGCCTGGGCCGGCCAGCGCGGTTACACGTTCAAAACGGACGAGGCCGGCAACTTGCTGATTCGCGTTCCGGCCAGCCCGGGCTGCCAAGCCGCTCCGCTGCTCATCCTGCAAGGTCACATGGATATGGTCTGCGAGAAAACGCCGGAGTCCACCCACGATTTCCTGAAGGACCCCATCCGCCCCTTTGTGGACGGGGACTGGCTGCGGGCCGAAGCGACCACGCTGGGGGCCGATAATGGCATCGCGATTGCGCTGGCAATGGCCCTGGTCGAGGACCAAGCCCTGCGCCACCCGCCGCTCGAACTGCTTTTTACGGTCGAGGAGGAGGTCGGGATTGGCGGGGCCAACCTTTTGCAACCTGGGTTTGCGGAGGGGAAAATCCTGATCAACCTCGATTCGGAGGAGGAGGGCGCGTTCATCGTCGGCTGCGCGGGCGGACAGGCAACCCATATTCGGATGAGCTTGTGGTTCGAGCCGCTCCGCGATTGGCAGGCCTATCATTTAAGGGTGGCAGGTTTGCAGGGCGGGCATTCGGGCCTGGATATCCACAAACACCGCGCCAACGCCAATCATCTTTTGGCGCGCACCCTGGAGCGCGTTCGGGCGCGCGTGCCCATGCGGATTGTAGATTTGCAGGGCGGCACGGCTCATAACGCCATTCCGCGCGAGGCGCAGGCCTGGATCGCTTTTGATTCGGGGAATTTTGAGCTGGTCGAGCAAGTTTTGGCGCAGTTTGAACAAAACCTGGCCGCTGAATATGCCGGGGTCGAGCAGGGAATTGCCCTGACGCTGGAGAAGTGTGAGGCGGAGCGCGCCGTCAACGAAGTGGGGACAGAGAAACTGGCCCATCTGCTCCTCGCGATTCCGCATGGGGTCGCCCACATGTCGGCCAGGGTCGATGGTTTTGTCGAGACCTCCAACAATTTTGCGAGTGTCGAGATTCGGGGTGAGGAACTGCATCTGTCTACCAGCCAGCGTAGCTCGGTTATGTCGCGGCTGGAGGCGCTGACGGGCCGGGTTGGGGCAATTGCGATGCTGGCGGGTGCGCAGGTCAGCCACAGTAATTCTTACCCTGCCTGGCAGCCGAAGATGGATTCGGCCCTCCTGGAGCGCAGCCGCCAGATTTATCAAACCATGTTTGAGATTGCGCCCAAGGTGGAGATGATTCATGCCGGTTTGGAATGCGGCGTGATCGGCGCGATTTTTGGCGGGATGGACATGATTTCGCTGGGCGCAACCATTCAAAACCCGCACTCGCCGCAGGAGCGTTTGAACATTCCCTCGGTCGGGCGGGTCTGGAAGTTTCTTGTGGCGCTGATTGAGTCGTATTGTTAGCGTCCCCTCTTTAAGAACACAATCTTGCAGAAACAAAAAAACTGGCCGGACAATTGTGTCCAGCCAGTTTTTTATTAGAACCCTTCGATTGCTTCTTTGGCTTTTTTGGTTTGTTTGCCGCGGTCTTCGGTGTTGAGAATCCGTTTGCGGATGCGGTAGCTGAGCGGAGTGACTTCGAGCAATTCGTCATCTGCCAGATACTCGATTGCTTCGTCGAGCGACATCTGGCGCGGCGGCATCAGGCGAATTTCCATATCTCCGCGCGCGGAACGCATGTTGGTCAGGTGCTTTTTGCGGCAGACATTGATCGCAATATCCCCAGGACGTGAATTTTCGCCGACTACCATGCCTTCGTAAACCGCCACGCCCGGGTGGACGAACAAGGTCCCGCGCTCTTCGACGCTTTTCAGCGCGTAAGTGGTCGTATCGCCGGCTTCCATGGCGGTTAAAGAGCCGTTCGAGCGGGTTGGAATCGCCCCTGCCAGCTCGTCGTAGCTGTGAAAAAGAGTATTCATGATGCCCATCCCGCGTGTGGCGGTCAGAAATTGGTAGCGGAAGCCCAGCAAGCCGCGGGTTGGGGCAATATAGACCAGCCGAACGTGTCCGTCGCTGGTATCGTGCATTTCCATCATCTTGCCGCGCCGTGAACCCAACATTTCCACCACAAACCCAACCGTATCGCTGCTGGTCTCAATGTGGACTTCTTCGTAAGGTTCGAGCAGCGCGCCATCTTCAGCTTTGTGAAAAATCACTTCGGGGCGTGAGACCTGAAATTCGTATCCCTCGCGGCGCATGGTTTCGATCAGGATCCCGAGGTGCAGTTCGCCGCGCCCGGAAACCAGGAAGTTTTCCGCGCTTTCAGTTTCTTCGACCCGCAGGGCGACGTTGGTGCGCAGTTCCTCGAACAGGCGTTCGCGCAGCCGGCGGGATGTGCCCCATTTGCCCTCGCGCCCGGTAAAAGGCCCGGTGTTAACGCCGAAGGTCATTCGCACGGTCGGCTCTTCAACCCGGATGGGCGGCAAGGCGACCGGGTTGAGCGGGTCTGCCAGGGTTTCGCCGATCCCGATTCCTTCCAGCCCGGCCAGTGAGATAATATCGCCTGCCAGGACTTCGTCGGTTTCAACCTTGTTCAGGCCCTGGAAGGTGTACAGATAGCGCACGGTTTCCGGCAGGGTTTGGCCGTCGACCGTTAGACGGGCCAGTTTTTGCCCGGATTTGATTCGCCCGGCAAAAACCCGCCCGACGGCCGTCACGCCGCGATAATCGTCGTAGCCAAGCGTGGTAACGAGCATTTGGAGCGGCGCGTCCAGGTCCACTTTGGGAGGAGAGATGTGGCTGAGAATAACATCAAAGAGCGGCTGCAGATCTGGGCCGAGTTCGGGGGTCAGGCCGGCCCGGCCTGCGGTAGCCTGGGCGTAGACCACCGGAAAGTCGGCCTGTTCTTCGCTTGCGCCCAACTCAATGAACAGGTCGAAGGTATCGTTCAGGACCCGGGCGGGTTCCGCGTCGCGCCGGTCAACCTTGTTGACCACAACAATCGCCCGATGTCCGCGCTCAAGCGCTTTTTTTAGCACAAAGCGGGTTTGCGGCATGGGGCCTTCGGCGGCGTCCACCAGCAGCAGGACACCATCAACCATGTTCATGATGCGTTCCACTTCGCCGCCAAAATCGGCATGGCCGGGAGTATCGACGATGTTGATTTTTACGTTTTGCTGGGTGCGCTCGTCGCGCAGGACGATGGCCGTGTTCTTGGAGAGAATGGTGATGCCGCGCTCGCGCTCGATATCATTCGAATCCATGACCCGTTCAGCGACTTGCTGATTTTCGCGGAAGGTATGGGATTGGCGTAAAAGATAATCTACCAGCGTGGTTTTTCCATGATCGACATGGGCAATAATGGCAATGTTACGGATTTCTTTTCGTTCAGTGAGCATAATAGGTTGGGGGTTGGAAAGTTAAAAATGGATGATGCCGATAATACAGAAAAAAACCCCGGCCAGGGAAGGCCGAGGTTCATTTTAAAGTTTTCGGCTTGCGTTTGCTATTTTACCAGATTATTTTTAATTTGAGCAGATTCGCTAAGAATTTGTTAACGCAGATTTTTTGGAGACCGCTTCGGGCGCAAAAGCAAGCAATGCGCCTCATTTTTAGATGCGAATATCGAGGATTTCCTTGACGTGGGGCTGAATGGCTTTTTTGACTTCTTCCAACTCCATACCGCTGACCTTAAAGGTTACGGTTCTGTTGGAGCTGTCTTCGCCGGTAAAAACGCCAAAGGAGATAAAATTACCTTTGTGGGCAGCAATCTCGGCGGATAATTCGGCCAGGCCGCCGGGCTTGTCTGTCACCAGGGCCGTGACGCGCACGCCCATTTCACGGGCGCCCATCAACTCGAGGAAGAGTTTGAACAGGTCTGTTTCGGTGATAATGCCGACCACGTAACTATCCCGCATAACCGGTAAACCGCCAATTTTATTGTCGGCCATAATCCGGGCGGCCTGCTCGATTGGCGTATCTTCGTTGACCGTCATCACGTTTTTGCTCATGACGTTTGCAACCTTGATTTTGCCCAGCAGATAATTTAATTCCCAGATCGAAAGTGTGGTTGCAGTTGAGGTTGAGGCATTCAGCAAATTACCTTCCGTTACGATGCCGACCAGTTTGCCGTTTTTGATGACCGGGGCGCGGCGGATATGCTCTTTTTTGAAGAGGTTGATTGCCTCTGTGATGGGCATATCCGGCGTAATGGTAATGACGGGCTTTGACATTCTTTCGCCGACGAGCATGGAGCACCTCCTTGGGGTTTTCCTTATAAAAATGCTTTACCGAGTAAATGGTGTGACGGGTTTTGCAAAGACTTCTTTAATTATACCGCTTGCCTGGGCGAGTCTTGCGGGCCAATTTCAGGACGTTCTTAAATTCCTGTCAGACAACTCCCCGGACGGATCGATTTTGCAGTTTTTAGCGCGAAGTGGGCGAAGAACGCCAGGAAAAGCGTAGAACTTTGCGCTCTTTGTGAGTTGCGCGGTTCGATCCTGAGCGTTTCACCAGATCCCACTGACTTTAAGAGAACCCTGTGGGCCAATTTTACGGCATTGGGTATTTCAGGTCGGCAGTTCTTCCTTCAGGGGGCCAGATAATCTCTTTGGTGAGCGGGCCATCTTGATTTCGCTGCCACTGGACATAGATCATGCTTCTGCCAACCTGCAAGCCGTGCGCAGCTTCTGAACGTTCAAATCGCTGCGGGCCAAAGAAAGTGATTATATTGAGAGCATCAAGCGCAGCTTTGATTTTTTGTTGGTCGAGCGAGCCTGCGTCGAGCAGGGCTTTTTCCAGGACCAGCCCGGCGGCATACCCGCCCGCGGCCTGATATCCGGGCTCTTCGGCATAGGCAGTCTGATAAGCCCGGTTGAAGTCCACCACGCTTGGGCCAAAGCTGACCACAAACTGGGCTTTTGGTTCCCATTGGCTGGCTCCGATCACGCCCAGGGCGGCCTGGTTGAGGGCCGCAAAATCGGCATCTGCTGGCGCGCTCAGCAGCACCATAAATTTAACTTTCAGCGAATTCCGATAAACTTGTTTTGCAAATTCCTGTCCGTCCTCCCAATGACCGCCGCCAAAGATTGCATCTGGCGCAAGGTTGATTAGCTTTTCGATAATTGCCGAAAAATCAGTTTGGTCGCTTTCATAGCTTTCAAAGGCCACGATTTCGAAGCCGCGCGTTTCGGCATATATTTTCAAGGATTGGACGACTGAGATCGAGAAACGATCGTTCTCGAAAACAATTGCGATTCTTTTGGCTTTGGGGTCTTTTTGCGCGAGCAAATCGAGCGCGTCGTTAAGATAGCTGCTGGCAGGGCTGTAGATTTGATACAGGCCGCCATATCCCTTTTTGAAAATGCTGTCAGAGGCGGCTCCCGCTGAAATCATGATTTTTTGATTCTGGTCGGCGACGGGCGCAACCGCATCGGCCAGGGTCGACGAGTAAGGGCCGAACAGGAAGGTGGCATTGTCTTCAAGAATTAATCGATTGTACAAAGAGACCGCCTGAGCGCTGTCGGATTGGTCGTCGTAAAAACGCGGTTCAAATTTTACAATCAGCTTATCGTTGAGGGCCAGTCCGCCGCGGTTGTTGACATCGTTCATCCAGAGAATTAACCCGTTGGATTGTTTTTTGCTCTCTTGTGATAGTCTGCCGGTTAGCGAAGTTGTAAAGCCAATTACGACGGTTTGCTCTTTGGGGGCGCTGCTTGTTTCGATGCGCGGCAGAAGTTGGGGCTGGCTTGCCAAAGGAGTCGCTATAACGGGTGCGCAGGCGGCAAGCGTCAGGCTGGCAATCAGCAGTC
>JAVEWN010000123.1:0-8472 GCA_034004515.1 Anaerolineales bacterium | reverse complement strand
CCCGGCTTTCGGGGCATCATTTGTATCCAGAACAGTGATGATGACCTGGTTGGTTTGGTTTTGCTGGGGCCTGGATACGGCAAAAACCTTTGCGCCGCCCGGCAGCCAGGATACCGGCGTGGGTGTTTCGGTTGTTTCAGGTTGGCTTGTTTCAGTGGCAAAAGATGTCGGGCTGGCCTGCGGTGCGCTTGTTTCGGTGAGCGTTGCTTCGGGCGTGCCGGTGGCAGCGGGCACGGTGGGGGTGGGTGTTTGCGTAGCCACACTGGTGGGGGTCGCGGTTGCCTGCGGCCCAACGATCAGCGCCAGGCTGTTGCAGCCCGGAATCGTGCAATGGTTTGAGGCTGCGCTCCAATACTGAACGCCATTAAAGTCCGCCCGGAAGCGATAATTACCCAAAGGCAGGGTAAAGGTTGCGTTACCAGCCGCATTGCTGGTGGTATTGTAATTGGTGTAGGTTGCGCCATTGAAGGCATAAACTTTGACGCCTGTCTGGGGATTCCCGTTGCCATCCTGGATCGAGACAACAAGCGGGATGGAAACCGTCACGTCTGCGTTTTCGCAGCCCGGCTCCTGGGTTGAGCTTGTCGAAACTACTTCGCAATGGTTGGACGCATTACTCCAGAACTGGGTGCCGTTCAAGTCTGCACGGAAACGGTAGTTGCCCTGCGGCAGGGTGAAATTGACCTGCCCCGCAACATCGGTTGTGGCGCTGAAATTGGTGTAAGTTGTGCCGTTGAAAGCATAGACCTTCAATCCTGATTTTGGCGCGCCGTCGGTATCGGTTACGGTCACTTGCACGGGCCTGGTCACAGTAACGCTGGTCCCTTCGCAATCTGGCACATCACAATGATTTGCAGCACCGCTCCAGAATTGGGTATCATTGAAATCCGCCCGGAAGCGGTATGAACCTGGCGGCAAAGTGAAGATTGCCAGGCCATCCTCGTTTGTGTTGGCTGAGAAATTGGTGTAGGTGCTGCCGTTAAAGGCGTAAACTTTGATGCCCGCTTTGGGAGTGGACAGGTTGTCTTTCACCAACACAGTAACCGGCACAGTGACCTGCACCGAGGCCATCGTGCAGCCTGGCACCGAGCAATGATTCTCCGGCCCGCTCCAGAATTGTGTGCCATTAAAATCAGCCCGGAAACGATAATTCCCCGCTGGCAGGCGCAGGGAAACCTGCCCATTGGCATCGGTCGTGGCGCTAAAGTTGGTGTAGGTCGACCCATTAAAGGCATAGACTTTCAAACCAGCCTGGGGCGCGCCGGAACTGTCCGTCACGGAAACCAGCACAGGCTGCGGGATGCTGAACTCCACCGATCCGCATTGGCCGATCTCGCAGTGGTTTTCTGCCCCGCTCCAGAACTGGGTGCCATCCACGTCGACCCGGAAGCGGTAAGTGCCTTCGGGCAGGGTGATCGAGGCCTGGCCCTGGGCGTCTGTCACCCTGCTGTAGTTGGTGTATGTGCTGCCGTTGAAAGCGTAGATGTTCTTGCCCGCCAACGGGGCGCCGCTGGTATCCACCACCGTTACCTGCACGGTTGGGCCGGTCGCCGCGCCGCTGCCGGAAACAAGTTCAACAGCCTGCTTGCGATTGCCGTTATCGTAATATTCATACTGGTAAGATGCCAATTCCTGCTCGCCCTTGGCATGGACGATGCTCTCGAGCTGCCCGGCCTCGGTATAGGTGTAGGTGCTGGTTACGCCATTTGCAAGCGCAGTGTTTTCCAGCCTGCCAAGCATGTCATACACATATTCCGGCGTCCCGCAGGGATTTGTGCGCTGATGCACAGCTACCACACCGGGTTTTTCACCTATACCTGCGGTACGGAGATACTTGCATCCGTAAAAGATATTCCGCCAGACCAGGAACAAAAGCCGGCCTTTAATGCCTGGGGCGGTTGGATGATGTGTGGCTTCACTTTATGCGGCAGCCCGGCTACATTGGCCGCCTGCTACCTGGCGGCCTGACCCTTACCAGAACTGGTCTTCCTTGCACCGCACTCCCTAATGTCACCGGGATAGTGTCCGTTCGATACAGTGCAGGTCTCACCAGCGAGCAAACGATGACTTTTCAGGGCACACCCACGCGGTGTTAGGCGGGTTTTGCCCACAAGACTTCTTGCCAATAAGAAAGAGCGCAAGCCTATAAAACAGCCTGCGCTCTCAAACTTTTTACTGTGTCGTTTTTCTCCGCTTTTCGATTTCACTCACAATATCGTCAAGGGATTTATTAGCAAAGATAACTTCTCGCTCTTGAGTGTAGTTTCCGTAGCCTTGAGTAAATTGTTTGAGAAAACGGACGGCGTCAACGACACCCAACTCTTTATAGAGTAGGTTGATTGCTTGCTGGTTAACTTCAATTAGTGGTCTTGCATCTGTAATCATTTTTCAATCTCCTGAACCAAATCAACAGGATTCACTATTTTCACCGCTAAATCTTTGACCTTCTTTGCGTTTCGCAATAACTTGTCATCGCAAGTACAAAAATAATCGGCATTTCCTGATTCTGCTAACGCGATATGAAGTGCGTCAAGCGGTTTTACACCAACTTTCATTATTTCTGCCGCACGAATTTCCTCTTTTTCTGAGACGATAAGGACATTTTTCGCCTTTGCTAAAACGGCTAAGGTATGCTCTTTTCGGACTGGTAAAGAACTTTGTTCGCCTTCATAAAGTAATGCTTCTGATGAAAGTATTTCCATCTGCCCGATATCGGAAAAAGCGATAATTCCGAGAACGGCTTCCGACTCTAAAACTATCCGAATTTGATTCGATGTATCGAGCGGTCTTTGAATGGCGCATAAATCAAGGTAAATTTTCACGCTGTTATTTTAACACCTTTTGACTTGTAAAGTCTCCGCCATTGCGGTAGAACTGCCCGTTACCCGACAGACCCCCGCACGAATCCCGGTGCCCGAGAGGGATTGCTACGCTGATGCGGGACTACGGACTGCACTTCATGCCAGAGGACTACCTCGAAGTTCACCACAGGGACGGCAATCACAACGATAACCCGCCCGCCATGACCGTCAAGTCCATCGGACAAAGTGCTCACGACAAGAGCTTGTTTTACCGAAGAGCTCTGCCGCGCGTGAAGGGAAACTTTCACGTCTGGTTCGGGAGTGGCGGCGGGGTGGGCAACCGCCCCGCCGACCATAATTGAGCAGTTACTCATTGAATACAGACTGTGTCTGTGTTGAGCATTTATCAAAAAAGTCGTTCATCTTACATATCTACAGCGCGCGTAGTACGGTTAGAGATATCGTGAGCAATTCCAGTAACGACAGTCAACAAAGGCAAACCGAGATTACAGAAAAAGAAAAGAATGAAACTCAAACTCACCATAATCTGATTAAAGAAATATCCAAGAATCCATCCGCCAATTGACCATACCACAAAAGCAATTAGAGTCCACGGCCATAACTTTGCCAGAAGATTCAAGACTCTGCCAGAGAGAGATGTTTGTGCAATGGAAAACGGCGCATCGATTCTCGAGCCAACAACTCCCGCAACGATGCCTGCGAAAGGAGGGACGAACCCTGCCCCGACAAGGAGCATGAGGACAGACAACAGAATCAAGATTAGCCCGCCATTCTTCCGCTGAACAAACACGGCTGCCCACACAAGGGCGATCGAAGAGATGGTGATAGCAAGTATTCCAGTTATGATAAGGTTAGGAACAATTGTCATGGCAGGCAAGCAGGCATGCCACACCAAATTTCCCTGACAAGGCGTTCCAATAGCGTTTATCCCGATTCCATTTGACGTAACATCACCCTGTAATAGTTCAAAGTAACCATGTAATGCGCCAAGCAGTCCTGCATAAACGCCAATAGTTGAGGTCGCTACTCTGGTTGCACTGTTCATTCTTTATCCTTATGTTTTTTATACACGATTTTTTGCATCGGGCAAAAGCTGCCGAACAATGCACTTTTGGCTTTTGCAAGGTACTGCACCAATGTTCGAGTTCAGCCGACCGCCTACGGCGGCGGCTGCAATGCGGGGTTATGCCCCAGCATGGACGCTGTACTCCATTGTTGTGGCGGCCCCGAAGCCAAGCAGCCACCGAAGATAGCCGAACTTTGCCGTGCTCGTAGCAACAAACCCAAGGCGCTCGTAAAGCCGTCGGGCAGGCGGATTTGTGTCGATGACATCCAGGCGTAGCGTGCGGTAGCCTTCGATGCGCGCGTATTCCATGAGTCGACGGAGCAGCGAAGAGCCTATACCGTTCCCTCGCATCTTCGGTGAAACCGAGATGCCGTCCATTAGCAGCTCGCCCTTGGTGAGCTTGCGCTCGAAGAGCGCAAGTACGAGGATCGCCCGTAGCGCCTTCACGAGACCCAACAGCGCGTACAGCTCACCGAACGTCATGCCGCCCGTGAGCGAGCCGGCGGTGGTGTTAAACCCGGCGATGCCGACCAGTTCACCGCCTGACATTGCAACAAAGCAAAAGTTCGGGTTGAAGGCTTCTCGCAAAACTGCGAGTCGCAATTCCTTATCAGGGATCGCTATGGAGAGTTTGGCACCGAAGGCGGCATCGTATAGACCAGCCGCCTCGAAACGTAGCTCGCCGGGAAAGCCTTGCTGGATTGTGATCGCGTTACTCATCTTGGGTGGCTTCTGGGGCATAACGGTTTGCGTCCGCCTGCACGATTTGTTCGGCGCAATTGCGACGAGCAACTAAGTTTTTACGCTTGAAAGCTAATTTTCACAGCCGCGAAAATTGGGTGGCAGAAAAATCAAACTACATAAAACCTGTGCTATAAAAACCAAAAATGCACTTTCCACATTCTACAGCTTTTTGGTATTAAGCAAGGAAAAATTGAGATCCTGTCTACTTCGATAGATATTCTTGTTTTCTTTTGCAGAAGGCCATTTACAATTTCGGAAGCAACTCTTTGTATCGTTGAATTTTTTGTTCTATCTCCATTTGTGCATATCGAGGAGAAGGAGATGGCAAGGTAACAAGATCGATGGGTGAGTGGTAGTTGACAATGTTCTTGAAAAACTTCCTAAATCTATACTCGACAAATCTGCTCGTAAAAAGGATTCTCTCGATATGCTGACTTTCAAGAATTCTTACGATAGCTTCCCTATTGTAAGTGATGTTTACCAAGTTGGTATCAAGATTGTTATTATCTCTCCTTTCACACTGGTAAATTATATCTGCTATAGCAATGCCTAGTTAGGGATGCGTTTCTATCATAGCTCTCATTGTCGGGCTGATGAGTGCATTATACTCTTGCCCTGCCAGCCGTCCGCACCGCTTGAGCCTGCTAGGGCGCAACCAGCGTTTATACATAATCATAAGTCAAAAGGTTGGGTAACCATTAGGCGGAGCGGCAAATCTTCGCGCACAATCCCCCGCAACTCAATTGGTCTTGCGCGGGAAGATTGTGCAGAAAAGTTCTAAAATTCGGGTGGTTTGGGGGCGCTTAGATCACAAAAACGATTACACTTAAAAGGGACGTATGTCATTTGACGAGAGCCTTGAATTCCTATACACTTATTCAAGCGGGTGTCTCATGTCAGACGCTGGCAAAAGTTGGAGAAGACACATTGAAACAGGAGCGCATCACCCATGGCAGACAATAACAACGATCTCGAACGGACCCTCTGGGCCGCAGCGGACAAGATGCGCTCGAACATGGATGCCGCCGAATACAAGCACGTTGTGCTCGGCCTGATTTTTCTCAAGTACATTTCAGATGCGTTCAATAACCTGCACCAGAAGCTAACCGAGGGACAGGGCGATTTCGAAGGCGCGGACCCCGAAGACGCGGACGAGTACCTGGCCAAGAATATCTTTTTCGTGCCGGAAAAGGCCCGTTGGCAGTATCTCCAGGATCGCGCCAAACAGCCCGAGATTGGCAAGTGGATCGACGATGCGATGGATGCCATCGAGCGCCTGAATCCGCCGCTCAAGGGTGTGCTGCCCAAGATTTATGCCGACCCCGACTTGAACAAGGTCCGCCTGGGCGAGTTGATCGACCTGATTGGCACGATTGGTTTCCAGCAGGAAGGGCGTAAAGCGCAAGACTTGCTTGGACGGGTCTATGAATATTTCCTCGGCCAGTTTGCGGACGCCGAAGGCAAAAAGGGCGGACAGTTTTATACCCCCCAGAGCATCGTCAAGCTGCTGGTGGAAATGCTCGAGCCCTACAACGGGCGCGTTTATGACGGCTGCTGCGGCAGCGGCGGGATGTTCGTCCAGAGTGAGAAGTTCGTGCTCAATCACCAGGGCAACATCAAAGACTTGTCCATTTTCGGGCAAGAATCCAACCCGACCACACTGCGCCTGGCGCGCATGAACCTGGCCATTCGCGGCATCGACGCCAAAATGGAACTGGGCGATACCTTCTTGAACGACCGCCACCCCGATCTGAAAGCGGATTTCATCCTGGCTAACCCGCCCTTCAACATCAGCGATTGGAGCGGTGAGCAGTTGCGCGATGATGCCCGCTGGAAATACGGTTTGCCGCCGGTGGGCAACGCCAACTATGCCTGGCTGCAACATTTCATTTATAAACTGGCCCCCAACGGCACAGCCGGGATTGTGCTTGCCAACGGCAGCATGAACAGCAACAGCGGCGGCGAGGGCGAAATTCGCAAGAATCTAATAGAAGCCGGGCTGGTGGACTGCATGGTAGCCCTGCCCGCCCAACTCTTTTACAACACCATGATTCCGTCCTGCTTGTGGTTCCTGGCGCGTAACAAGACCAATCACAAGTTTCGAGACCGCTCGAATGAAATCCTGTTCATCGATGCCCGCAAACTTGGGACAATGATCAACCGCCGCAACAAGGAGTTTACTGACGCTGATCTTGCCCTCATTACCGATACTTATCATAGCTGGCGGAACAAAGATGGTAAATTTGAGCCAAGGAAAGGTTTCTGTATCGCGGCCACCCTGGACGAAGTGCGCGCCAACAACTACGTACTGATGCCGGGGCGCTACGTGGGCGCCGAGGAACTCGAAGATGACGGCGTGCTCTTTGCCGACAAAATGAACACCCTGACCGCCAAACTGGCTGAGCAGTTTGCGCGCGGCGACCAACTGCAAAAGACCATCCGAGAGAATTTGAAAGGGATTGGCTATGAGTTTTGAAGTGCAAAAACTTCCCCCCGCCGGCCTGGAAGAAACCCGGCCAATCCTGAAAAAGCTGGCTTTGGCCCATCGCTACCTGGCCGAGTTGAAAGGCGTTGCGGCGAGCATCCCCAACCAGACCATTCTGATCAATACCCTGGCTTTGCAGGAAGCCAAGGATAGCTCGGCGATTGAGAACATCATCACAACCCACGACGATTTGTACAAAGCCGAACTGTTCAGCGAATCCATCACGGATGCCGCCACCAAAGAAGTCAGCCGCTATGCGGATGCGCTCCGGCATGGGTTTGGCCTGGTGCAGAAACACCACATCTTGACGCTCAATCACATTCTGGAAATCCAAAGGCGACTGGAGCAGAATGATGCCGGGATTCGCAAATTATCCGGCACGGCCCTCGTCAACCAGGCCAGCGGGCAGGTGGTTTATTCGCCACCGCAGGATTACGAGACTGTTTTAGCCTTAATGGGAAACCTGGTGGAGTACATCAACCGCCCGGAAATGCACGAAGTGGACCCGTTGGTCAAAATGGCGGTCATCCATCACCAGTTTGAGAGTATCCATCCTTTCTATGACGGCAACGGGCGCACGGGACGCATCATCAACATCCTGTACCTGGTGCAGGAAAACTTGTTGTCGCTGCCCATTTTGTATTTGAGCCGCTACATCATCGCCAACAAGGCCGAATATTATCGCCTGTTGCAGGAAGTTCGTGATACCGGCCAGTGGGAAGCCTGGATTATGTATATATTGGATGCCGTTGAGAAAACATCCCAGGAAACGATTGCCCTGGTGGATGGTATTAAAAACTTGATGATGGATTACAAGCACCGCATCCGCGCTGAACATTCCCGGCTGTATAGCCAGGATTTGATTAACAACCTGTTCCGGCACCCCTACACAAAAATTGACTTTCTGACCCGCGATCTGAACGTTACCCGCTTAACGGCCACCCGCTACCTGGATACCCTGACTGAAAGCGGATTCCTGGTAAAGGAAAAAATCGGGCGCAGTAATTATTACGTCAACCTGCCGCTCTTCGAATTACTGACGGATGCCTCCGCGCAGGTGGCCCCCGCCCCTCCGATAGTGACCCGCAACCCGCCTCATGTATAAAAAAGCCCGTTTTTTATACATGATAAGTTTGTCATGTATAGTTTTTGCCATTTTGTATACATGCCCGTAGGGTATACATGACCACCCAGTAGAAGGAACACCGATGCCTCCCAAGCCTGACGACTGAAGTGGTAAACTAAATTTAGACAAAAAAAAGGGTCGATTTAAGGTGTAAATTAAGACCATGAAAAAACATTACACCGCCGAACAAAAAGCAAAAATTGCCCTCGAAATCCTGAAAGAAGAGCGC
>JAVEWN010000122.1:0-8707 GCA_034004515.1 Anaerolineales bacterium | reverse complement strand
CCGACACACCCGCGTTTGCAAAATGGGCCGCAATTGCCGAGCCCATCGTCCCGGCGCCGATGATGACGGCATGGTTGATTTTATATTTGTACATAGGTTCTCCTTTTGGGTAATTGGTAACTGGAGATTGGTAATTATGGATCGAGGAAGCGCAGGTCTTCTTCGGCGAAAAGCAAACCGGTTTCTGCGCCGAAGCCATACGCTGGAGGAGACTCTCGAACCGACTTCTTTGCAGGTTGTTCAGAGCGGACAGTTTTTAGGCCACTGGCAAAGGTATTCAGTTGGCGCGCCAGTTGAGTTAGGCTTTCGATAGAGGCATTAACTTCGTCTGGTTTCATTAGTCCACGTTCACGGACTCTGTTGAGCCAGTATTTGGCCTCAAACAAACTACCGCGCGCGTAATATAGGAATTGGAGTTTCTCACCAAAGCTGTAGCGGCCAAATGATTCGGCAATATTTGCGCCAATAGAATCCACGGCCCGGGTCAGTTGTTTGCCAACCACATCCTTTGCAAACTCATCCCAGCGGCTGACGTTTTTCCAAACCGAATCCGCCGCAGCCTCCGCGCTTTTCAAAATCTGCAAATTTTCAAACGTTGCCAATGTTCCTCCAATCACCACTCGCCAATCACCACAGTCAATTACCAATTACCATTCGCCAATTACCTCAACTCCGCGCCACTGTATCCCAAAATCTGGCGGGCCACGACCAGGCGGTTGATTTGGCCGGTGCCCTCGTAGATGTCGGTAATTTTGGCGTCACGGAACCATTTTTCGAGCAGAAATTCACGGCTGTAGCCGAGCGGCCCCATCATCTCGACCGCTTTCTGGGTAACTTTGGTGACAATATCGCCCGCTTTGACCTTGCTCATCGACGACTCAAGCGCGTTAGGCTTTTGGTTGTCGGCCATCCAGACGGCTTTCAGCACCATCAGCCAGGCGCTCTTGACCATGATTTCCATGTCGATGATGTCGCGCTCGATGGCGGTCATCTTTTGGCGGGGCAGGCCATAGCGAATGGTCACGCCCTGCTCTGCCAGCATTTTCTTGACTTCATCGAGCGCCGCCCGGGCCACGCCAACCCCGGTCGCTGCCACGAGCGGACGGGTGGCATCGAAGGTTGCCATTGCGCCCTTAAAGCCGGAGGTCGTCTTCTCAACGGTTGCCGAACCGAGCAGCGCATCAAAAGGAACGCGCGCATCCTGCAAGACAATCGAGGCCGTGTCGCTGACGCGAATGCCCATTTTGCGCTCCAGATGGGTCACTTTGACGCCCGGCGTGCCTGCTTCGACCACGAAAGCGCGCATCCCGGCCCGGCGGGCGCTCGGGTCGATCGTCGCCCAAACCACGATAAAACCTTTGCCAAATTGTTCATCCGGCACAAACGACTTATGACCGGCGGTCACAAAAATTTTCTCGCCGTTCAAGACCCACTCGTTGGTCTTTTCATCCAGGACGGCGGTCGCGCGAATGGCCGAAGTATCGGAGCCCGCCTGGGGTTCGGTCATGCACATTGCCGCAAAGGTCGGCTTTTCATCGCCAAAACGGGCCAGGAATTTGGCCTTTTGCTCCGGCGAACCCGCCGCCTGAACCGCCGCCGCACCCAATCCGCCGCCCGGCGTAATCAGGTACATGCCTACGTCACCCCAGGCCAGCATTTCCAGCATCGCAGCCAGTGATTGATAGCCAATCGGCGGATGCTTGGGCTTGCCCTCACCCCCGGCCCCCTCTCCCGCAGGGCGAGGGGCTTTTTCAGGCGGGGCGAGCGATCCGGCCCCGGTCGAGCGCATGGCCGTGTGCATAAATTCAATATATCCATACGGGATGGCGTGCTCATTCTCGTCCATTTCGCGCGAAACCGGGCGCATCATATTGTCAGCTACGGTTTGGAGCATGTAGCGCATGCTGTTAATCGGTTTGGGGGCTTCAAATTCGATGCTCATCAGGAAATCCTTTCGGGTACGTTAGTTCGATAATTAGATATTCGATAATTAGAGCCTCGCAGAACGAATACCGAGTATCGAGTGTCGAGTATCGAATATCCAGTATCAAATATCCAGTATCAAATATCGCTCTATACAATCGCCAGTCCGGTAAAGGATGCGAAACCGCGCCCATTGCGCATCCACATTTCGACGGGGTGCTCGCGGATGTAGCCGTGTCCGCCCAAAACCTGGACGGCGCGGTCTGTCACCATCATCACCATATCGGCGGCCCCGGTCGCGGCCAGGTAGGCCTGCGTAAAAGCCTCGTCCTTGCCCACGTCCAGCATCCAGGCCGCCTCCCACGTCAGCAGGCGGATGGACTCGATCTCGGTCGCCATTTCGGCCAGCATGAAGGCAATGGCCTGCTTTTGGGCGATCTTGACTCCGAAGGCCTCGCGCTCTTTGGCGTAATCGCGGGCGTATTCCAGGGCGCCATTGGCAACTCCCAGAGCCAGGGCCGCATTGGCTACCCGCATCGCGGCCAAAACCGGCCCAAAATCGCCTTCCAGAATGTGAGATTGGGGGATTTTTACATCCGCAAGCGTCACCCGGTAAAGCGGCAAAGCGTTTAAGCTCATGAATTTTTCCGGTTCAGATACGCTCAACCCGGCGCTTGCTCCCGGGACGATGAAGCCTTTGGTGGCCCCGTTCAGGTTGGCATAGACCAGCAGCGCTTCGGCTCCGGCGGCAAAGGGCACCATGGTTTTGACGCCGTTCAGCACAAAATGATCACCCTGCAGGCTGGCGGTTGTCTTAAGGACGTCCGGGTCAAAATCGAAGGATGGCTCGATCAGCGCGCCGCTGAACCTGGGCCAATTCCCCTCGATCAGCGGTTCGATCCATTCCAGCTTCTGGGCTTCGCTGCCCGAGAGCAAAACCGGCATGGCAAACAGGGCCGGAGTCATGACTGCCAGGGCGCCGGCCAGATCGCCCCAGGCCATTTCCTCGGCAGCCAGGACACCTGTCACCGCCGAACGCTCGCCGAACCCGCCATAGGCCTCCGGGATGGAAGCCTGCAAAAGGCCCAATTCCCAGCCTTTGCCGATCAGTTTCCTGGGCAGGGATTTGCTCTCCTCGGCCTCCCGCCCCGCCGGACGCAGATCCCCTCTGGCATAACGGCTGACCGCGTCGATGAGCATTTGCTGTTCTTGATTGGGTTCAAAAGAATACATCCGTTCCTCCTTGAGATAAGTTGAAGGTTGGTGCGAGATATTCGATATTGGATATTCGGTAGGCGCTAACCGAAACTCGGATTATCCAGGCCCGCCCCGAATCCCTTCCAAAAATATCGCTGAAAAATGGTCGGCGATTTGTTCGGGGGAGAGGCTGCCATTCGGACGGTACCAGGTAACTGTCCAGTTGAGAACGCCCAACAGCCCACGGACCGTCATCGGGATGTCGGCGCAGGCAAAAATCCCGGCCTGGTTGCCCTCCGAGATCAAAGCGCGCCACAGCCCCTCGAAATGGTCTCGAATGGGAATATGGCGCGCAGTAAGTGTCTCATCCAGGGAGCGATGCTCCATCAGCAAGACAGCAGTCACATCCAGATTGTGGGTCATGACCTGCAAGTAAGAGCGCATCGCCAGGCGCAGTTTTTCGTCTGCCGGCACGTCCTGGGCCATGACGGCGTCCATCCCTTCGGTCAGCATCTCCAGGGCCCGGTTGAGCAACGCAAGCAAAATCTCTTGCTTGCTCGAAACATGATGGTATAAACTGGCTTTTTGAAGGTTAACCGCCTCAGCAATATCGGCCATCGAGGCCCCATGAAAGCCCTTTTGGCGAAACACCTGGGCAGCCGCTACGAGAATATCATCACGAGTCATTGTCTCTCCCTACCGAACGGTCGGTAGGGATATGATAACGCAGGAGGGGCACAGAGTCAAGAATCAACTTCGTCCTGAGCGGAGGGCGCAACCCAGCCCGCAGTCGAAGGACATTCCCCCGCAAATCACCCTTCGACTACGCTGAAAAACGCTCCGCTCAGGGCTTGGATGCTTTTTAGGTCTATATCCCCGTCCTAAGCGGAGGGCCGCATGCTTCTGCGGGCCGCAGTCGAAGGACAGTCCGCTCACTGGTTGCAGCGATTATGCAAGGAGGCCATTGGAGTTTTGGAGAGCCATGCCGGATAGTTTGCGCTTGCGCAAAGAAAATTTTGTCATTTAAGCTAAAATGTTAGCATGGAATCAACTCCAGACGCCACCTGGACTGCCGAGCAGGTAATTCGGACTTACCCGCAAACCATTTCCGTCTTTATAGACCTGAAGATGGATTGTGTCGGCTGTCATTTGGATAAGTTTTGCAATCTGGCTGAAGTAGCGGCTTCTTACGAGTTTCCGCTTGAGTTGTTGCTCCAAAAATTACGCGAGAGTTGCAAGACAGGTCGATAAGCCTGGCTTGCGCAACCCAAACGAGGAGAATTTAATGAAGAGTATCAAGCTTATTCAAACCGGAATGCTGCTGTTACTGCTGGCAGGCATCCTGGCGGCTTGCGCGGGGGCAGGCGAGGTCGTCAACACCGAATACATTCTGACCGCTGCCATGCGCGAGGGAAATTTTGTATTTTTGGGCGTGGATGGCGAAATTAACGGCCTGGTTAACCCGGCCCTGAGTGCCGAACCCGGCGAGCGGATCACCGTCATGCTGGTCAACGGCGGCGAGGGCACCCACGACATCGTCTTTGCCCTGCCGGGCGGTAAAAAAATAAAATCAGATGCGGTCAACAAGCAGGGTGAAACGACCTCGATCACCTTCACTGTTCCGCAGCAAGATGCGGCCATCACCTATTACGACTCAGCCCACGAAAAATTGGGCATGAAGGGCGTTTTGTTGGTGGGTGCAGCCCAAGAAGCGCAAACCGCCGAACAGCCTGCCGCCCAAGCCCCACAAACAGACAAACCGGCCGGCTTGTACGATAAGGAACTGGCAGCTCAGGCCTTCCAGAAGGGCGGCTGTACCGCTTGCCACACCATCCCTGGCATCCCCGGCGCGGGCACCATTGGACCAGACCTGAGCGAGATCGGCGCGCAAGCCGCGGCCCGCATCGCAAGCGGAGAGTATAGCGGCCCTGCGAAAACTGCCGAGGAGTATATTCACGAGTCGATTGCCGCGCCAGACGCTTTCATCTCGCCCGCCTGCCCAACCGGGCCGTGCTCCAAGGGGCTGATGCCCGCTTCGCTGGCCGAGGCCCTCAACGCTGATGAACTTTCGGCGGTGGTCAGTTACCTGGCGGCCCTGCCGGACGGTGCAAGCGCGGCGGCCCCAGACGCAAGCGACGGAGCAACTGCGCCCGCCGCGCCGATGGATGAGGTGCACGCCCAGATGGGTGATGCGCCCGAGCTGACCGACGAGGAATTTGCGTGGGCCAAGCAAACCTTCTTCCAGCGCTGCGCGGGTTGTCACGGAACCTTGAGAAAAGGGGCGACCGGCCCGGCTTTGACCCCCGACATGACCCTGCCGAAAGGCACGCTCGGGCTGGCGGCGATCATCTTCAACGGCACCACGCGCGGAATGCCGGAATGGGGCAAGCAAGGTATTTTGACCCAGGCTGAAACTGAAACGATGGCGAAATTCCTGCAACATGAACCCCCGGCCCCGCCCGAACTTTCGCTGCAAGAAATGAAAGACTCTTGGCAGTTGATTACGCCGGTCTCAGAACGCCCGACCTCACCCCAGACCAAGCGCAACATCGACAATTACTTTATTGTCACCCTGCGGGATGCCGGGCAGGTAGAAATCATCGATGGCGATACCTACGAGATTGTCAGCACCGTCGATAGCGGCTATGCAGTCCATATTACCCGCATGTCGGCCAGTGGACGCTATGCGTACGTAACCGGGCGCGATGGCCGTCTGGCGCTGATTGACCTGTGGATGGAAAAACCGGAAGTGGTGGCGCGCGTCCAGACCTGTTACGACGCTCGCTCGGTGGAAGTCAGCAAATACGAAGGCCCCGAAGGTGATTTCCGCGATAAATATGCCATCACCGGCTGCTACTGGCCGCCGCACTTCGCCATTCTCGATGGGCAAACGCTTGAGCCGATGAAAGTTGTCTCCAGCCGCAGTTACACCGTCGATACCGGCGAGTACCACCCCGAACCGCGCGTGGCGAGCATCCTGGCCTCAGAGTTCAACCCGGAATGGGTCGTAAACATCAAAGAAACCGGCCAAATCTGGATCGTAAACTATCTCGACCCGCTCAACCCGACGATTAAAATGATCAACGCAGCCCTTTTCCTGCACGACGGCGGGCTGGACGCGAGCCATCGTTACTTCCTGGTGGCCGCCAACCAATCCAACAAGATCGCGGTTGTAGATTTGAAAACCGACGAACTGGCCGGGATAGCGGATGTGGGCGCAGTGCCGCACCCGGGACGCGGCGCCAACTGGATTGATCCTGAATTTGGCCCGGTCTGGAGCACGCCCCACCTGGGCGAGGCTTCCGTCATGTCGGTCGGGACAGACCCTGAAGGTCACGCCGCCAATGCCTGGAAAGCTGTCCGCACCACGCCGCTGCCCGGCTCCGGCAGTTTGTTCATCAAGACTCATCCCAACAGCCAGTGGATTTGGGTCGATATGACCCTCAACTCTGACCCGGTTCTAGCGCGGACGATCTGCGTGATCGCAAAAGCGGATCCGTCCAAAACCTACAAGTGCTGGGAAATTGGCTCGTATGGACGCGCCGTCCACTTTGAGTACAACAAAGACGGCACGGAAATTTGGGTCAGCCTGTGGGGTGACGCCGCCAAACCCGGCGAGACGGGCGCAATCGTGATTTACGACGACAAGACCCTCGCAGAGAAATTCCGCATCGATAATCTGATCACGCCGACCGGCAAGTTCAATGTCCACAATACAGTCAACGATGTTTACTAAAAATTTCTGATTGAGAATTTGATCCAAAGACAACAAAAGCGCGCCATTGTTGGCGCGTTTTTGTTGCCTGCCCCGGCCCATTTTCGGGCGGGGGCAGGCAGTCTTCGGAGGGAGCAGTTTGCAGGGTTAGAGAACAACCGCCAAACCACTTTCAGACAGATCCCGGCGGCGGATGGCGGCCAGCCATCCGCCCTCATTCCTGTTTGAGCCGCTCCAGCCTTATTTTCAAGTCGGATTGAATTTCAGTGTAATTTTTCTGGTTGCAGCGATTTTCAAGTTCGTAGGGGTCGGTTTGCAAATCGTACAGTTCGCATTCGCCGGTCTCGTATTCCACATATTTCCAGTCATGGGTACGGACCGCATAAAACTGGGGAACCAACTCACCAACGCCATCAATGGCGGGCCAGTGTTCAATCAACAACTCATCGCGCCAGGGCAGGGATGGGTCTTCCAATAACGGCAACAGGCTGACGCCGTCCACCATATCGGGGGTAAACCCTTGGGCAAGCTCCAAAAAAGTTGGAGCCAAGTCGATATTGGCGACCAGGTTGTTATCGGTGCGCGGCGCAAATCTGCCAGGCGCGTACACGATAAAAGGCACGCGCGCGCACTCTTCGTAAGGACAATTCTTGTCGATTCCAAAACCATGCTCGCCAATGGTCATTCCGTTGTCTGAGAGATAGATGAGGATGGTATGCTCTTCCAAGCCAGTTTTGCGCAAAATGTTCAGGAGCGAAGCGACGCCGTCGTCCACTGAAAGCATGGAGCGCAGCATCTGCAGATCAGCAGTATCCAGCACATCCGCGGGGGTCTGTCGTAAATTTTGGATATAAAGGGGTTTATCGCTGAGGTCTTCCTCGTTAAAGTTGGGAGGTCTGTGCTGGGTCCATTCCCAGCCTGTGCCGGACCGAAACGTATCTTTGTGGCGCACCGCGCTGACATACGGCGAATGCGGATTGTAATAGCTGAGCAACAAAAAGAAAGGTTCGTCTTTCATGCGGGCAACAAAATCAACCGCGTGGCGGGTGATCACATCGGCGCTGTGATTTGCTTTGTTCTTGGGGTATTCGACAATCGTCCCGTTCTCTGAGAGGGAGAAGTCAAAAAAATAACCGTAGCCGGTCGGCTGGCGGCCCAGCAGCACTTTCCACTCATCCCAACCGGGGGCGACATAACCGTAAGGCTGCATATCGTTATATTCATTCAGGTATTTGCCATAATAAGCTGTGCGATAGCCGGCCTCTTGAAGCCATATTCCAATCGTGGCCGAGTCATCGAGTTTGCGCGCGCTTCCCATCGGCCACTGGTTGGTATAAACCTGATGATTGTGAGTGTACTGGCCCGTTAGAATGGTGGCGCGGCTGGGGCAGCATAAAGGAGTTGTCACGAAGCCCCTCTCAAAATTGACACTGTTGGGAATTAACTGGCTGCTAACCACGGGCATGTATTGCAAAGAACGGTAAGGTTGATCATCCGTCAGGATGAAGATAATATTTGGACGCTGGTCTGCCAGGCGCTCTGCCGAGACAGGGCTATCGACCGCATGGTCAAAAATAGTCGGGGACTGGGTAGGTTCAAGGGTACGCTCGGTGCGCAGTGTGGGGGTGGCGCTGCACCCGGCAAGCGGGAGGACAGGCCAGACCAGGCCCAGGCCAAACAAAATTATAAGCACTTTCCTAATCATTTCGGTTTTCCTTTCAGGTTTTATGACCCCGGATATGTTGTTTTCTTACCCATTTATCAATTGCAGTATCTCGTCTTTGAGGGCTGCGTTGCAGGCCAGCGCTTCGGCGTGGGTGTGGCCGGGGCGGCCATCCCAACTGCCAAAATAGCCGCCCGCTTCCGTAAAGA
>JAVEWN010000018.1:0-41536 GCA_034004515.1 Anaerolineales bacterium | reverse complement strand
TAAAACGCTTTCGTAATGTTTCCATGAGATTTATCCTTTTTAGTTTGAATAACCTGATAAAACTGGCAGCAGATAGGTTGAGCCAAAATTTGACGAACTTTAGATTTTAGGCATCAACCTATTGCAGGCTGGAGACAGGCTCAGCTGCCATTATAACTGAATGAACCTGTTTTTAGCGGACACTCTCCGGCCTGAACCGGCGAAAAAAATCAGGCCGGGAAAGCGTCCAAGCCTGAAAAATATATTTTTTACCAGCCTCTGACGGCCGGCAGTCTGGGGCGCTGTCACAAAAAAACGCCCCCGACTTTTCAGCCGGGGGCGTTTTTTTTGTACTATCTATGCTTTTTTACGTGCCAGGTTGGGTTGCTCGCTAAGGCAGTTCAAAAGCCCGCACGAGGAAGATGGACATCTGGGCGCGGTTGACGCTCTGCAGCGGGCAGAAGTTGCCCCCGCCGCAGCCGGCAGAGATGCCCTCAGCGGCCAACTGCACCACCCACGGGGCATAGCTGACAGCCACGGAGACATCGTCAAAGCCAGTGCTGGTCACGACGGCAGGCGGCGAGTAGGTTGCGCCGTGCCTGGCGCGCAGCACGAAGATCGCCATCTCGGCGCGGTTGACGTTCTGCAGCGGGCAGAAGTTGCCGCCGCCGCAGCCAGTCGTGATGCCTTCGTTATACAACTGCTCAACCCATGCGGCATAGCTTGCAGCCACGGGTACATCGTTAAAGTGCGGGCTGCCAACGATTGCAGGCGGGGTATAGCTGCTGCCGCAGTGTTTGGCGCGCAGCAGGAAGATGGCCATCTGGGCGCGGTTGACATCACTGAACGGGCAGAAGTTGCCAGCCCCGCAGCCGGCGGTGATGGTGGCATTGGACAGACGTTCGACCCACGACCAGTGACCGGCGCTCATCGGCACGTCGCCGAAGGTGGCGCTCGCCGGCGCGGTGTAGGCCGGCCAGGTGCAGGCTGAAGTATCGGTCGTGCTAAACGACCACCAGTTTCCGCGATTGGCTTCAGTTGTGCCGCCTAGATTGACGGCCCGTACCTGCCAGTAGTACGTGTAACCGGCTGCCAGGTCGTTGAGAATGACGGACGTGTTTGTGCCGACCGAATGCCACGCGCTGCACGGGCCGGGGGCCGAGCTGTAGCAATACTCGTAGCTGGTTGCGCCGTCGCTGGCTTCCCAGGAGAGGGTGGGTGAGAGTAGCTGGCCGGTGGCAATATCTGCCGGGGATGTTTTGCCGAATTCAGTAGGATCAACCGCCGGTATCACCTCTGCCGTGTTAACAGCGTTGTGTGTGTGCAGGATGAGCAGACCCTGCGTATCTGCCGTCATGTAAGCCTTGTTGTAGGCGATGTCGAATGATGCAGACACCGCAGAGTCATCTTTCCAATCAGGATATCCGTAGGCATTGTTGGTATCGAAGGCTTTGTTGGCAGTGTCGTAGCTATAAACATCGCTTAAATCGACGTAATCAGGGGCGTCACGATGGAAGGTAACAACGTAGAAATCGAAGTCGGTGTTGGTGGTTTTATCCAGCCCCAACAGGGGCAGGCCAACGGGTAAAACAACCACGTTATTGTTGAAAACGTTCGTATTCAGTCCGCCGCTGTAATCGTTGACGTAGCTGCTGATGGTGCCTGTCCCGGCATTCAGGTCAAACACTCTCGTTATGAAGACATCGTTGGGGGTGGCACCGCCGGTACTTGAGTTGTAGACGACGTAATCATCAACGCCATCTTCGTCAATATCGATGTAGATGTCGAACTCGGTAGAATACAGTGTATCCCAGGGCGCGTAGGTGGAAAAGCCGAAGTATACGCTTGAATCATCCCAGGTTTGAGTTGGATAGTTGCTCATCGCGCCTACATATTGCAGGTCGGCGCTTGCTGCCGGGGAAACAGACCACAGTGGGTCGGCCGGGCTTTCTCCCAGTAATTCGAGGATGTAGGCAATTGAGAAATCGCTGGTCAGGTTAACCGCGGTACCACTCGGGGTCAGGGTAGCAATCCCAGAGGATGCTGCCGGCAGGAGCAGGCTGGCTTCAGCGACACCCATCTCGGAGGCAGCTCGGGCGGCGATATGGACAGGAATGCGCAAGGTTGGCGCACTCCCGGTCGATGTCAGCAGCACCAAACCGCCGCTTTCTCCCATGCGAGAGCGCCCGCCGGTGGTTAGAACCGTTGGGTCGAGGGTCTTTCCTAAGAGCGCGGCATCCAGCTCAACCTTGACAGTGACGGATTGCGTGCCACCGCCTGGAACTGTAACCGATGAAAGCGGGTTGTCTGAACCATCTACCAGGCTAAAGGTGATGCCGGGGTTGGCGGCATAGCGCAGGACAAAGGACAGATTATAAGTTTCTGCAACTGCACCTTTGTTCTCGATGGTGATGGGCTGCGTCAGGGTCTGGTCGATGCCGCTGACAGTATTCACAACTTTGACTGCCCCGAAGGGCACGCTGACCATTTCAGGATTGGCCGCGTTGTAGGCAATCACTTCTGAAGTAATCGCGTTTGCTATCTCCATCCGCCCGGCGCCCACGCGCGAGGGGGTGGATGGATTGGCACCCTGCATAATATCTTGTGTGGCAGTATTCATCACCAGGGCTTTGAGTTCAGCGACCGTCCAGGATGGATGCTGTTCGCGCAAAAGTGCCATTGCTCCGGCAACATGCGGGGAAGCCATGGAAGTGCCGCCAAAGCTGACGCCCTTGTCGCCGGTACCATTGGCGGTCGAGAAAATCGTGTCACCGGGAGCAGCGATATCGGGTTTTAGGTAGTTGGTGGTCCGGGCAATACCGCGTGAAGAAGATGAAGCCAGGGTATCTTCCAAGGCTGGATCAGTAGCTACAAACTGATTCTCATAGTCTGTCGTCAGGCGGACCGTCACTGTGCCAGCCGACAGGTCTGCTTTGAGGGCATTGCCAATACTGAGCGTGGTCATCATGGCCGGGGCCGTAACCGCACCAGTCGGATCTCCGCCCATGGCAAGAGGTAGTCCGGGCGCATTATTTGCGACCAACACACCAGCAGCGCCCGCTGCCACTGCGTTGTCGTATTTGATATAAAAGCTGCATGTGCCACGGTCCATGAGCGCAATTTTGCCGCTGACATCGTTGATAATGGCCTGGCAGCCATCGTTGGGCGGGTCAGTAATGCCGTCGCTGTCTATCGCCAAAACAAGTTCGCCGCTCTGGTCAAATGTGGTCGGGCCAAAGGCAGCTTCCACGGCAAAGTACGTGCCGGGCGACATTGTGCCGGAGGTGGAGACCAATTCGAAAGCGCTTACCACAGCGCCAGAATCGACACTGTTGGCAACGCTGATTGCGCGACGCGCGACACCCGGTGCGCCGGTAATGTAATAGACATCAGCACTGTTGCCGGCAGAAGCAACGACAATGATCCCTGCGGCGGCAGCGTTATTGGAAGCGGCAGCGCTGGTATCAGCCTCAGAGCCAAAGGAAGACCCCAGAGACATGTTGATAATGTCGAGGTGGTCATCGAAGTTGTCGTCTTGGTTTGGGTCCATCGCCCATTCGATGCCTTGCTCGGTCAGGTTGGTGGAACCTTCACAGCCAAAAACGCGCAGGGCGTAGAGGTCTGCCTTGGGGGCGACGCCAGGCCCGATGCGGAATTTGGTGATATAGTCGTCGGCGCTTAATGCAGCCAGGTCAGCATAGCTATCGCCAAGGCTCTCTGTAAATGTTGAGCCATCTGGCAAGACACCAAAGCCGGCTGCTGAACCGGATACATGTGAACCATGTCCACCACAATCCATGGGGTCGGGATCAGGCACGGGGACCAGGGCACTGCCTGCTCCGCCGGCATCGTAATCATCGCCAGCGAAATCCCAGCCACCCACTACTTTGGCAGTGGGGAAGAGATTGCCGACTTCGTCCAGGGTGGTAAAATCCTGGCCCGCATACGTTGCTAGCCCACCGAAATTCGTATGGATGTAATCAATCCCCGTATCAATGATCCCGATGCTAACGTTTTCGCCCTGGTACTGGCCCGAGCCAGCCCAGGCCTGTAGGGCTCCCACCAGAGGAACGCTGGTCGTATGTTCGATTTCTTTGGGAACCATCGGGTGCAAGGCCTTGACCCCGGGCATTTTTGCCAGCTGAGCAACCTGGCTGGCATCGACATACAGCCAAATGCCATTGTAAATGCGCTGAGTACGGAAGAGCTCGTTTACTTTGATGTCCTTGCTCTTAAGGGCGCTGGCAAATTTATCCTGCTCGTTTCGCACAAGGCTGACTTGTGTCTTGGTGACAGAGGCCAGCGCTTGTGGGGATAAAGATTTCTCTTTTGCTTGGGCATACGATAATGCTGCCGGCGTGCTTGCAAGTTCAACTACAACGCCTACAGGGCCTTCAATATCTCCCAAACGACCATAATATTCAACTACTTCGTCCAGGCTTACGGATTCGGGAGGAATTCGGTCCGACGGTTGCGATGCCGCTGCCACAGGCGCAAATTGCATCGCAGAAAACAACATACTTACAATCAACAGGAGCATTAGAAATACTTTTTTCTTCATGACAATGTCCTTTTTATTATTACGAACTAAGACGGGAGGGATACGAACACTAGCTTGGCAACGGGAATGTTATTTCTTGATAGACGCCTCCTTAATAATCAATCCTTAAAACTTATGGCAGTCCAAAAGCCCGGACGAGGAAGGTAGCCATTTGGGCGCGGTTGACGTTTTGAAGTGGGCAGAAGTTCCCATTGCCACAACCCAAAGTGATGCCTTCAGCGGCCAACTGTTTGACCCAGGGTGCATAGGATGCATCCTGCGGCACATCCCCAAAGCCCGTGGTTGTACCTACTGTAGGCGGCGAGTAGGCCATGCCGTGTTTGGCTCGCAGCAGAAAAATAGCCATTTGGGCGCGGTTGACCGCTTGCAGTGGGCAGAAGTTGCCGCTGCCACAACCGGCCGTGATGCCTTCGGCAGCCAACTGCTTGACCCAGGGAGCATAGCTGGCGTTTAGAGGTACATCGTTAAAACCGGTACTGCCGCCCATTGCGGGGGGTGTATAAACACTGCCGCAATGCCTGCCGCGTAGCAGGAAGATCGCCATCTGGGCCCGTACAACTTCGTTAAAGGGACAGTAGTTGCCAGCTCCGCAGCCAGCGGTGATCGTAGAGTTGGCGAGGCGCTCAATCCAGGGCCAGTGACCGACATTTGTCGGCACATCGCCAAAGGTTGCGGTTAGAGGTTGCGTGTAGGACGGCCAGGAACAAGCCGAGCCTGCGGCGGTTTTGAACGACCACCAATTGCCGCTATCGCCTTCAGTAACGCCATTAGCGCGAACCTGCCAGTAATAGGTGTAGTTGGGTGCCAGGTCTTTGAGAGTAACAGAAGTATTTGTATCGATCAAATTCCACTTGTTGCACGAGTCGGGAGCCGAACTGTAACAGTACTCGTAGTAGGCTACAGGAGTGCTGTTGGGATTCCAAGATATAGTAACTGATAGTGGTTGCCCAGTTGCATTATTTTGCGGAGATAATTTTTCGAAATCGGCGGGGATTACAAATTCATACGCACCCATATCGCAAAGTTCATTCCCGCTTGTGCCTTTCTGGGGTCGAGATATTCCATCAATATCTTCCAGCGGGCAGTTATTATTTGTGCCATTATCAATTGCAGGGGAATTGCCCTGCACGTTTAGATTACCATTGGCTGCATCAATAAATAGAGGGTCGACGGCCAGATTGCTCTCATCCGGCCAACCGCCATCCTGAATGATGCTGTAGGTAACGGTGGTAGTGTCTGTTTCATCTATTTCTGAGATTTGTTCTTTTATGGGGTCATCGCCTTTAGCTGAGTTACCCCATAAGATGGTGTTTATAACCGTTGTGCTGCCAGCGATGCCTTCCCCCACTATTTCGGTTCCTATACCGCCGCCGTCATAACCATGTGTCTCTGTCACCCGGTTATCAAAAAGAGTTGCGTTTATAACGCTGAGTTGCCCCGGCAGAAATTCCGATCTATTATAGATTCCCCCTCCTGCGGTGGACGCTTCGTTTTGACGAAAAATAGCATTTGTGATGGTTGTTGTGCTGTCGTTATTGTAGATCCCGCCGCCTCTCATGATAGCTATGTTATTGATGAACTCTGCCTTGTCGATGACCAGTTCGCTGCCAGTGTCGTTGGATATACCACCGCCATTGTCGGCTGTATTCCCTTCAAACGAAACATTTGTCAGGCTGGACTCACTATCATTTGAATTATACAGGCCGCCCCCATCTCGGCTGGCATAATTTTCAAAAAAGATGACGTTTGCGATGGTGAGCTTGCCTGCTGAGTTATAGATACCGCCGCCATACTTATAGAAGTCTGTGGTGGTGCTGCTTGCATGACCATATGCGATTGTAACTCCATCCAAAGTACTGGTTGTTCCACTAGTAGCGGTAACGACGTGATAAACGCGCTCGGTCTCATTAATTTTGCCAATCAAGATGGCAGGGGAAGCGCTCCAGTTTCGATCCTCGCGGATGCTGCCTGTGTAATCACTTGCAAAACCTCCATAGATGGCAACGCGGTCTTTTAGCGTAAAAGTATCAGTGCGGTTTGGGCCGGGGGCATACTCACCTTGCTTGACCCAGATTTCATCGCCGCTTAGCGCCGAGTCCAGGGCCGTTTGCAGGTCGCAGGAATTTGTCCAGCTGCTACAGTCTCCAATGCCAAACTCAGACACATAGAGAACTGGGCCATCTGCTTGCACAGGAATTGGGCTAATCAGCAGGGTGATTAGCAAAAAGGTTAGTGCCAGGATACTGGTAATTTTTTTCATGGGAGCCTCCACAACAAAATAATTTGTACGCCTTCATTTTAGCAAAATCTTGGATGGATTTTGCTTACATTTCCTTGACAGTTACAGGTATCCTACTGATGGGGGATGAGTCTTTAAGAATTCATTGCCAGTTGCAGGGCTTGCTGCCAGCTTATGATGTTCAGGTCGAAGACGGTTTCAAAACGGGAGCATTCCAGGGCAGTAAAAAGCGGACGCCGGGCCCGGGTTGGAAAGTCGGCTGTGCTGGCTGGCAAGATTTCACGACAGCGCTGGTCCGCCTGGTGCGGGTCAAGCGCCAATACCTGGCGTGAAAATTCCAGCCTCGAAACGGCGCCTTTCCCCGCCAGATGATAAAGGCCACGCCGCTCAGCGATGTAATCCAGTGGTCGCTTGCCGGCTCTGGCTACCAGGGCCGAGGTTGTCTCCGCCAACTGACGCGCCCAGGTGGGGCTGCCGATCTGATCGTTGACGATTCGCAGGGTTTCATGCTGGCGCGCCCAGGCCAGGGTTTTGGTTACAAAGTTATCTGCGCTGAGAGAATAGACCCAACTAGTGCGAAAGATGAGGGCCGCCGCGGCGTTTTGCAGAATACGCTGTTCGCCTTCCAACTTGCTTTGTCCATAAACATTAATCGGGTTGGTTTGGTCATCTTCGCAGTAAAGAGTATTTTTGGTCCCGTCAAAAACGTAATCCGTTGAGAAGTGAATGAAAACGGCTCCAATCTCGCTGGCCGATTGCGCCATGATTTCTGGCGCAAAGGCATTGATTTTGAAGGCTATTTCAGGCTCATTTTCGGCCCGGTCAACAGCGGTATAGGCTGAGGCATTAATAATAACTGCCGGGCGCTGGGTACGGATAACGCCGGCCACAGCCTGCGGGTTGGTCAGGTCAAGGTCTTCTTTATCCAGCGCGCTCACAGGCCCCAGCGCTAACAGGCTGCGGCGTAGTTCAGAGCCTAGCTGCCCATTTTTTCCAAAGAGCAGGATCTTCATGCGTCTTTTTCCTGGAGCAATTGTCTCAGATAATCACCATAGCGATTGCCTCGCCGTGCTTCGGCTAGTTTGGCAAGCTGCTCTCGGTTGATGAATCTTTGGCGAAAGGCAATTTCTTCGGGGCAGGATATCATAATCCCTTGGCGCTCTTCGATGGTTTGAATGAAGGTGGCAGCTTGCAGCAAGGATTCGTGGGTGCCGGCGTCCAGCCAGGCAAAACCGCGCCCCAGCACTTCCACCTGTAATTGGCCTTTTTCCATGTAAATGCGATTCAGGTCAGTGATTTCGATTTCGCCGCGCGCTGAAGGAGCCAGGTCTGCTGCCAGCCTTGAAATCTGTCCATCATAAAAATACAGCCCAGGCACGGCATAATGTGAGCGCGGATGGGCAGGCTTTTCCTCAAGGCTGACAACGCGCAAGTCATCGTCAAACTCGACCACGCCATAACGCTCTGGATCGCTGACCGGATAGGCAAAAACGCGCGCGCCCTCGGTAAGCTCTGCGCAGGCGCGTAAGCGCTTCGGTAGCCCGTGCCCAAAAAAGATATTATCGCCCAGGATTAAGCAGGCTGGCGCTCCGTTGAGAAAATCTTTGCCAATAATAAAAGCATCCGCCAGGCCGCGCGGTTCGGCTTGTGCTGCATACGAAAAGCTGATGCCCCAATCTTTGCCATCTCCCAGCATCCGCTGGAATAGCGGCAGGTCTTCCGGGGTACTGATAACCAGGATATCGCGGATCCCGGCCAACATCAGCATTGAGATCGGGTAGTAGATCATCGGTTTGTCGTAAACGGGCAGAAGCTGCTTGCTGATCGAGAGCGTCAGCGGGTATAAACGCGTTCCGCGTCCGCCCGCAAGAATGATACCTTTCATTGTTTGTCCTCTTTCTTTTGGGATTGAGTCAGAAGTGGGATAAAAAATTAGCTGATTATCGAGTGGGGTCTTTGGATAGCTGATTTAGCAGCTTGTCTTATGGGAGTTCTGCATCTCGCAGTAATTGCCCCTGATTGTCTTTTGTGGAGAGTGAAAGAGGCGCATCGGGCAACAAAGGCCATTCAATTCCAATGGCTGGGTCGTTCCATAAAATGCTGCGCTCCCACTGTGGGGCGTAGTAATCGCTGGCTTTGTAGACGACCTCCGCCCACGCGCTTAAGACATAGAAACCGTGCGCGAAACCTTCTGGAACCCATAAAATTTGTTGGTTTTCGGCGGATAAGCGGGCCGCAGTCCACTTTCCGAAAGTGGGTGAGCTTGGACGAATATCGACCGCCACATCAAAAATTTCTCCCAAAATGACGCGCACCAGTTTCCCCTGGGTCTGTCTCAGTTGATAATGTAATCCGCGCAAGACCCCCTGTTTCGAACGGGAATGATTATCCTGCACGAACTTTGGCGGGATGCCCGCCTCGGCAAATAAACGCGCCTGGTAGGTTTCCATGAAGAATCCGCGCTCATCGCCGAAGACTTTTGGGGTGATTAAGATCACGTCTGGAATTTGAGTAGGCTGAAACTGCATTTATTTTTCCATTTTTTGAGTAGGATGACCGCCATTTTACCATTCCTACCGGATTCTTGTTTGCAAAAGCTATTTGTCCGGTTTTGCCGAACGCGCTCGATAGACGGGATGTGCATGGTGGCGGTGACGGGGGTCAGGCTTCGACGCAGCCGGTTAGCAATTGTACCGCGATACCCCACCCCGCGTTGGTCGACTCGCATGGAAGTCAGAGCGGGTGGCAGGCAGCAGCCCAGTAACCAGGGTCTTGATAAGGCTCAGAAACCGGCACGGGCGCGTAGCGTAGATTGATGCGCGCGCGGCGGTGGGTTTCTCCTTTAAAATAAAATACAGGCTGTTTGTCGTGGCAGCCTGTATTTTGAGCGGACAACGCCTTGTTTTACTTGCTGCGGTTGCGCGTGGTCACATCGAAGATGACCGCTCCCGCCAGAACTGCGCCGCGCACAATGTATTGGTATGAGATATCGACACCCATCAGGTTCATGCCGCTCGTCAGAGACATCATCACGATCGCGCCGATGATCGAGCCGGTTACTTTGCCGACACCGCCAGCCGCCGAGACGCCGCCGACGTAGGCCGCTGCAATCGCGTCCAGTTCGAACAAGGTTCCGGCGGTGGTGGTAGCCGATTGCAAGCGTGAGGTGAACAGGATGCCGGAAAGCGCCGTCAGCAGGCCCATCGAGCCAAAGACCACAAAGGTCAGGTTTTTGACGCTAATCCCGCTCAATTCAGCCGCTTCGGGATTGCCGCCAATCGCATAGATGTGGCGGCCCAGCACGGTTTGGGTGGTGATGAAATGGTAGATCGCCACCACCGCCAGCACAATCAGGAGTGTCCACGAAAGGCCGTTGAAGCCCGCCAAAATCCAGGTAATGCTGCCCAACAGGATCGAGACAAAGACCAGCTTGATGATGAACATATCCATGGACAGGACTTGAAAATTGTAGGCCTGCTTTTTGCGGCGGCTATCAAATTCGCTGATGATGAACAGAATAATTGCAAGCACGCCCAGCAGAAGCGTCAATTTGTGAAGTCCGGGCAGAAATTCGAGGCCGGGGAAATCTGGAATATAGCCATTGCCAATCGCATTGAAGGTGGCGTTGGGGACCACGATTGTGCCGGTTTTAATGGTGGCGAGTACCAGCGCGCCGCGATAGATCAGCATGGCGGCCAGCGAGGCCACAAAGGATGGAATTTTCAATTGCGCGACCGGGAAAGCCGTTACCAAACCGGCCACAGCTCCAAGCGCCAAAACCAACGGGATGACGACGAAGATTGGCAGCTTCCAGTAGACGAGCGCCGTCGCGGCGATCGCGCCCAGAAACCCCGCCAAAAAGCCGACCGACAGGTCAATGTGGCGGATGACGATCACCAGCGTCATCCCGACGGCCAGGACGGCGATGTAGCCGGTCTGGTTAATCAGGTTGCTGATGTTGCGAGGCGAGATGAAGATGCCTTTGGTCGTGTAGGTAAAAATCGCCATAATCACAAACAAGGCAATGTACATGCCATATTCGCGAATGTTTTGGCGCAAAAGTTTTTGAGCGTTGTTCAAAAAGGACATGGTTGGCCTCCTCAGTTTGTTGCCAGGTGCATGATTTTTTCTTGCGTTGCTTCTTCAATCGGCAATTCGCCGGCAATTCTGCCAGAAGAAACGATGTAAACCCGGTCACTCATGCCCAAAATCTCAGGCAATTCAGACGAGATCATGATAATGCTCATGCCTTGTTCCACCAACCGGTTCATAATTGTGTAAATTTCAAATTTAGCGCCGACATCGATCCCGCGGGTCGGTTCGTCGAGGATCAACAGGTCGGGTTTGACGAACAGCCACTTGGCGACCGAGACCTTTTGTTGGTTGCCGCCGCTCAAATTGCCGACCTCCTGCTCCACGCTGGGGGTTTTAATGTTGATCGATTCCTTATACTCATTAGCAACTTGGACTTCAACATTGCTATCGATGACACCGTTGTGAGAGATGGCGCGCAAATTGGCGAGGGTGATATTTTGTTTGACATCCTGAATCAGAATCAACCCGTTGCCTTTCCGGTCTTCGGTGACATACGCCACGCCTGAGGCGATGGCTTGCTGGGGATGGGTAAAGCGCCGTCTTTGGCCTTTGACATACATCTCACCCTGGATCTGGTAGTTGCCAGGGTTGCCGAAAACGCTTTTTGCCAGTTCGGTGCGCCCGGAACCCATCAGACCAGCGAACCCGACAATTTCGCCTTTTTTGACGTCGAAAGAGACCTCGCGCAGTATATTGCGGCCCAGGTTGGGGTCGTAGGCGTTCCAATGGCGCACTTCGAGAATTACTTCGGGCGAAACCTTGCTTTGGCGCGGCGGGTAGATATTATCAATTTCGCGCCCAACCATATTTTTAATCAGGATCGATTCTGAAACCTGGCCCTGGTGGGCATTCAGCGTGCAGATGGTTTGTCCGTCGCGCAGGACGGTCACAGTATCGGCGATGGAGATGACTTCCTTGAGTTTATGCGAAATCAAAATGCAGGTCACACCCTGCTCTTTCAGGCCGCGCAACAGGTCGAACAGGTTGGCGCTATCGCCTTCGTTCAGGGCCGCCGTTGGTTCATCCAAAATCAGGAGCTTGACATCCTTGCTGAGGGCCTTCGCGATTTCGATCAACTGCTGCCCGCCCACGCCCAGATCTTTGATTTTCATCTCTGGGTTGACATCCAGCCCCACCCGGGCGAGCATCTCTTGGGAACGTTTGATCATCTCGTTCCAATCCACTCTAATTCCATTGCGGATTTCGTTGCCCAGGAAAATATTCTCGTAAACGGTTAGCTCGGGGATCAGGGCCAATTCCTGGTAAATAATTGCAATCCCAACTTTTTCACTGTCGCGGATGCCGGAAAATCTCTGTGGCTGCCCGTTCAACAAAATTTCGCCGTTGTACGATCCATACGGGTAAACGCCGCTCAAAACCTTCATCAGGGTCGATTTTCCGGCCCCGTTTTCGCCAACGAGACCGTGAATCTCGCCTTCGGCCACCTGAAAACTGACGTTGTTGAGCGCTTTGACGCCCGGGAATTCTTTGGTGATGTTCTTCATCTCCAGCACGGGAGGTTTCATAGCAGCTCCAAAATCTAAAGTTTAGCCCTTGAGCGAGCCAGCCAACAGGCCCCGCAAGAAGTAACGGCCCAGAAAAACGTAAATCAGCAAGGGTGGCAGGGCTGCCAGGAGCGAGCCTGCCATTTGGACATTCCACGAGATAATTTGGCTGCCCGCCATGTTGTTGAGCGCCACCGTAATCGGCCAGTCTTTGTTGCCGGTCAGGATGACGGCAAACAAAAAGTCGTTCCAGGCCGAGGTGAACTGCCAGATCAGGACCACCACAAAGCTGGGGATGGAGATCGGCAGCAGAATGTGGCGATAAATGCCTAGCATGTCCGCACCGTCTATTTTGGCGGCTTCCAGTAATTCCTGCGGCAGGCTGGCATAATAGTTGCGAAAGGTGAGGGTGGTGATCGGGATGCCGTAAATGATGTGGGCCATCGCCAGCCCTGGCAGGCCTTTGATGCCGGCCGCGCTCATAAACTGCACGAGCGGGATGATGATGCTCTGGTAGGGAATGAACATGCCAAACAGAATGAAGGGGAAGACAAGATCCGAGCCTTTAAACTTCCACTTGGCGAGGATGAAACCGTTGATTGAACCCAGGGCTGAGGAGATCAGAGCAGCCGGAATCACCATCAGGAAGCTGTTCCACAAGGAGGGGGAGAGTTTGGCGAAGGCCTCGATGAAGTTATCAAAGTGGATGCCGCTTGGTAAATTCCACATGGTTTTGAGATCAACTTCGGCGAAGCTCTTAAAGCCGGTCACGATCATGACATACATCGGAATCAGGTAGAAGATCGCCATCAAGATCAGCGGAACATACAACCAGTTTTTATTGAGGCGGAGTAATTTAAGGTTCATTGTTCAGTCTCCGTCTTGAGGGTGTAGCGAATGTAAGGGATGATCAAAACCGCCACGCTCAGCAAGAGCAAAATACCAATTGCCGCGCCGCGCCCATAGAATAAACCATCGAAGGTGGTCTGCCACATGTAAGTGGCTGGCACATCCAGCGGAAGCTGCTTGCCCGCCACTGCCACGATCAGGTCAAACACTTTGAGCGACATGTGACCGAGAATAATCAACGCGCTCAACGTGACCGGTGAAAGCAAAGGCAGCATAATGTGGCGGTAAATCTGAAGTTCTGTGGCCCCGTCGATCTGGGCGGCCTCGCGTAACTCGCCGGGGATGGCCCGCAGGCCGGCCAGGTAGAGGGCCATCGTGTAGCCGGACATTTGCCAGATGGCGGCCAGCGCCACCGCCGCAATGCCCCAATAGGGCGTGGTATGCCAGGCATTTTTAAGAAAATCAAGATGAAGGTTGGAAAATAGCAGATTAAAACCACTGGTGCGCGAGCCTGTCGCCGGGTTCATCAGCCAGCGCCAGACGACGCCGGTCACGATGTAAGAAATCGCCATTGGAAACAGAAACAGGCTGCGGAAGAAACTCTCGCCCTTCAAGCCCTGGTCGAGCATTACCGCCAGTAAAAAGCCGAGGAAAATACTGCCAATCACAAAAACACTTGTAAAAATCAGGGTATTACGAACATCGACATGAAAGCGCGGATCAGCGAATAATCCCAGGTAATTGTTAAATCCATTCCAGGTGTAATCGGGGGTTAACCCTTTCCATTTGCTGAGAGAGACGCGCGCAGACCAGGCAATAAACCCATAAATAAAAACCAACACCGCCAGGACTGACGGCGAAATCAAGAGGATCGAAAGATAGCGGTCTTTGTTTCTTAGAAATTGGAACATGCCGGGCCTCTTTTCTCAGTAGGAATTGATGAGGCTCCGCGCCTCGCGGAGCCTCATCAATTTTATAACAGAACTACTTGCAGGGGCCAGAAGCTTTGCAAGCTGCGACCAGCGCAGTTTGGAAGCCTTCCACATTGCCATCGGCTACGAACAGGCCGAGGGCGGTGTCAATTTCTGATTTCCAGGAGTCGTTGGCGACAACACCATGAGCCAACGAGCCGACCACGGTGTTGGAAGCCCAATCGGCCATCGCGGATTGCAGATATTCACCAAAGAGAGCTGTGTTGCAGTCGGTGCGGGCGCAGATCGAGCCTTTGACCGGGTTGAAGGCTTCCTGGCCTTCTTTGGAGCCGGCAATCTTCAACCAGGCGGTTGCGCCATCAGCATCGGGGGCGTCAACAGCCAGTACGAAGGAGTCGGACAGGAACTGGAACACGCCTACTGAACCGGGAACTGGAGCCCAGCCGTAATCGGTCTTGGGGGCTTTGCCCAATTCGCGGAAGTAGCCTTCAGCCCAGTCGCCCATCACGTTGAACGCAGCGTCGCCATTGACGACGAGCTGGGCAGCATCCTGCCAGGAGAGCGATGCGGAATCGCTGTTGGCGTAGGAGGCAACTTTGACGTAGTTCTCGAGGGCGGTTTTGACATCAGCGCCAGCCCAATCCGTGCTGCCGTCCCACAGACCGTTGTATTTATCGGGGCCGAGCGTGCCGAGCAGAACGGTTTCGAGCAGGTGCATCTTGGTCCATTGTTCGCCCAAGGCGAGCGGCTGAATGCCTTTGCCGTCCAGGGTTTCCATGGCGGACAGCCACTCGGCGATGGTGGTCGGAACTGCAAGGCCGTTGTCGGCCAGCAGCTGCGGGTTGTACCAGAGCACGTTGGCGCGATGGATGTTAACCGGCACGGAATAGATGTTGCCATCATTAGAAATGAGCGGGATCAGAGTTTCGGGCATGACATCCAGCCAGCCTTCGGCTTCGTAAAGGTCATTCAGGGACTCGATCTTGCTGTCTTTGACGTAAGTGCCGATCAGTTCCTGCCCGGCATGGCCCTGCCAGCTATCGGGCGGGTCGCCAGCTTGCAGGCGCGAAGCGAGCACGGCGCGCGCATTGGTGCCTGCGCCACCGGCCACAGCCGCGTTGACGAACTCAACATCCGGGTATTTGGCTTGGAAAATCTTAATCATGGCATCCAGGCCGGCGGCTTCGCCACCACCCGTCCACCAGGAGAAGACTTCGACTTTGCCAGACATGGCCGGCATGGCGGGGGCTTCAGCGCCCAGGCCATCGAGGCCGGTGAAGTCACTGGCGGGCCAGTACTCGGAATCGATGACAGCCGATTTGACGTTGTCTTTGTCAACCGACACGACGACAGACGGCTTGGCGGGAACATCTACCTTGCCGTTGTTGTAAGTGTTGGTCTGCGGGGGGGTCTTGCCCTCCAGGTAGGCTACCGCGGCGCTAATTGCGTCGGATACCAGGGTGCGAACATCCTTGAGGACGGTCATCGACTGCTTGCCATCGATAATGTACTGGACGGAAGCCTTTTCGGCATCCTGGCCGGTCACTACATAGGTAGTGACATCGCCGTCGGTGCTAAAGGCATCGGCGATTGCGCGAGCGGTGCCATCGTTCGGGGCGAGGATGAAAACGTTGCCTTTGTCGGCAGCGGGAGCGGCAGTCAGGTTCGATTCAGCAAGGGTCTTGGCGGTGTTGAAGTCCCAGTTGGTGGTGACCTGGCCGATGATCTTGCCCATCTCGTCGCGAGTTAAGCTGGCCTTATTCTGGAGGGCGATAGCTTCGCTGGAGTTCTTGATCACGAAAGTGCCGTCAGCGATTTTCGGCTGAAGAACAGTCCAGGCGCCTTCGAAGAACAGGAAAGCGTTGTTGTCAGAAGCAGCGCCGGCATACAGATAGAGCGGGTTGCCAGCGCCAGCGGCTTTGTCGACCAAATACTGGGCCTGGGCAGCGCCCACGGCCAGGCTGTCGAAGGTCACATAATAGTCAACCGCGTCTGTGTCACGAATCAGGCGGTCGTAAGAGATGACTTTCACACCGGCGGCCTTGGCGGCTTCGGCGGCAGCGGCTGCGGCAGCGCCATCCTGCGGGCAGATAATTAGAACTTTAACGCCTTTGGTAACCAGAGCTTCGACATTGGCTTTTTCTTTGGCCGAGTCGCCCTGGCTGAAGAGAATTTCGACATCGTAACCGGCTTCGGTCAGGGCGTCTTTGAAGCGAGCTTCGTCCTGGATCCAGCGCGGTTCGTCTTTGGTCGGCAAAACAATCCCAACGGCCAAGCCATCATCGGTCTGAGCGGGGCCAGTGGCGGCAGGGCCACAGGCTGCCAGGATAGTTGAGGCAACCATTAAAAGGGATAACAACACCATCAGTGAACTCTTCTTAAACATTGACAAGCCTCCTTGAAAATTTACAGTTGATTTTGAGCGAATTTCTTCTTCCAAAACACACATCTGTCATTGAGTGCAGGTCGCCTCCTTTTCTTTACGAAGATATAACCATACACTATAATAATAATCAATTCAGTCGCAAGGGTTCAACCCCTTTGCTCCCCTTTTCCTGCACCAACAACCCCCAACTTTATTAGGGGATTTCCCCTAATAAGAAAACGACCCGCCGAATGACGATCACAAAAACCCTGCTCGCTGACGATCACGCCCTGATTCGGGCCGGATTGCGCAATGCGCTTGCCAGCTTGCCCGGCCTTGCCATTGTGGGTGAAGTGGGCAACGGCCCCGATATGTTGAAGGCGCTCGAAACCTTGCAGCCCGACCTGCTCGTGATGGATGTCAACATGCCAGAGTTTGAACCGGTGACGGTCGCCCAGCACATTCGGGCCGCGTATCCGCAGATCAAGATTTTGGTGGTCAGCGCTTATGACGACGAGGCCTATGTGGTTGGGCTGCTGGCCGCCGGCGTCGATGGCTATCACCTCAAAGATCAACCGCTTGCAGATCTTGAACTGGCCGTGCAGCGCATTTTGGGGGGCGGCCGCTGGATTTCTGATCCGCTGGTCAACCGGCTGGTCAACCAGCAGGCCCGTATCGTTGAATCGCCTCCCGCGCTTACCCGCCGTCAGCGTGAACTGCTTTACCTGCTTACCCAGGGTTACAACAATCAAAAAATTGCCTGGGAAATGGACTTAAGCGTCAAAACGGTGGAAAACCACCTGACCGCGCTCTACCGCGCCATCCAGGTTGAAAGCCGGCTGGAAGCCAACCTCTACGCCGGGAAACACCCGGAAACATTACTCGTCCCTGAAAAAGAACGGCTGAGTCAGGCAGATGCCAGCAGCGAGAGTCTCAACGTGCTGGTGCTGGATGACAACCCCCGTTACCGCGCCCAACTGGCAAAACTGCTTGCAAAAACCTGGCCGCAAGCCGCGGTTCACGAGGCCGACGACTGCCAGCAGGCCTTGCGCCTGGTTGGGCTGGTGCATCCTTTTTTGGCCTTTATCGATGTGGTTTTAAAGGAAGAAGATGGAATTCAATGCGCGCGGCGCATCAAGGCGGCCTGCCCCGCGACCCTGATGGTGTTGATCAGCGCCTACCCAGACCGTGAATTTCGCCGGATTGGCCTGAACGCCGGGGCAGTCGCCTTCCTCGACAAAAAAGACATCGACGCCGCCACCCTGCGCCAGGTGATCGAAGACGCCCTGGCGCGTTACCCCTCTTCCCCGGCCAGGGATGGATAAGGGCTGGGAATTTCAATCTGGAGCATCATCCCGCCTTCTTCGGGCGAATCGACCTGCATACTGCCACCGAGCAGGCTGACCCGTTCACTGATTCCCAATAAACCAAAATGTTTCTGCGCTGAAAGTTTCGCCAGGTTAATCGGCTTGGCGATTCCTTTGCCGTTATCTGAGAGTTCCACCAGCAAACTGGCGGTGGAGGTGCGCGCCAAGGCTACATGCACGCTGCTGGCCTGCGAGTGCTTGCGGACATTGCTCAAGCCCTCTTGCACAATTCGGAAAACGGACAGCTCGATCGGCTCAGGCAGACGTCCCAATTCGGGATCAATCTCCAGCGTGACCTTGATTCCGCTAATCTTCGACCACTGATGAGTCAACGAGCGGATGGCTGCCGAAAGGCCGTGGCTGTCGATGGTCGGCGGTCGCAAGTCGCTGCATAGCTGGCGCAGGCTGCTGACCACTGAGCGGATTCCGTTGCGGATGCCGGCCAATTGCTCGCGCTGGGTTGGGTCGCTGGCTTCGCTTTCAGCCTCCTCCAATTGATAGTTGTAGCTGAGCAAATCCTGAATAACCTGGTCGTGCAGGTCGCGCGCCAGGGCTTTGCGTTCGGTTTCACGCTCGGTCATCAGCCGCCGGTTGGCGTCTTGCAAGGCCAGGTTGAGGTGATCGAGCGCTTCGACCTGGTCTTGTAAACGCTCAATTAACTGGCGGTTAAGCGAATCTTGGGCCTCGAGGCTTTCACGCAAGACCATCTGGCTGCGGCGCAGCTCTTCGGCCTGCTGTTGGGCGGCGTAATAGTTCTCAAAAGCCCAAATGACGGGAGTCACCTGCTCCTGCCGGTTCGAGCCAACGATTAACTCCACAATTTCACGCGGGGTTGTTTCGTTGGTCGGGCGCAGCGCAAGCTGGCGTCCCTGATAGAGGACCAGAATGCGATCCGTGACCGCGAAAATATGTTTTAGATCGTCGCTGCTCAAAATGACCGCCATATTTTGGGCCGCGATTTTTTTGATATGCCCCAGTAGTTTTTGCTGGCGCTCAAAGGTTAAAGCTGCCAGGGCATCGTCCAGTAAAAGCAGGCGGCTTGGCCGACAGAGCGCCCGGCAGAGGGCCATTACCTGGGTCTGTTCATTCGAAAGGTTGGCGGGCTGTTCAAACATCAATTCGGGCGGCATGTCAAAGCTGCTCAAAAGATTTTGCGCAATTTCTGCCATTTTCTTTTCGTCTGGTTTCCTGAAATAGTTCGCCGTCCGAATTTCCCGGCCCAGAAAGATATTATTCAAGACATTGAAATTGCCTGCCAACTGTGGGTTTTGTTGGACCGCTTCGATTCCCAGGCGTTGAGCCTGGGAGGCCGTCCGCAGGTTGATTGGCTGGCCGTCCAGCAGAATTTCGCCTTTACCCGGCGGGACGACCCCGCTCAAAATCTGAAATAAGGTCGACTTTCCCGATCCTCGCTGGCCGACAACGCCCAAAACTTCGCCCGGCCACAGCTCGAAATCGACATCGTTGAGCGCCCCAACCGAACCAAAATACCTTGAGACATTTTTTACACTGAGCAACGCCGGGGAGTTTGTCACAGGTCTGCTTGCCTTATTTGCTGCGAATTATATTTAAAGAAGTGTCTTGCAAGATTATACAACACTCGCGGGGGCTGCGCGTTTGTTGCACCCAGGCCGCCGCTGACCCAGCCAGGCCCCTGTTTCCTGAAGGAATATGACAATCCTCCATGTCGATAATGCCAAAATGATGATGTTCATCAATTCAATCCTCCACTGGCTAAAGATATAATCCTATTAATAGGATTTATCATACCAAAATGGTCGTTTCAACACAGAAAGGGATTGTTATGACCGAAGTTGTTCCTGTTTTATCTGAGGCGCAGGAAAAGCCAGTTCGGAAAGGCCCACGCGGCCAGGTGACGATTCACGCGACCTGGTGCAAGGGCTGTCATATTTGCGTTGAGTTTTGCCCCACCAATGTCCTCTCCATGCACCCCAGCGGCAACCACCCCGTGGTTTCTGCCCCCGAAAAGTGTACCGCCTGCCATTTTTGCGATACACACTGCCCTGATTTGGCGATTGTCGTTCGGAAGTTGAATTGAGGAGGCTGAAGTGACGATTAAATTAATGCAAGGCAATGAAGCGATTGCCCAGGGCGCGATTGCTGCCGGCTGCCGCTTTTATGCCGGGTATCCGATCACCCCCTCCACCGAAGTGGCCGAAGTCATGTCGCGCGAGCTGCCGAGGGTTGGCGGTAAGTTCATCCAAATGGAAGACGAGATCGCCAGCATGGCGGCCATTATCGGCGGGCGGATCGGCGGGTTGAAATCGATGACCGCCACCAGCGGCCCCGGCTTTTCACTGATGCAGGAAAATATTGGCTACGCAGCCATGGCAGAAATTCCGTGCGTGGTGGTCAATGTCATGCGGCTTGGCCCTTCGACCGGCCACGCCACCGCCGCTGCCCAGGGGGATGTCATGCAGGCGCGTTGGGGTACGCATGGCGACCACCCCATCATCGTCTTAAGCCCGATCTCTGTGGCCCAATCCTTCGATCTGACGATCAAGGCTTTTAATTTATCTGAAAAATACCGCACCCCGGTTATCCTGCTGACCGATGAAATTATCGGCCACATGCGCGAGCCAATTGATCTGCCCGATTTTAACAGTGTTGAAAAATTTGAGCATGTCGTTACCGAATCCCCGCAAACGTACAAACCGTATCGCAACCAGCCGGGCGATGTTCCGCCGATGGCAAGTTTTGGGCGCGGATACCGTTATCACATCACCGGCCTGATTCACGATGAGTCTGGGTTCCCGACCCAGCGCCTGGATGAAATGGAAGCCTGGCTGGAGCGCGTCAACGGCAAGCTCGAGCGCAGCCCGGACGATGACATCCTGCTCTATGAGACCGATTACCAGCCCGGCGCGCGCAAAGCGGTGCTGAGCTATGGCGCTTCAGCCCGCACAGCCCGCCATGCGGTCAAGTTGATGCGCGCCAAGGGCGAGAAGGTCAACCTGTTTACCGCCCTCACCATTTGGCCCTTCCCTGAAGCGGCGGTTGAAGAACTGGCCGATTCGGTGGAGCAGATCATCGTGCCTGAGATGAACCTGGGACAGTTGGCGCTTGAGGTTGAACGCATCAGCGGACGCCGCAAAGTGGTGCGAGTCAATCGCGCGAATGGTGAAATGGTTACACCCGATATGATTTTAGCGGCAGCGGAGGCTTGAAATGGTCCAACAACATATCCTTGATGCGCACGAACTGACCCGCCAGGAAGCCCAAATCCCCCCTGAAGATTGGTTCGTCGCCAACGAAACCCTGCAAAAGTTACGCAAAAACAAGAAATTTCCCACAATCTGGTGCTCCGGCTGCGGGATCGGCGTGGTGATGGGGGCCTTGATTCGCGCGATTGACCATCTCGGCCTGGATAACGACCAGGTGGCCCTGGTGGCGGGAATTGGCTGCACGGCCCGCATGCCGGTTTACATGGATTTCAACACCCTCCACACCACTCATGGCCGCGCCCTGGCCTTTGCCACGGGCCTGAAAATTGCCCGCCCGGATATGAAAGTAATTGCCATTATGGGCGACGGCGATGCGCTCGCGATTGGCGGCAACCATTTCATCCATGCCGCCCGCCGCAACATGGGCATCACAGCCCTGGTGGTCAATAACAACATCTACGGCATGACCGGCGGACAATATAGCCCCACCACGCCGGTCGGGATGCGCGCCACGACCGCTCCCTACGGTAACGTCGAGCCGCCTTTCCCGATTTGCGACCTGGCGATTGCTGCCGGAGCCTCGTATGTCGCCCGCAGCACCGTCTTCCATGCCCTCGAGTTGGACAAGCAGTTGTCCGAGGCGATTTCGAACGACGGTTTTAGCCTGGTGGAAGCGGTCAGTTATTGCCATACCACCTATGGCCGCATCAACAAACTGGGGACAGCTGCCGATATGATGCGCTCCCTAAAGGACAATAGCATCCCCAAAGCAGCCTACGACAAACTGAGCCTTGAAGAACAACACGCCAATACAAAAATTGTGCGCGGCGTTTTACAGCGCAAAAATCGCCCTGAATACACCCAAATCTACGATCTGCTGGTCGAACAGCAAACCCAGCAAGAAGAAATTCGCTTGCGTAACACCGGGAGGCGCTAAGATGGACAAAAGAACCGAAATCCGTTTGGCGGGTGAGGGCGGCCAGGGCATGATCCTGGCTGGGATTATTTTGGCCGAAGCTGCGGCAATTTATGACGGCAAACAGACGACCCAGACCCAGAGCTACGGGCCGGAGGCGCGCGGCGGCGCCAGCCGCTCTGAAGTTGTCATTTCGGATGGCGAAATCGATCACCCTGAAGTTTTAGACCCGGATGTTGTGGTTGTCTTGAGCCAGGTAGCCTATAATAAATTTGCCAAAACAGTCCGCAAAGGTGGGCTGCTGATCGTGGACGACGAATGTGTCGAAGTCGAGCCACAGTCAATCGCCATTCGCGTCCCGGTTGTGCGTCTTTCGCGTGAAACAACCGGTCGCGCAATCACTGCCAATACGGTTGCCCTGGGCGTTTTGGTTGGGCTGAGCGGAGTGGTTTCGCGGACAGCGATTGAGCAGGCGGTCATTGCGCGAGCGCCAAAAGGCACCGAGGAAATAAACCGCAAAGCGCTCGAAGCTGGTTTTCTCGCCGCCGAGCAGGTAGCTGCGCAAAAAGCGTAGATAGCGTCTTTAGAAACAGGTAAACGAAAAGAAGGCCATCCCGTGGTGGGCGGCCTTCTTTTCGTTTAATCTTGCAGGCGGGTCTGATCAATCGCTGGCGCTGCCGTCTTCCTGGCTTTTGAAGCGTTTGCGCATCAGGTGGACTTTATCTTGCAGTTCCTGGAAGAAGTCGCTGTCCACAATTTCGCTGACCTGGCTGTCGCGTTTGCCTTCATCAATCATAATTTCCAGTTGCTCCACCCGCTCACGCAGGTTTTTTTCACGGGCGTAGATCTTGTCGCTCATCAGTTCAAAGACCCCAGCCAGTTTGTTGACTTCGTCTTGCAGGCGCACTTTGTAAAGGTGCGAGAAGTCCTGATTGTAATCTCCGCCGCCGATCAGGTCAGCCACGCGGGTCAATTCCATAACAGGCCGGGTGACGCTTGTGGCGATCAGCCCAACCACAACAACCAGGATGAGCAATGCCAGCCCGAAGACAATCGAAGTGTTTGTCCGAATATTCTCCTGGAGTTGGATCACATCCCGGGCGCACATATCCACGCCCACCGCGCCAACCGTTTCGCCGTTTGAGTTCAAGATTGGGGCATATCCAGAAAGCCAGGTGCCCCACTCATCGTTCCACAATTTATCTTCAACCCCCGCGGTTTGAATGCCGGCCAGCATGGTCGGCGAAGTATCCGTGTAATCTTGTCTCAGTGCGGGTCGGGCGCTGGGAGGCACCCGGCACTCCCCGGTTTTCTGGCTGGTGGAGGCCGGCACAGCTGCTGCGCCCGGCGGCAGGGCCGCGCTGACCACCAATTGCACCTGGTTGGGCGTTTCTGGCAATTGCAGGTAGGTATAAACCCCCGAAGCCTGCGGATTTGTCTTTTTGATGATTCGTAAATAGTCGGCCATTTGGGTATAGGTGGCATCGTCAATTTGGCCGCTCTCGAACAGAGCCTGGTGGGCATCCCCATCAATCCCGGCTGCGGCGGTTTGGGCAGTTGCCAGCAGGTCGCTCCGCAAATTGTCCATGGCCAGGTTGGTGACAAAATTGTCCAGCCAGTAAAAGATGGCTGCAAAGGCAACCAAAAACAAGAGGGCCAGGATCCCAATTAATTTGATGCGCAGGCTGACAAAAAAGGTTTTCGGCCTTTTGTTTGCGCCAATGGGTTGAGTAATTTCGTTCATCTTTTTGATGCTCCTAACAGGTAAGAAAGCGCGTCTCTGACGAAGGGATGCTCTCTCGGCAAACGGTACACGTCACAGTATAACCCATTCACAAAATCCACCAAATCCAGGTTCGGCAGGCTTGCGCCGCTGGCAGAAGGGATCAAAACCAGGTGCATCGGGCGCGGGCGTTCAGCCCGCAACGCTGCCGGGCTGATGTAATCCACCCCGGCGATCATGACCGGCTCGACAAATGGGATCGGAAGAATAATGCCGCCGCACTGACGATGGAATTGCAGCCGTTTCTCATCTTTTAAGCGGGCTGCTTCATTTTTAGCGTCAATTGGACGTTCGACCTCGACCAGATAACCCAGAGATTTTTCATGCCCGAACTGACGGGCGTCATCATCCAGCTGACGCAGGGTTTGCTCGACCAGCCAGGTTCCCAGGCCGTGCCTGCGCGCCTGTGGCGTAAAGCCGATGTAAGCGCCATGCCCAAACGAGCGGGTTTTAATGGAGCTGAAAATTCTGACGCCAACCCACTCGCCCTTCAGCTTCACCAGCCAGACGTGGTCGCAGGTATTGGGGTGGCTGGGGTGGCTGCCGCGCGCGCAGGCCCGCAGATAAGGCAGGTAGCGTAAATCTTCAGGGAAGATCTGCGCAAAGAGATCACAGGCGGCCTGTAGAAGTTCTGGCGTATCTTCGCGGACGATATGCAGGCTGGCCCCGCTCGGGCTGCTCCATTCAATCGGCTCAATCGGCATGAGTTGGCTCCGCCGGGTTTGGGTAGCCTGTCCAGTGGTCTGCAAAGGCGTATAAATCCCACCAACTGCGGGGGATGAAGGGGGCCAACTCCTTCCAGATTTGCTTTATGCGCTCAGAAAATGCCGGGCTGAGAAAAGCGAGTGACGGACAATTCTGCCCGAGGCTCCACTCCATCTCGCCGGATGGGTTGAGCGCGGGCAGGAGCGGGAAGGTGCGGCAGTCGAGCGGGTTGTGCCCATGGATGCCGCACAAGCGGTCCTCTTGTAGGAAGGGGCAGGGCTTGCCGAGATCCAGTGCGCCAATTTCCAGGCGCAGGTCGGGGGCCAGGTCAATCGGCCAAATGCGGAAAACGTCCCTGCCGACCGTTGTTTTCTCCATGATGTATTCCATCTCGAAGGGCAGCAGCACCACGACCGGGCTGGCGATCTTTTCGGGCTGCATTTGGCGCATGCCCACCCTTGGGCAGCAGCGCGCTTCGCATAATTCAAGGCATTTCAGGTTGCTGGATGGGGTTGTCTTGTCGGAGAGAAGCTGGTCGAAACGTTCGAACCATTCTATCTTGAGTTTTTCCAGAGTTTCGCTTTTTGTCATTGTTCACCAATAAGTGCCAGGACTGGCCCTAAAATTCAATTCCGTCCAGCGCGCTTTTGCGGCGCGAGCGTGAAAGCCGCCAATCGAGCAGGCTTTGTTCATATTTTGCGCGCAAACGGAAAGCCGCCGTAATCGCCACGAGGGCGGCAGCAATCGCCAGCCCCAGGTAGACATAGATAATTTCTGCCTGTGAAATAACCGACAGGTTGCGCAGGAAGAGCAAAAGCCCCAAGAGCAAGGCCCCGGCGATGGTCGAGACATCGTAGAAATAACGGTCAATCATGACCGCCACGCGTCCGCGGCGTTCGTCGGGAATCAGGCTTTGGAGCGATTTGCGGGCGGGTTCATCCCAGGCTTGCTGCACCAGGCGCACCAAATATTTTGCTCCGGCCGCGCCCAGCACACCCGGCAGGAGCGCCGCCAGCCCGCCCGCCAGGGCCAGGGCCACAGGCTGGAAGATGAAGGAGTTTTTCAGCCCAATTTTTTCGAGGAAGCGGCCTGAGAAAAAAGCCTGGAAGGTCAGGATGCTGAGAATCAGGATGATTTTAAATGTGCCGTAGAAGGCCTGGAATTGAAGCGGGTTTTGCGAGACGGCCTGATCTACTGAAAAGATGAAGTGATACTCAATAATGGTGAAGGCCAACCCTGAAAGCATCATTGAAACCGCCAGGAAGGTGAAAATAGGCACATTTTTAATATAATCCCAGCCAACTTTGATGGTTTGCTTTACGTCGGCCTGGTCGCGTGATTGGCGGCTGTTGACAGAGCGTTTCGGCAGGAAAAATTGTAAGACGATCAGCGCAATCAGCAACAAAATGGTGCCAATGATCAGCAGAGAGGGCGCATCGCCGCCGGTGCGCTGTAAAATCCAGCCTGAGAGAGCCGCCAGCCCATTGCCTGAGATACTCCCCAGGGTTGCGCCCATAATGATAATCGGATACAGCCGTTTGGCTTCTGTCGGTGTGTAAAAATCGTTGACCATTGCCCAGAAGGCCAACGGGAAAATGGCGTAAAACTGATCGGTCAGGATGTAGAGCAGGGGATAGGCCGCCCAATCTGGAAAGCGGATCAGAAACAGGATGCGCATCATCAGGAAAACCAGCGCAAACCCAAGCGCGAGCCATTTAAGCAGTTTTACCCGGTCGACCCGATCGACGGCCATTGCGTAAATGCCTGCTGTCACAATGGCAATCAGCATGTCTACAATCCACAGGAATATAATATTATCCGGCCCAACCTTGCTTACAAATCCCCCGGTGGCGATTACGTCTGAAAGTTCCAGAACCAGTGTCGCAAGCGCCAGGATGGCGACCAGCGAGAAGACTTGTTTGCGCTCTTCCCGTTTTATATTTAAGAAGGGAATTTTTAGGGCCATTTGTTTTCCTATAAATAAAAAGCAGCTTTACCAAAAAGCCCCCGGTGCTTGATGGGCGTAAGCGGGAGGCTTTTGACAGAAGGGGGGTGTAATTCGGGTTACGATAAAATTTTGTCGGTCAGGTTGCGGTAAATTTGGGAAACCGGGTGCTGCGGGAAGCGCATTGCAAATATTCCTGAACTGGCGAGAGTCATCAACTCATCTGAATGAGGCACGACGGCGGCCACTTCACAATTGTAGGTTTTTTCAACCCGTTGGCGGACATCCTCGGTGTTAAACATTTCTGGCACTTTGTTGACCATCAGGTACATTTTTGGCACATCTAATTTGCGGGCGACTTCGACCGTTACGCTTGTACCCTGGTAATCTTGCGAGTCTGGGCGCAGAATTAGCAAAAGAACATCAGAGATGGCAATCGAGAGCAGGGTTTCTTCGTTCAGGCCTGGGTGAGTGTCGATCACCAACAAATCGAGTTTGAGTTTTTGAACCAGAGACTGAAAGCCGTCGTTAAGCAGGCTGACATCGTATCCCTCGCGTAAAACGCGCGCAATTTCACCCGCTTTAATGCTGGATGGAATCAGGTACAACTTGCCCTGCATATCCGCCCCGAGCGAATCGGTGACATCGTGGGCGGTTTCTTCAATATCGCATTTGCCCCACAGGTAGTCGTTCAGTGAGCGGCCCATGTCCTGGTCGTCAAGACCAAACAAGACGTGAATGCCCGGAGATTGGATGTCTGTATCCACCACACCAACCCGCAGGCCGCGCTGAGCGCTCAAGTAAGACAGGTTCGCGCTTGTGTTTGACTTGCCCGTACCTCCGCGGAAGGAGTGAACAGAAATAATTTTAGACATAAAAGATAACCTCCATGGCTGGGATGTCGCAATTTATCTGGAAATAATTTGAGTGGAATTTTGTTTTTTTAATTTTACCATTTTTTGTCACAATAATATACAAAATTTGTCCGATTAGCATTGCGGCGGCATGTTAAGCTCAACAGCTTGTTGTTTCCAGGCCAGAATATGCTAATATGATATGAATTATCCAATTTGCCCGTTCAGGAGAGAATATCTATGAAGAGGCTCTTCCCGCAGTCCATTCAAGGCCGTCTGGCTCTCTTGATAGGCGCATTGATATTGACAACTGCATTCACAAGCCTGATGGCGATTGTCAACGCTGCTTCATTCCAACAGCAGCTGGCTTTGGTTGAGCGTTATGCCGTCCTGCTGCAAAAAAATGCTGAGGCCCGCGCCGATTTGCGAAGGATGCAAACGACGATTAAGAATGCTCTCATTGTCGGCGAGTATAGCCCGCAAGATTACGGCGATTACTGGCGATATTCTGAACAATTCGACGAATTCCTTTACGCCAAATCCCTGCAAGCGCAACCGGTGGAAGACATTTTGGAGCAATTGGCTTTGCTCGATGACCAGGCCAACACCTTTTTTGAACAATTGAGCGCGGAAAACCCCAACCGGGACGCGCTCTCAGCCGTCAACCTGGCCCAGATCGACCCGCTGATTGCCCAGCTGGATTTTGAAACCCAGGCGTATTATCTGCGCGACCTGCAAAACATGCGCACAGAGATTGAATCAATCCAGAAGAGCATTCGCACCAGCATTCTGATCGGGCAGCTTGCCTTCCTGCTCCTGGCCGGGCTGCTGATCTGGGCGGTTTATGAGATGATGAATATTTCCAAACCGCTCGATAACTTGACCGCTGCGATTGTGGCCTTTGAGAACAAAACCTATCAGCCGGGCTTGCTGAGCGAAGATTCAGGCCGCCCCGATGAAATGGGCGAACTCAGCCGCGCGATTGGCGCGATGACCCACTCGATTACAGAATCCAATCGCGCAACGGAACAATTCCTGCAAGCGGCCCAGCGTTTCATTCCTTCCCAATATCTGGAGTTTCTCGAAAAAGATAATATTACCAAAGTCCAATTGGGAGACCATGTCAGCGCGGAGATGGCCGTCATGTTCTCCGATATTCGCGGCTTTACAAGCCTCTCTGAAAAGATGACCGCCCAGGAGAATTTTGATTTTGTCAACGAATATCTCAAACTGGTCAGCCCGATTGTGCAAGCTCACGATGGGTTTGTCGTCAAGTTCCTGGGGGATGGCATGATGGCGATTTTTCCCTACGGTGTTGCGGATGCGGTTCTGGCCGGCATCCAGAAGAATCAGGCCGTCCGAGCGTTTAACGAAACGCTCAAAGCGCGCGGCTTGCCAGCCATTTCGGTCGGGATTGGCATCCATACCGGCCCGATGATGGTCGGCATGATTGGCGAAGAAATGCGGATGCAGGGCGACGCCTTCTCAGACAATGTCAACCTGACGGCGCGCCTGGAGGGGCTGAACAAATTCTATGGCACGGCGATCATTATCAGTGAAGACACCTTGCGCCAAATACCCCAACCCGTTACTTTTAAGATGCGCTCGTTAGGCAAAGCGGTGGTCAAGGGACGGGTTCACGCGCTGGCTTTGTATGACGTTTACGAGGGCCTGCCGCCGGAAATAGCCGATCGGCGCGAAGCCAACCGGCCAGACTTTGAGCGCGCCATCGAACTTTACCAGCACGGAAAATTTGACCTGGCCGGAAAGCTCTTCAACCAGGTGTTGGAGCGCGACCCGGCTGACCAGGCTGCCAAACTGTACCTCGAATTATGCGCCGAATGGTTTGAGCGTTCCCTGCCGCAAGGCTGGGACGGCGCAATTATGATGAATACCAAATAAGGCTGCCCAGGAGAGAAACGATGAAGACAATTGTCACTTACATCCGAGGATTTTTTTCTCTGGGTTGGTTGGGGTTAATCATTGGCCTGTTGGCGCTGACGATCTTATTTGCCGCTTTCAGCCAGGTTTCCACCCCTTTTAATGCCGCCCTCGAACGCATGTTTGTTTTGAACGAGTTGGAATCTTCAGTTGCCCTCGACCTGGCAGAGAAACAGGCCCAAGAATCGCGCGAAATTTTCACGCTCTCCTACGGGTTGGAGTCTCCCGGCGCGGCCCAGAAAGCGCGCCAGGCCGACGAGCGAATTTCCGCGACCCTGGCCAGCTTGCAGGAAGATCAAAGTTTTGAGGGCGACGAGGAGTCCTATATCAGCGACCTGCAAGAAGAAATAGCTGCTTTCAACCAATTGCGGGCGGCCCACCACGAAAACTTTGAATATCTGCTCAACGCTGCCGCCGGCATGACGGATGACGATTTCTTCGAGGCCTTCTTTACCCTGGAGGATGACAATGAAACCCTTGTGTCCATGCTGCGCGCGATCATTATCGTGGTAGAGCAAGATCGCCTGAATGCGCTGAGCGATTTTCCCGACGATGCCAATGCCAGTATCTTGATCCTCGCGCTGGCGATGGCCGCAACTTTGCTGCTTGCGCTGCTGGGGTATCAGGCCATTGCCGGCGCTGTCCGCCCTTTGAACCGTTTGCGCAACAGAATGACTGCCATCGCCGGAGACCGGGAATATCCCGGCGGGCCTCGTCGAGCGGGCCCAGAAACGGCCGGCCTTTCCGGGGCGCTTTCAGCGCTGGCCCGCGCCGAGCATCTCCGCAATCAGAACGCCAAACAGGAAGTTGAAGAACTGCGTCAGGCCTTATATCAATCGCGGCGGCGGCGCCTAAAAATTTACCAGCCGGATCGTAAAGCGGAGTAAGACCTCATGCAAAACGAAAAATTTCCTTCCCCGGCCAAAAGCAAAAATTTGCAGGCCCGCCTGATGCTTATTTTTAGCGTCCTGTTTGTGTTTTGCACGCTGGTTTTGAGCGTTTTTCTCTTCAATATTTTGCAGCTTATCTCGCTCACAGACCAATCCCGGCTTGCCTTTGAAGAAAATCGCCGGCTTAATCAACTCGAAGTAATGTTCAAGCAATATCAGCTCGGGCTGAACAACTATGCCCTCAGCTCCTCTTCGCTTGCCGAAATGCGCCTGGCGGCCCAGGATCGCCGCCTCGACGAAACCCTGCTGGCCCTGCAAGACCAGCCGCCCGCCGGAGATTCCGCTCGCCTCGAGACCATCATCAGCCAAAAAACAGACCTTTCGGCTTTGGTGGAGAAAATCATCGTTTCCGTAAGCGAGCAGGATGCCCTCGACCTCGCAGATCAAGACTGGGCGGAAGCAGAACGTTTGAGCCTGCAAGCCGATCAGCTTTTCGATCTGCTCTCCGCCCAACTCGGCGCACTCCGCATCCAGGCGCGGGCGCAATTGCAAAGTTTACAGGATAAAGCCGAACTGTTTAGCGTATTTGCCATGCTGCTGGGGATTTTGTCGATTGCCGCATTTCTGTTTCTGGCGCTGGCGGTAGCCCTGATTCTGTATGTCCAAATTCATCTGCCGCTCGAACAATTGGCGCGCGCCGCGCGCGACCTGCAAGCCCGCCGCTTCAACCCCGCCGATCTGGATGGCCTCGCCCGGCGCGGCGATGAAATTGGCGCGCTTGCCCAGGAATTTCTCACGATGGCCTCCGCCGTCGAGCAGCGTACAGCCCAGTTGGCCCAGGAAGCGCTCGAAATTCGTGCAAAAATTCATTAAACGCTTAAACAAAAATGGCCGCCTATCAAGGCGGCCATTTTTGATTCTCTTTTTAAACCCGCCCCGTCCAGGCCGGGTGGGCATATTTTGTTTGGACAAGTTCTTGCGCGTGGGCTTTTTCGGCCCCTGAAAGCTGCCCACGCTCAAAGTTTAATCCCAACTGCTGCTCGAACGCTCTCACGAGCGCTTGGGCCGCCGTTTCCCAAGTGACTCTCCGCTCCAAGTGGGTTTCGGCAGTCGTGGCGCGTTTCAACAGGCGCAGGGCGCTATTTTCCCGGATCGACTCGTTTTCAAAGGCAAGCGCCTGCACAATCCGGGTCAGGTCGCCGTGCAGGGGTAATGAACCGTGCTGCAAAATCCCCTCGCGTTTGCGGGCCTGGGCCGAACCGATCAATTTCTTGCCGTCCAGCACGATTTCATACGCCGAAGGCACTTCAAAACAAACTGCGCCCTGGGCGGCTGCGGCCGGCGGCGCATGTGGCTCCATGCTGACGGGCAGCCCGAGGCTGTGGCAGGCCGCCAGCAGACCGCTGGCAATGCGGTTGTAGCTTTCCAGCACCGTGCCTTCCATCAGCGGCTCGTGCGGTGAAGTGCAGACCGAGTAGGTTAACTCATCCGTGTGCAGAATGGCGCGTCCACCGGTTGGGCGGCGGACCACCTCCCACCCTTGGGCAGTCAGGCGGCTTTCGTCCACGTCGGCGTAGGGCTGGGCATATCCGAGCGAGAGACAGGCCGGTTGCCAGGCATACAGGCGCAGGGTCGGGGCTGAATCGCCGCGCCCCGCGTGGACGAGAATGGCCTCGTCGACCGCCATATTCCATGCGCCTGAGGCGGGTTCATCCAAAATTAAGCGCCAGGTCTTCATTTGCGATCCAAGGCTGAAAATTCCTGCCAGGCTTGCTCCAGAATTTCGCTCGAGCAATCCAGCAGCGGCGGTTTGACCGGCCAATGCGGAAAGCCAAATTTGCGGGCGGCCAGGCCTTTTAAAATCGGCGGGAAGGGGCTGTAACGGTCAAGCACTTTGCGGCGTTGGCTGAGGGCGGCCTGGGCTTCGAGCGCGTCGCCATCCTGCTGGTAAATGTTCCAGACCTGGCGCAGCAGATCTGCATAAATGTTGGCAAGGGCCGTAATGGCCCCGCCGGCGTGGTGTTCGAGGGCGTGCAGCATCAGGCCGTCGTTGCCGCTAAAGACCAAAAGGTCTTTGCCAAAGCGCCCGCCCAGGGCGACGGCGTGGGCCGGGTCGCTGGATGAGTCTTTGATACCGGCAAATTTTTGCGGGTGGGCATCTTTCAGGCGGGCCAGCAGGTCGAGCGAGAGCGGCACGCCCGATGTGTGCGGAATGTGATAGCCGAGCAGGTAGCCGCCTTCCGGCACAGCCTGGCGAATCAGGCTGTCGTACCAGCGCAGGAGACCGTCGTCGCTCACTTTGCGAAAGTAGTAGGGCGGCAGGACAACCACGCCATCATAGCCGAAGTCGAAGGCGGCCCGCGTCAGGCTGATGCTTTCGTCGAGGCTCGGAGAGCCAGTTCCGGCCAGCAGTCGAAAGCTGGGATGGGTTTGGCGGACCGCGAGCGCGGCCCGCAGGGTCTCGCGCCGTTCGGGGGCAGAGAAGGAGGGGCCTTCGCCGGTGGTTCCGAAAAGCAGCGCGCCATGTGCGCCGCGGGCGGCCAAATGATTCAGAAAAGAGATGACCGCCTCCGGGGCGAGGGTCAGGTCAGTGTGCAGGGGGGTCAGGGCGGCGGCGTAGATTCCGGCCAGCGGGTGGGCTGCTGTCATTCGAGTTCCTCATCCACATCTTTTTTGGTTTTGATGTAATCACGGGCGGCGTCTTCGGGCGGCAGAAGGGCCAGGCCGTTGGTTTCGTGCAGGTAGTGCTGGTGGTCGAGGACCCACAGGTACAGGTCGCCTTCGGTTTGCTGGGGAAAATCTTCCAAAATGCTGCTCTCACGGATGACCTGGAGAATGGGCAGGTAGACCTTGTCATACCAATCGCCAATCGCTTCCTCGTCGCTGATATCGCGTTTTTGCTCGATGCCCATAAAATATTTGTGGACGGCAATGTGTTCCAACATGCGAATGAAGCCATCCGGGATGTTGAGTTTGATATTGGCTTCAGGCCGCACCTGATCGATGTTGGTGCGCTCGATAAAGTCCACTTTTTCGCTTAAGATCTCGAGGTCTTCCATGCGGATATTGGCGGTCAGGTTGACTTTTGTAGCGCACTCACGAATCTCGGCTTCGATGAAGAGTTGCCCTTGTTCGCGAGCGACCGAGACGCGGTGGTGTCCATCGACGACAAAGTAAACTTCGCCGACTTTGTAGAGTACCACCGGCGGCAGGCTGACGTCGCTGTAAAAGGCCAGGTTGACGCGCTGCCAGCGCTCGGCGGTCGCGCCCTGGGTCGGCAGGAAGGCCCGGTCGAATTGGTGGTAACGGTTGAGGCTGCCGGCAATTTGTTTGACCGGTACGGTTTGGACACCGCGATAAATTGGCCCGCCAATTCGCAGTTTTTCTTTGATGTCGTCATAAGAGAGCAGCTGGTTGGGTTGTCCCTGGATAAGCGACCAAATGCTGTTCGCAAAGGCTTTTAGGCGCGCCCGGCTGAAATCGGCGCGGGCGCGCTCGATGAATGCTTTATTTTCGTCTGTCATTCTAAATTCATTACTCGAAATGGATAAATATTGATGATTTTGGTGCCGTTCAGTTCGGTCACATGGTTTTGCAGGTTTTGACGATAAAAAATGGTATGACCATGCAACAGGTAGCGCGGGCGCATGATTTTGATCAGAAAGTTAATCGCTCGCAGACCCTGGTGGGCGGGGTCGTCGTCATCGTGGATGCCGGCGGGGGGCGAGTGGGTTAAAAATACATCCGGCGGGCGGCCAAGCCGCAATCGATGCCACCACAGGCCGGGCAGCATTTTATAAACACGCTGGTACATCCCCAACTGGGTATACTGGTTGGGTGTCCCCACCAGATATTGGATGCTGCCCCCCAGACCGGCAAAAAGGATGTCTTTGAAAAAGAAATTTTTGCCGTCGATGTTTTCACAGCCCTGGGCCCTGGCGCGCGGATCGAAAGTGTTGTACTCAGGATCGTGGTTGCCAGGCACGTAGACCAAGGGGATATTAAAAACTGAAACGAGAAATTCCAGATATTCGTAGGGCAGGTCGCCGCACGACAGAATCAAATCTATGTCTGGATAGGTCTCTCGGACCGAGGTGGAGTACAAACGATCGATGATTTGGTCGCTAATTGCAAGGACTTTCATGAGTGGCTGCATTGTATGCCAATTTTCTGAAGCCTGCAATGGCTGATGTCCGTTTAAAAAGTGTGATATTGTTACAAAATATGGTTTTCTCATAGTCGCTTGACTGTTGGGTGCAAATATGGCCTGTCATTGCGAACCCGGCGTTCTTCAGCCGGGTGAAGCAATCCCCTATCCTGTGACGGGATTGCCGCGCCGCGAAAAAACTGCGGATCGCAATGACATTTCCGACTTTGAGAAAGCCATGTGTTACAAAAAGGCAAATGTTGCAAATTCGGATAAGGATGGGCTATAATTCATTATCTTTTTCGGGATGAATTGAAATTATCTATGGAAACTCAACTTATAGATGGAGAAAGCAAGAATAACCGATCAGAGGCCGGTCAGTTAAGTTCTGGTACCAATCTGGGGAATCGTTATGTCATCCAGGAGGTGATTGGGGTGGGCGGCATGGGGTCGGTTTATCGCGCCCGCGACTTGCACTTTCCGAATGTCGTTAAACTGGTTGCTGTCAAGGAAATGATTAACCAGGCTCCAGATCCCTTGGTGCGACAAACGATTGTGCAAAATTTTGAGCGCGAAGCAAATATCCTCGCAACCCTCAGCCATCCCTCCATCCCGCGGATTTACGATTACTTCACGTTGGACAATCGCTCGTACCTTGTGCTGGAATTTATCAACGGCAAAGATTTGGAGGTGGTTCTCTCCCAGTCTGACGCTTTCTTGCCTGAGGAGCAGATTTTATCGTGGGGGATTGAGTTGTGTGATGTGTTGTATTTTTTGCACAACCATAAACCCGATCCAATTATCTTTCGGGATATGAAGCCCTCCAACGTTATGATTAACCAACATAATCATATTATGCTGGTGGATTTTGGGATTGCAAAAGCTTTTCAAACTGGGCAAAAAGGCACCATGATTGGCACGGAAGGTTACTCGCCGCCCGAACAGTATCGCGGCGAAGCGACCAGCAAGGCCGATATTTACGCCCTGGGCGCTACCCTGCACCACCTGCTGACACGCCGCGACCCGCGCCTGGAAGCGCCTTTTTCTTTTGGCGAGCGACCCATTCGCAAGATTAATCCCAACGTCAGTATGGAGCTTGAAACGGTTATTGGGACAGCCTTGCAATACAATCCTGAAGATCGATATAATGCGATCTCAGATTTTAAAGAAGCGATGATCGGGGCCGGCCGTAAAACAGGTTTGCTGAACCGGATGAGCAACGTCAGTTCCATTAGCGGGGGTGTGCTCAATAGTGGCGGCATCAAAGAAATCTGGGCTTTTCATTGTGAAGATGAACTGCGCGGCACACCTTTGCTATATAACGGAACGCTTCATATCGGCTGTTATGATAACAACTTGTATGCGCTTAACGCCGCCGACGGGAAATTCCAATGGAAATACGCTGCGGACGGCGGAATTGTCAGCCGCCCGGTGGCGTATGATGATACGATTTATTTTGGCTCTGAAGATCATCGTTTACATGCAGTCAATGCGCGGACTGGCAAGCTGAGCTGGTCTTACTATACAGAAGACCGCATTCGTTCTTCGCCGCGCATTGCAGATAACCATATTTTCTTTGGCTCAGATGACGGCCATTTACATGCCGTCAACATTGAAGCCAATCGCGAAGCCTGGAAATTCGACGCGGGCAGCCCGGTCCGCTCCAGCCCGTTTATTACGAACGAGTTAATTTATTTTGGTTGTGAAGCAGGTGATTTTTTCTCGCTGGATTATCGCGGAAATGTAAAATGGCGTTATAAAGCCAAGCGCAATATCACTTCATCGCCCTGGGTTCAGGACAATGTTGCCTATTTTTGCTCGATAGATTCGCATCTATATGCTGTGGATGCCAAATCGGGCTGGTTGATTTGGCGTTTTCGGATGGAAAAACCTTCAATCGTCTCGCCGATTGTTGTGGATAATATTATTCTGACCGGTTCAGCAGATGGTAATATCTACGCGGTCGATGCAAAATCTGCCAAAGAATTGTGGCGGTTTAAGACCAATCATCAAGTAAATGGTTCTCCGGCCGTCTATAAAGATTGTGTTTACTGCGGCTCTGTAGATGGGAATCTTTATTGCCTGGAATATAAAACAGGCCGCTTGCGTTGGAAATACGAAACCAAAGGCCCAATTACTGGATCGCCCTTGGTTTATGATGACATAGTTTATGTGGGTTCGCACGACCACTTTGTTTATGCTTTGCTGGCATAAAACCTGTTTCAAGGAGTTGTTCTGTGTTCAACTTTTTCCGTAAAATATTTGGCCGTGCTGATGAACCTGCCAAGAAAGCGCTGGATAATGCCGTTACTGCCCCGCTTTCAGATGTTCAACTGCAATCGATTCGATCCGTTAGCGCCAATCATTTTGAGCCGCCGCAGCTCCTGGCGACCAGCGCCCAGTCGATTGGGCGGCAGCGTGAGCTGAATGAAGACAGCCTTTTTACCCTGGCGACGACAATTGCCGGGCATACCGGCACTGCGCCTTTTGGTTTGTTCATTATTGCGGACGGCATGGGCGGCCATCAGTACGGAGAAATCGCCAGCAACACATCCATTCGGGTTATTTCTGGCTATATCATGAAAAAATTTCATGCCACCCTCTTCCAGCAGCCTTCGGTTCCGGTGGAAGAATCCTTGCAGGAAATTATGCAGGAAGCTATCGCCGAGGCCCAACGCGTGGTGTTGGCCGAAGCGCCGGGCAGCGGCACAACCGTGACCGCGGCCCTCGTCGTCGGTCAACAGCTTACGATGGGGCATGTCGGCGACAGCCGCGCCTATCTGATTTATAACGATCAGCGGATTGAAACCATCACGCGCGACCACTCCCTCGTGCGCCGCCTAGAAGAATTGGGACAGATTACCTCGGCTGAGGCGGCCGTCCACCCGCAGCGCAATGTTCTCTACCGCGCTCTCGGCCAGGGAGAAACCCTCGACGCTGACCTGTTGACGGTTCCCTTCCCGGTCGGCAGTTACCTGTTATTGTGTTCTGATGGGTTATGGGGCGTTGTGTCCGATGACGAAATGAAGAAAATTATTTTTGAATCGCCCACCATTCAACGCGGCTGCCAAAACCTGATTGCCGCCGCCAATGCCGCGGGCGGCCCGGATAATATTAGCGCTGTCTTGGTTCAGTTACTCGGTTAGGTAATCCACTTTATTATGGCTGCCAAAAAGTCGAATTTCTACACCATGCTGGGCTTATTGCGTTCTGCCACGCCAGAAGAGATTCGACACGCCTATTTAAAGGCGGCAAAAAAACTTCACCCCGATAAGAATCAGGCGCCGGGTGAGACCGAGCTTTTCCTGGATGTCCAGCAAGCCTATCAGGTTTTGCTCGACCCGCAGCGCCGGGCCGCTTACGACGCCTCTTTGTCCCCTGAGGAAGAGCTGAAGGTTGAGTCACCGCTCGAATGGAAAGTGGAGATCAGCCGTTCGGCCATCCACAGCCAGGCCGAAAAACAATTGGTGTATGCCCTGCTGACGGTTAGCGCGGGCAACAAGCATGAGCAAGGCCTCAAAAAATCGCCGCCGCTCAATATTTGCCTGGCTTTGGACTGCTCCACGTCGATGCAAGGCCCGAAAATGGAAATGGCAAAGGCCTCCGCCATCCAACTGCTTCAGCGGCTTGGCCCGGATGATATTTTTTCTTTGGTGCGTTTTAGTGATAAGGCCGAGGTTGCCATCCCCTCTGCCCGCCAGGTCGATCTGCGCCGCTGCGAGATGCAAATCAAGACCCTTAAAACGGGCGGGGGCACAGAGATTTTGAACGCGCTGACTTCTGCTGTGGCCGAGGTAAGACGCTACAATAACCCCCAATATGTAAATCATGTTATCTTGCTGACCGATGGCCGCACGTATGGCGATGAGCAGCAGTGCTATGATCTCGCAAAAATTGCCGCCAGCCAGGGCATCGGGATTAGCGGGATGGGGCTGGGCAGTGAGTGGAACGACATTTTCCTGGATCAGCTTGCCAACATCACCGGCGCCAGTACGGTTTTTATTCAACAGCCGCAGGATATTGAACGTTTTCTGAACGAAAAACTGACCAATCTTTCGAGAGCCTTTGCTCAAAATGTGGATTTCTCTTTTAAACTTTCTGCGGGGGTAAGCATTGAATATGCTTTTCGGATTCAGCCCGAAGCCGGGACCTTATCTCCGCAAGCCCCAATCCGTTTTGGACAAGTCTTTTATGATGAGCCTCTCAAGGTTTTGTTGGAAATCGCCGTTCAATCGGCTTCCAGAAAGCGCTCCGCTCTGGATTTACTGACCGGCCATCTCAGCGCGGCGATCCCTTCGACGCTGATGCCTGTCCCAGATATGCCGATTCAGATTACGGTTCAGGTACGGGATGATGAACCGACTGCAACGCCGCCCAATGCCATTCTTCAGGCGTTATCCCGATTAACGCTTTACCGGATGCAAGACAAGGCCAGGCGGGCCTTGTCGAATGGTGAATACGATAAAGCAACCCGTCATCTCCAACACCTGGCTACCCACCTGCTGGCCCAGGGAGAAAAAGAACTGGCGAAAACGATTATGCTCGAAGCCGAGCATATTGAACGACAAAAGGCATTTACGGAATCGGGTGAGAAGCAAATCAAGTATGGTACCAGATCCTTGCTGATGCCAGGAGAGCGGATTTTATGATCGTTTGCTCAAATTGTAAACACCAGGAACCTTCGGGCGCGCTTTATTGCAGCGAATGCGGAATGCAGTTGGTACGGTTGGAAAGCCAGAAAACCCAGCAAATTACCCCTGAAGTGGACAGCCTGCAAACTGCTCCCATTTCTGAATACTCGCTGCCCGAATCGGACGCCTGGATTTCTCTGCACCTGATTGATAGCGGTCAGATTATCTCGATTGCTGAACGGACTGAATTTACGCTCGGACGCATCAGCGACAAACAGCCAATCATGCCGGATGTTGACCTGACTCCTTACCAGGCTTTTGAGCATGGCATCTCGCGCTTGCACGCCGTTATTCGTCTGTTAAGCGGCCAGCCGACGGTGATGGACTTAGGCTCTTCCAACGGAACTTATTTAAACGGTGTGCGCTTAATTGCCAATGTCGAAAGCCCGCTCCGCCAGAGTGACCTGCTGGCGTTAGGGAAATTGAAAATACAAGTCATTCTCAATATATTGTAGGGTAAAAACATGCCATCTGTACTGATTCATATTGCCAACGAAGACCCAATTCTGGGTGAGATCGAAAACCTGCCCGGCTCCAGCGATACCAGCATCGTCATCCGCAACCCTCGCAAGCGTGACGGCAAAGATTTACATTACCTGCTGGCCAATGTGACCCAGGTGATTTGGCCGATGAGCCGGGTTACTTTTATTGAAATCATGCCGGGTGAGGAAGAAGAAACAATCATTGGCTTTGTGCGGGAGTGAAAATTATGTCAACCGATTTTGAACGCAGACGAATTCTGGTTGTGGATGATGAAGAGCGCATGGTGCGCTTTATCCGCCTCAACCTCGAACACGACGGATTTCAAGTAAGCGAAGCCTTCAACGGCAAGCAGGCCATCCAGCGATTGCGCGACATCAATCCAGATTTAATTCTGCTGGACGTGATGATGCCCGACCTGAACGGCTTTGAAGTCTTGGAAATGATCCGCGAGATCAGCAACGTGCCAGTCATCATGTTGACTGCCAAAGGTGAGGAAGATGACCGGGTGCGCGGCCTCGAACTGGGCGCAGACGATTATGTCACCAAGCCGTTCAGCCCGCGTGAACTGGTCAGCCGGGCCAAAGCGGTTCTGCGCCGGACGGAATCGGCCAGCGGCTCGATGCACGGTTTGATCGAAGTCGATGAGCGTTTGAAGATAGATTTTGATCGGCGCGAAGTCTGGCTTGAAGGCAAAATTGTCAAACTGCGCCCAACCGAATATCGCTTGTTGTTTCACCTGGTTCAAAGCGCGGGCTGGGTGGTCTCTCACGACCAGCTTTTGGCAAAGGTCTGGGGCTATGAATACCGCGACGAGCCGCATTACGTTCGGCTTTACATCAACTATTTACGCCAGAAACTGGAAAAAGACCCCGCCAACCCCAAATATATCCTGACCGAGCGCGGGGTAGGCTATCGTTTTATTGATTTTAGACGCCAAAAGGAATGACCCCCAAAGATGACGGTTTCGGTCGTCTTGGTTGTCCCTTGCCAGGCATATCTGTTTGGGCTCTACTCCCAAACCCGAACCAGAGAGGTAGGAGCGCATGAGTAAACAGCGGATTTTATTGGTGGATGACCACGAAGTTGTTCGCCTGGGATTAAAAGCCTTGCTTGACAGGCATCCCGATTTTGAAGTGGTGGGTGAGGCGGGTTCTGCCCGGGAGGCCCTCGAGCAGGTCAGCACTTTACAGCCGAGCGTGGTGGTGATGGACATTCGCTTGCCGGGCACTTCGGGCATCGAAGCCTGCGAAGAAATTGTCCAAAATTTCCCGGATACCAAAGTCATTATGCTGACCTCGTATGCCGAAGATGAGATGCTTTTTTCGGCCATTCGGGCCGGGGCTTCGGGCTACATCCTCAAGCAAATTGGCGGCGAAGATCTGGTGCGGGCCTTGGATGCCGTCGGGCGCGGCGAAGCCCTGCTAGACCCGGCAGTGACCCAGCGTGTTTTTCAGGAAGTGCGCAAGGCGGTCAAGGACGAGGAGGCTTCAGCTTTTTCACACCTCAGCCAGCAGGAAAAGCATGTCCTCTTGCTGGTTTCTGAAGGAAAGACCAACCGCGAAATTGCCAAAGCCTTGTTTTTGGGCGAAGGCACGGTTCGCAACTATGTTTCCAGTATCTTGTCGAAATTGGGCGTCAACAATCGCGCTGAAGCTGCGGCTTATGCCGTCGAGCATAACTTACGCGAATATATTACCAACTGATTTTTGGCCTCGTTAACAAAAAAAGAGCCTGGGTTTGGCTCTTTTTTTGTTGCTTATTGAGCGAGGATTTCCCGCCAGGTTTGGCGCATGAGCAGCGCATCTTCTTCCATGAGCGGGCTTTCACATAAAATTCGGCCGCCTGCGTTGAATGCGCGCAAGGCCCGGAAAAGACCCTCCATGTCGAAATCAGATTCGGAGATCGGCAGGTGGTTCCGCTCGCCTTTTGGCCCGTATTCGATGCCCGAAAGGTGGATGTGAAGCTGCCCAAGCGCCGCATCGCCGCCCAGAGCTTGAGCGTACTGCTCCAGCCGGACGCTCCACTCCTCGTAAGAGTTGAGGCTGCCGTCGCCGGGCCGGGCGTGCAGGTGGGCAAAGTCCAGGCAGGGCAAAACGCCATAGAT
>JAVEWN010000121.1:0-8847 GCA_034004515.1 Anaerolineales bacterium | reverse complement strand
TGCATGGGGTGCAAGAGGTCGGAGGTTCAAATCCTCTCGCCCCGACAGATTTCACAAAACCGTCGACCCATTTGGGCCGGCGGTTTTTGCATTAATTCGAATTCGGGATGAGTGCTTGTTTATCGCCAGTAACGGCGGGATAGTATCCCGCCCTACGTAAGGCTGCGGATATATAATCAGTTGCGCAATCTGGTAAAATCACCTCATTATGAAAAAATGGCAATTTTGGCTTGGGGTGCTGATCAGCATCTTGTTCTTGTGGTTCGCCTTGCGCGGCCTTCATCTGGGTGATTTTTGGTCAGTGGTGAGACAGGCCAACTACTGGTGGATCTTGCCCGGCGTGGCAGTTTACTTCGTCGGCGTGTGGGCGCGCGCCTGGCGCTGGCACTACCTGCTTGGGCCGATCAAGGAAATTCCGACCGCCAAGATGTTCCCGATTACCACCATTGGCTACATGGGCAACAACATTTATCCGGCCCGGGCCGGGGAGGTCTTGCGGGCGGTCATCCTCAAGCGCAAGGAAGGCGTGCCCGTCTCGGCCTCGTTGGCGACGATCATCGTCGAGCGCATTTTCGATGGGGTCGTTATGCTGGCTTTCATTTTCGTCAATCTCTCGGAATTGGCGAAATTGACCGGGGCCTCTGGCTTTGTCGGAAATATTCAACAGGTGGCAATTTATGGCACGGCGGCTTTCGTCGGCGCGCTGATTATTTTCCTGTTGGCGGCTATGTTCCCGGCTCTGACAGCCAGGGTTGGAGAGTGGTTTATTCAGCGCTGGCTGCCGGAGCGTTTCCGTGACAAAATCAGCGGAATTATGCACAAGTTTTTGGATGGACTGGCTGCGCTGCGCTCACCTTTTAACGTGCTGATGGTTTTCCTGACCTCGGTCGTGATCTGGCTGCTTGAGACGGCCAAATATTGGTTCGTGATGCACGCTTTCAATTTTGAAGTTTCGTTCTTTGCGCTGATGCTGATGAACGGAATCGTCAACCTCGCGACGACTATTCCCTCGGCCCCCGGCTACATCGGGACGTTCGACGCGCCCGGCATCGCCGTCCTGACCGCCTATGGCGTTGACCAGGCGACAGCCGCCGGCTATACACTGACCCTGCATGTGGCGCTCTGGCTGCCGATCACGTTGGTCGGAGCCTGGTTCCTGGCCCGTGAGGGGATCAAATGGAGCGATTCGCTGCGGACTGAGGCGGAATAACTTTGCGTTTATAGCCATGAAAGTTTATACTGATAGTGTCGTTTCTTTTGTGCATTAAGAAAAAGGAAAACGCATGTCAGCAACAGATGCCGGCTCGACACCAAAACTGAGAGTGCTTATTGCGGATGATTTTCATGAAACGCGCCGCAGTGTTCGCTTGATGTTGTCGATGAACCCGGATGTGGTGGTGGTTGCGATCGCCAAAGATGGGCGCGAGGCGGTCGAACTGGCGCGGGAACACCACCCCGATATTGTCATACTCGATATCAACATGCCACAGTTGGACGGCCTGACCGCGTTCAAGCAAATCAGCGAGATTTATGCTGATACGGGTTGCATCCTGATCTCTGCCCAGAGAGAGATCCAGGTTCTGGATACGGCCATCACCCTCGGTGTGCAGGAATACCTGGGCAAGCCTTTTACCATCGAAGAACTGAATGACGCCGTCAACCGGGTCGGGAAAAAGCTGCGCCAAAAACGCCCGAGCCTCGAAAATGCCGGCAGATTGCATAAACAAAGCGAAATCTACCTTGAAAAACTGGCGAATGAATACGCCAAATCGAGGCGGACGGACGATAAGGCCCTCGAAGTTTTTGAACACCTGGCCGAGAACCCGGGTTGTGAACTGCGCTGGCTGCGTACCCTGGCCATGCTTTACATTATCCGCCAGGAGTGGGGCAAACTGAAAGCTCTGGCTACCCGGCTGGAAAAGCAGGCCAAGAAATAAAAATACAAGCACTGAGCAAGTCGAAGGACTTGTATTTTGACAATAAGAATTAAGGGAAACTTATGAAAATTGCAGTCATTGGAGCAGGATTTGCTGGCATGGCCGCCGCCTGGGATTTGCGTAGGGCCGGTCACGAAGTGGTCATCTACGAATCGGCGGACTATGTTGGCGGGCTGGCGAGCGGTTTCAAAGAGCCGGGCTGGAAGTGGTCGGTCGAGAAGTTTTACCACCACTGGTTCGCCAGCGATCAGCACATGCTCGCCCTCATCAAGGAACTCGGCCTGGCGGATAAGGTTCGCTTTCCGCGCCCGCTGACGGTCATGTACCATCAGGGCAAGTTCTATCCTTTCGATTCGATTCTGAATGCGATTCGGTTTCCAGGCCTGGGCTGGGGACTGAACAAAATCCGCTTTGGGCTGGTGGGTTTGTTCCTGCGCATCACCACCAACTGGCGCGCCCTCGAAAAGACGACCGTCGAGGCCTGGATGCGCAAATGGGCCGGGGACCAGGTCTACGAACTGATGTGGGAGCCGCTCCTGATTGGCAAATTTGGCGAACGCTATTCCAAACAGGTCAATATGGCCTGGATGTGGGCCAGGATGCACGCTCGGACGACCCGCCTCGGGACTTTCGAGGGCGGCTTCCAGGCTTTTGCGGATCAGTTCGGCGAGAAGCTGCGCGCGGCGGGGGTCGAGATTCGGCTGGGAACGCCGATAACGCACATTCAACGGGATGCAGGCAGCGGGTCGTTTGAGCTTGCGACGCCGGAGGGCGTGGAAAAGGCCGATCAGGTGCTGGTGACGCTCTCGCCGGCAGTCGCCGCCAAAATGGTTCCGTCGCTTCCCAAGCAATATCTTGAAGGTTTGCTGCGGTTAAAGTCGATGGGCGCGGTCGTGATGACGCTGGCCCTGACGGAGCGGCTTTCGGAGCAGGGTTATTACTGGTACAACATTCCCAAGAGCGCGGGGTTCCCGTTTTTGGCGGTGGTCGAGCATACAAACTTTGTTCCGCCGGAGAATTTCGGCGGCGACCATATCGTCTATGTTGGCGATTACCTTGAGCCGGAGCATGAATATTTCAGGCTGACGCAGGAGGAACTGCTCGAGCGCTTTTTGCCGAGCCTGCAAAAATTGAACCCGCGCTTTGAGTGCAGCTGGGTTAAAAAAGCCTGGCTCTGGCGGACGGCCTATGCCCAGCCTGTGCCGCTGGTCAACCATTCACAGAATATCCCGGCGATTGCAACGCCGATTGATGGGCTGTATTTTGCGTCGATGAGCCAGGTTTACCCGTGGGATCGCGGCACGAATTTCGCGGTCGAAATTGGGCGCAAGGCGGCGGGAATGATGCTGGCAGGGTAGCGGTGGGGTGGGCAGCGCTGGCGTTTGCCGAGGTGAAGACCAGTTACAGATTGAAAGTTTAATGTTGAACGCCCTTTCCGTTGCGCGGAGATGGCGTTTTTTTTGCGAGGCTGGCCCGGCTGCGGGTTAGCGGTAAATCTTGTCCCAGTCATCCGTGAGCAAATTTCCAAGAACTTTCTGGGCCATTCCCTGGGCGGGCAGGACATCGCCATCGGGTTCGACGTACAGCCAGGCGCGCCCCGCTCCTGGGATTGGGTTATCCTGGGCTGTTTCGAGCGCAACCGGGTTGACCGCCGAATAAGGCACGGGCAGGTCTGAGACCAGCCGCAGGCCCATTTCACCGGCAATCTCGCCCAGCCGGGACAAGTCTTTTGCCAGGCCGGAGTTGGAAATGCTGAGCGACATGGCTTCGACCCCGGCTTTGTGTAATTTTTCCATCAGGGCCGGGACGCCGGCCACGTTTTGCGGGGTGATGGTGTAATGGACAGACATGAAAATATCGGCCATCAGCACATTTTGAATGGCCTGCCAGTCTGGCTCGGCGTTGGAGGGCAGGACGATCATCAGGTGGTCGAGGCCGGTTTGCAGGAGGGTTTCCAGGTAGGCTTTATCGGCCAGTTTATGACCATCGGTTAGCAGGCCGCAGACCTGGCCGTTCTTTTCAGCCCGGGCCACCAATTCGGGCAGGTCGGGGCGCAGGCTGGCTTCGCCGCCGGTAAAGATGATGTGCGGAATGCCAAAGTCCCAGGCTTTATCGAGGACGGTTTCCCATTCGGCGGTGGTCAATTCGCGGCTGACGCGTTTCTCAGGAGCCATGAGCGGATCGGCGTCTGCGGGCAAGCGATACGTCAGGGCGCAATCCAGGCGCAGCGGGGCGCTCAGGGCGGCGCTATTTGGCGCAATCCGCTCGAAGTCCAGGAAAGTGACCGGGTCGAGGTCTTCCGTCTCGACCAGCGTCTGAATCCGGTCGACGAAATCGCGGTAATCGCCGCGCGCTTGTTCACGATGGACACGATAACGGTCTGCGATGATCCGGGCGGCTTCATCGGCGCTTGCGCCTTGAATCAGATGATAGGCATATTCGGCGGCGGTCGGGTTGAGGTGCAGGACAGTGGCGGCGTTGACCACCAGAAGACCCGTGCCGTCCTTTTCCAGGCGCAGGTGCAGGCGATACGGTTTGCCGTTGATCGGCGCAGCTTGCATGTGATAACTGCCCGCCGCCAGGGCGACAACCGGCGTAAAACGAGATTTGATGAATTCGATCAGGTTCATAGCAACTCCTTGGTGCAGACAACAAAATAGACAGCAGCAATCTATCAGGCTTCTTCGCGCACAAAATGCGCCATTTCAGCCGGGATTTCGAGCGAGATTTCAACAAATCCGGCGTATTCACCATTTTGGTACCACGGCGATTGGTAGATCATTTTGTGGACGCCCTTTTTCTCGATGGTGTAAACGTTTTTTTGGCGGGCGGCCAGCAGATGCTCGGTCTTTTGGCGCGAGAGACCCGGGTGGCATTCGAGCATGTTCCTGCCGATCAGCGCATATCCGCCATCGCTCTCAAAGGTTTTGGCAGATTTATCGTTCATCTCCAGAATGATGCCTTCTTTGTCGCAAACGGTCACTGCCGCCGGGAATTCTTTGATCCAGTTCATATATTTCTCCGCACGCTCAACGCGCCTGGTTTTAGAAGTTTTTGCAGATCAGCTCAAAGTGGGCAGGCTATGGAATCCATCTTCAAACTGTAACGGGCAGCCGCCGCCGCACTCGGCCAAAATTAGGCAGCCTTCGCACTTGAGGGGCAAATCCTGGCGTTCGCGCAGCTTAATCGCCAGCGGGTGGTTCCAGATCGTGTCCCAGTCATCCGTCAGCAGGTTGCCGAGCGGTTTGTAGTAAGACTGGCAGGGCAGCACCGCCCCGTCTGGTTCGATGCACATGTTATATTGAGCCGCCGTGCAGCCTTTGACGCCCAAACCCATTTGAACCGGGTCGAAGTGACAATATTGGGTTGGCGTGTACCAGATCAGGCGCTGGCCGCGCGCGTCGGTTTTGGCGCGGGCCACTTCCAGCAGCGCCGCCAGATCGCGTTCTGGCAGGCCGGTCCCAACCGTCGCGCCGTGCCCAGAGTAAATCAGCGCGTTCAAGCCAACGGTCGGCACGCCCAGGTCGGCCAGAAAATCGAGCGTCGCCGGGATGCTATCCACGTTATCTGTCAGCATGGTTGTGTTCGTCATCACATACAGGCGCGTCGCCAGCACATTCTTCAGCCCGGCAATCGTCTGCTCGAAGGCGCGCGCATTGACCATCTGGTTGTGGATGTCGGCGTCTGCCGACTCGACCGTTATCTGAACGTGATCCAGCCCTGCGGCCAGCAGCCGCTCCACAAAGGCCGGATCGCTCAGCCGCCGGGCATTGGTATTCAAACCGGTAATTTGACCATTGGCCTCAGCATGTGCGATCAGTTCTGGCAGGTCATCCCTTAAAGTGGATTCGCCGCCCGTGAAAATGATGTGCGGAATGCCGAGCGACCAGGCTTTGTCGATGACCTGTTTCCATTGCTCGGTCGATAGTTCCGGCCGTTTGAGCGGCTGACCTGGCTTGGGGTGTTCCAGGTTGTAACAGTGGTGGCAATCGTTGTTGCAGCGATAGGTCAACGCCAAATCGAGCCGATACGGGGCGGAAGGCCGGGCGCTGAATGGCATCAGCATATCCAATTCCAGCTCATGCACCGGGCAGGCCCCATCAGGCCGAATCAGGTTCGAAAGTTGCAGGTTCAAAGTTGCCAGGTCTGCGGCGGCGGTTGCGCGTTTGACCTTCCAAGTTTTTACGACCGCGCCCACAACTTCCTCGTCACTTTTGCCATCCAAAACCAGTTTCGCCATCAGGGCCGCGGTCGGGTTGAGGTGCATAATGCGGTTGGCATTGACGATCAATGTCCCGCTGCCGTCTTCGTCGAGGCGCAGGTGAACGCGGGCTTTTTCGCCAGGGGTTTCGATGAGGTAGTGATTTATGTTGGAGTCCAAAGTCTCCTGACTTTGGACTTTTTTCCCAAAAACCAACGTTTGGAAACGTTGGACTCCAGAACTAAAATTCAGGGACATCCTTCACCTCATCCATTCCACTAAAATTAATGTCAGCTTGCCACTCTAAAAAATCTTGATAACTACTGTAAGGGTAATCATCCAGCTTTTCAACCCGTCCATGTTTGACCGGATTCCAGAAAATATATCCCAGGCGATTGTGGTAATCCTTTTCGGAGCGAATGCAGGTATCCCAATAATTCTACCAAACCTGCCGGCCCGGAGTCTTGTCAGCCGTATTCCACAGGCGGGATGTGAATTTATGGTAACTTGTAACCAGCTTCGTCAGACTTAACGGGCTTTCCGAAGATTCAATCATCACATGATAATGATTGTGCAGGACAACCCAGGCAATCACGCGCCATCCATAAATATCAGCGGCCTTCAGGAATGCTTTTTGCCATTGGATTTTGCGTTCTGGCGTATGAATAAGATTTTCTTTGCGATAGGTTGATGCGGTTAGCATATAAGTCGCATTCGGTCGAAACAAATGCGGAGGATTATGCTGCGCCTTTTTGAAAACATCATCCATGCCGGACTCTAAAATTTCCGAATTTTGGAATAATGGAAGTTATCTCTAAACCCAACGTCAGGAGACATTGGAGTCCAGTTAACGTCCACCCCCGGCGCAGGCACAGGCGCAGCCCGCGCAGGCACAAGCGCAGGCGCAACCACCGCCGCCGCCGCTTGAACGGCTGCCGCTGCTGCGGGAGGGCGCGGGCGGCGGGTTGGTGACTTTGGTGACGCCTTCAGTGAAGTTGCCGCCCAAGACTTTGCTGGCAAAGTTCTGGGTGCCGACGACGACCGAAGCGGCAAAATCCGCGCCGGGCAGCGACGTCCGGCCACTGCCGCCCATCGAAACGGGCGCACTTCCCGATCCGCCCGGTATTGAAGCACCGCGGTAGGTCGGGTCGTAGCGTCCCCACCAGGTTGGGATAAAGATCGGGCCGGTGAAGGTGCGCCGGGCGCGCTCATTGTAGTTTTTGTCCAGCATGGTCCACTCCAGGGCTTCTTCAAACATCTGGCTTTGGACTTCCGGTGTTCCCGCGGCCGCAATTTGCGCCCAGGCTTTTTCATTAATCGACTTATAGTATTCGAGCGTTTCTTTGCGGCTGAAGCCTTTCATCTTTTCGCCAACCGCCTTGACCAGGTTGACGGTCATGGCCTGGAGCGATTTGCGCCGGGCGGCTTCCTTGCTTTCGTTGAAGGCCGCCAGAAAATCTTTTTCATATTCCCGCAAACCTTCCGGGAGCGGATCTGCAACCTTTAACTGCAATGGGTCGCGGGTCACAACTTCGGCTGCTTGTTTTTTGATAATGCTAAACAAAACCATTGTCATCGCTTTTTCGAGCGGCTGTCCCATCAAAATGGCGGCTTCGACCGCAGTCAGGCCGCGCTTGATGCCGTGTCCCTCGATTGAAATTTTTGGGGGAAGGTATTGTTTTTTGCGTTTGTGTTCGTTGACCGCCGCCAGAATGGGTGCGCCAAAGAAAAAACCACCGAAACAGCAGATAAACCCAAAGCCAAAGAGGGCATCTGTGTCGATATTCAGTTTATCCCAGAGCGAGGGGCGCACAATCACCCCTTCTGGCACATATTTGGCCGGAAAGGAAGCCCCAAAAGTGTATTGGGTGTAGCCTTTGGCATCGGCACATTGCCAGGTGTAAACGATTTGGCCGCCTGCATCCAGCGCGGCAGTTGGCTCTTTGTCGCAGGGCCAGCCGCCCTTGGCGAGGTGATAACGCGGCTCTTCCGGTTGGATTCCGGGCGGCAGGTGAAAACGAACCGTCAGATCGCTGCTGCCTTTTACAAATTCCGAACCAAACCAGGTTGGCGAGAAATTCATGCTGGCATAATCTTTGTCCTTATCATCTGGGAACAACATGCGCTCGATGACCCCTACCCGGACATGGACTGTACCGCGCTGTCCGGCGGGGATGGCGTGTGAACCAAGTTCGACCGCGACGCCGTGCGATCCATTGCCCTGGTAATCGCTCGAAATCGAGACGGGTTTCCCGTCCACGTCAGCGGTGATCGAAGATGACTCGTAATTGCCGTTTGGCAGGCCCACGTCTACAAAATCAATCGGGCTGGCTCCGCTGGCGTTGACGAAGGTGAAGGCATACTCAACGGTTAAAGAACCATCTGGGTTGACATAGACATCAGCCTCTTCGCGCTCGAGCGTGAACGAATAATTCTGCGCCGAAACCCCGGAGGCCAGGCTGAAAGCCAGCACAAGCACGAACAGGCAAGAAAGAATTCTCTTTTTCATGGGATGTTTCTCCGTCAGCCCTTTACCATTTGGGTTCTTCGATGATCTGATAGGTCGAATGGCAATAAGGACAGGTGACGACGGGCGCACCCGCCATAATTTTTATATCCGCAGAGGTGATGACGCCGCCGCAAGATTGGCACTTCATCTGCTCGGTCTTGGTCTCGCCGGGCAGATCCATTTTCATCGTAACGTTTTGA